>ONSH01000062.1 GCA_900320435.1 uncultured Prevotellaceae bacterium
GGCGACCATGGCGTCGAAGTTGTCGGCCGTAGCCATGAACTGGTGCTCGTCGGCCCTGCTGCCGTTCGCCGTGCTCACCAGCACGTCTTTCTCTCTCTCTGTGACCGTAAACAAGCCGCCGCCCAAACGCTTCAGCAGCTCCCCGAGTAACATGGCGTCACCGATCACCTCCACCCGCGGAGCGCCCTTGATGATTTCGTCCAAGCGCACCGTCTGCCGCCTGAACACCGGCTCCTGCAGCTGGCTCTCGGCCTGCATCGTGAGCATGCCGTAGATCTTCCGGTAGTAACTGCACACTTCATGCAATTGCTCGCGTGTGGCGCTTTCCAGCATCTGCCGTATCCTGGCCGGATAATACATGGTCTCGTGCTTGATGGTGGAGAGGCAGTTGTCCAGAATCTGGTTCTGACAGTAGAGGCGGTCCACTTCGTAGCCAAGACGCGCCACCCTCTCCCTCGCTTCCTCCAGCGTGTTCTCCGCATCCAGCTTGAGCACGGCCTGACGGCGCACTCGGTGGACCATCAGCGAGAATATGGTCAGCGAGAAAAGCGCCATGACCAGCGCCACCAGAATGAACACCTGACCCAGTCGCCGCATCAGCTCTATGCGCTGCGCATACAGTGGCAGGTTGGGGTCGCGGGTCAGCTCGTGGTGCAACCTGACGCACTCGTCGTTGTGTCGCTTGTAGGCCTCCCAGTCGTGACGCTCCAGTCACCACCAGGATGCGGGCCAGGCGAAACCAGACGCGGCTTCCCTTCCCCGCTTCGCTCTCGTGGCCCATGTCGCACACGGCGAAACGTTTGGACATCTTTCTGTATTTTTGGATGATGCCTTTGCAGTTGAGCAGCCCGAAGCCGTGCCCCTTTTTCCCTTCATCTGCAGCGTCAAATCCGCAGCCGCTGTCCTTCACGGCAATCTCCACATACTGCTCCGTCTCCTCCACTTCAATATCCACCCGGCCGCCCTCGGGCGTGTATTTACGGGCGTTGTCGCAGAGGGTGTTAAGCATGAAGAGCGTCAGTACGCGGTCGGCCTTCACCTCGGCCTCCGTCTGAGGCACGGTCAGCGTGATGCCCTGGCGCTCGAAGGTGGGCCGGTTGAGGGCGATGGTGTCCAGCAGCGGCTGCAGGGCGAAGGTGGTGATGCCCACGTTGAGCTGCCCCTTCTGTATCTGTATCCATTGGGTCAGCACGCCGCCCAGACGCTCTATCTCCTCGGTCAGTTCCCTGATGTATCCGGCATCTGCCGAGGGGTGCAGCAAGCGTTCGATGAAGGGAATCACCGAAGCCGCCAGCGCCACCTTGGTGCGCCTCTCGATGTTGGCCACCTTTTCCCTGTGGAGTCTCAGCGTCATGGCGTCGGCTTCCTCGCCTATTTCCACAAGCTTTTCCTCCAGACTCTCCTTATGTTTCCTGCCGCGTCGCTTGATGCTCCTCATAAGCAGGGCAAAAGCCACCAGCGTGAAAAATGACAGCAGCACGAAGGCCGTCAGCTTGACATAGAGACTTCTCTGCGACTGTATCACCTGCAACTGACGGCTCTCCACGTCGATGTCCTGTCGCATCAGCTCCAGACAGTCCAGATAGCGCAGGCGGTAGAGCCTGGAATTTTCCTTTTCCTCCAAGGCGCTGTAGACCATGGAGAGATGCTCGTAGATGCGGCTCTCCCACTGCAACTCCGGCAACGTGTCTCGCCGGTGCTGCTCCTCAACGAGCTCTTTGGCCTCGAGCAGATAACCCAGGGCATCCTTGTAGCGCCCCTCGTCGAAGGCCAGCTCGGCCCGTGTTCTGAGCGCCGCGCCCTCTTGAAATATGTCTTTGTAGGCGGCAAAAGCCTCCTGTGCATTGCGAGCCATGTCGTCGCTCCCCGTGTGTTCGGCGATGGCCTGCATGGCGTTGCCCTGAAAGTAGAGATTGCCGCTGCGCCGGGCCACGGAGAGCACGCGGAAGAGGTCTTCCATCTCGTGGTAGTGCACGTCTTCCTCCGTCCCTTTGTAATATCCGCCGCTGCCGGTCATGTAGTGGAAGTTGAGCCATTGTGCCGTGTCGCGCATGTCCTCCACGTCGCGCCCCACTTCCAGGAGCTCTGCCCTCGAGAGCGAATCCATGCGCAGGTAATAAAAATAGGTGCTCGCAATGATGTGCATCTCGCTGCGGCAGTAGCGCAGACGGTCGTGTTCATACTGCGTGAGCCCTTCCTCCTCGTCCTGTATGCGCAACAGCTTTTCGTCGGCATGCACCTGAGCCCGATGGTAGGCCCGAAAGTCGCCCGTGCGCTGCGCCACCTTCATGGCCAGCACGTCGAGGGCCAGCTGCGAGATCTGGTTGCGCGTCAGTCCTCTCGCCTGTTTAATGAGTGCGTTGGCCTCCGAGAATCGCATCTGCTGATAGGCCTCGAAGGCCAGATTCTCAAGGGCGTAGCACTTTTGCTCCCCGCTCACGGCCAGGCGCTGCGCCTTCAGGGCCAGTGTGCGCACGGAGTCAACGGAAACGTAGCGCAGACGGTAGGCCCGCTCGTTGAGGCGGAGCGCCCGTCCGTCGCCGGTCTCATTACCACAAGTCTTCACACCGCCCGGGGCGGCATGAAGACTTGCAGCGATAAGCAATATCGTCAGTAAATTAATAGTTCTCAAGTTCCTTGGCCTTGTCCTTCTGACCTATGGCATTGTAGATGGTGCGCAACTCGTAGGCCCACTTGCCACTGTCGTCGGGCACAAGCTGACGCACCTTCTCGAAGTAAGGCAGTGCCTGCTCGAAGTAGGCCCTCACGTTCTTCTGCACATCGGCGTCGGCCTCGGCCTGCGACTTGTAGCGCTTGCCGGCGATGGTCTTGTTGTTGGCGTCGGCGATGTTAAACAGGCAGATGCCGCACTGGATGTTGCCGTCCAGATAATCGGGATCGGCCTCCACTGACTTCTTGTAGTATTCCAGAGCCTCGGCATACTTGGACTCGGCGAAGAGGCTGTAGCCCTTGCCGTAATTGGCCATCTTGCTGTAGGGAGCCTCGGCCAGCACTTCGTCGCAGAACTTGCCCAGCTCCACGGGGTTCTTGGCGTAGAAGGCCATCAGATTCTGAATGGTCACTTCGCTCTCCTCGCTGGTGGGGTCTTTGGCAATCTGCTCGCGCATGGCCTTCACCCAGCCGATGGTGTCGCCCTGCTGAAGCAGCGCGTTGGTGGAAGCGGCGTCCATGAACTTCTTGGCGTCGGGGTCGTCAAACTCCTTGGCCAGCGGGGTGTACTCTGCCAGAGTTTTCCAGTCCTTAAGGTTGTAGGCCATGGCGCAGATGTAGTAGGCCATCTGCGAATAGGGAGGATTGGGATTGGCACACAGGTCGGCCACTGCAGGGTAAGCCTTCGGATAGTCGATGTACTTCTTACAGTTGTCGATGACGGCTTCCGTGTTGCCGTTCTGGTTGGCAATCTGCACCAGCAGGGCGTAGTACACCTGACACTTGGCCAGCTTCACCTTCTCGGCCTTGATCACCCCGGCCTGAATGTCGTCCTTGGGGTTGCCGTATTTGAGCACGCCGTTCATGCCGTCGCAGGCCTTGGTCAGCGACTCGTTGAAGAAAGCCACGTCCACGTCTTCCTTTCTCTGATACTTGGCAAACTCCTGGTTGAGCAGGAAGGTGTTCACCTCGTCCTTCACGAAGTAGGCGTCGAAGAGCTTCTTCTGGTCGATATGTCCGCCGGCCAGAGCCTTCTCTATCAGCTCGTCGGCCTCCTGGCAGTTTTGCTTCACCATGGCCTCGTCTGCGGGCTTGGCTGCCGTAGCGGCCTGCAGCGCCGTCTTGGCGGCGTCGCGCAACTTCATAGCCTGAGTCAACTGTGCTTTGGCTTCCTTCATGGCAGCCTTTTCTTCCGGCGTCTGAGCCATCGTCATGCCTGCTGACAGCAGCAGGGCAAGACCAAACATCAATTTCTTCATAGTGTTTAGGTATTATTTTTTTGTTTTAAGGATTTATTCTTCCGTGGGGTTGGTTACGTTCTCAGCTGCGCCTTCCGTCGGCTCGCCTTCGGTCTGCTCCACCTCTTCCTCGTCGTCTTCACGCGGCACGATGCAGACGTGGCTGATTTCGTCGTTGCGTTTCTTCAGCTCGATGACCTTCGTACCCTGGGTGACGCGGTTCTTCGTCTCCTTGATGACGTCCATGTGCAGACGGATTGTCGTGCCGCTCTTGTTGATGATCATGAGGTCTTCTTCCTCCTTGGTCACAAGCAGAGCCACCACCTTACCGGTCTTGTCCGTCACATTGAGCGTCTTCACACCCTTGGCATGGCGGCTCGTCTTGCGGTATTCCTCCACGTCGGTGCGCTTGCCGAAGCCCTGGTCGGAGATGACGAGGATCTTCTCGTTCTCCACGTCGTTGATGACGGCCATACCGATAGCAGCGTCGCCGTCGCCGTCGAGGATGATGCTCTGCACGCCGGTGGAGTTACGGCCCATCGGACGCACCTGATTCTCGGAGAAGCGCACGGCCTTACCGTTGCGGCTGGCCACCACCACTTCGTCCTCGCCGTTGGTCAGAGCCACGGCTATCACGGCATCCTCCTCGCGGATGTTGATGGCAATCACACCGTTGGCACGCGGACGGGAGTATTCCGTCAGGCGGGTCTTCTTGATGATGCCTTCCCTCGTGCAGAAGATGACGTAGTGACTCTGGCAGAAGTCCGGATTCTGCAGCTTGCGGATGCACAGGCAGTTGGACACGCTGTCGCCCGGCTCGATCTGCAGCAGGTTCTGTATGGCACGCCCCTTGTTCTGCTTCGAACCTTCGGGGATGTCGTACACACGGAGCCAGTAGCAGCGGCCGCGCTCGGTGAAGAACATCATCGTGTTGTGCATCGTGGCCATGTAGATGTGCTCGATGAAGTCGCTGTCGCG
This sequence comes from uncultured Prevotellaceae bacterium, assembly GCA_900320435.1. GTDB lineage: Bacteria > Bacteroidota > Bacteroidia > Bacteroidales > Bacteroidaceae > Physcousia. Next base: position 4,887 of record ONSH01000062.1, read on the forward strand.
TGTGGCACTGCCTTTCACGCCGATGCCTCCCCTGCCCTGGGCACGGAACTCGGCCAGCGGGGTGCGCTTAATGTAGCCCAAATGCGAAATGGTGATGACCATCTCGTCGTCGGCATAGAAGTCCTCGGCGTTGAATTCCTCAGCGCTGGGCATGATCTCGGTGCGGCGCTCGTCGCCGTACTGGTTCTTCACCTCTATGAGTTCGTCCTTCATCACCTTGCGGCAGAGGCTGTCATCGGTGAGGATCTGGTTGTAGTATTTGATTTTCTCCTGCAGATCGTCAAACTCGCCGTGGAGCTTCTCTTGCTGCAGACCGGTGAGCTGGGCCAGACGCATGTCCACGATGGCCTTCGACTGCACCTCGTCCAGTCCGAAACGCTTCTGCAGGTTTTCCTGAGCCTCCTGGGGCGACTTACTGCTCTTAATGATCTGCACCACCTCCTCGATGTTGTCCGAAGCGATGATCAGACCCTCCAGGATGTGAGCGCGCTCCTCAGCCTTGCGCAGGTCGTATTTCGTACGGCGGATAACCACCTCGTGGCGGTGGCTGACGAAGTTGGCGATGCAGTCGCGCAGCGTCAGCAGCTTGGGACGACCCTTCACCAGGGCAATGGCGTTGACGGCAAACGAAGTCTGCAGCGGGGTCATCTTGAAGAGCTTGTTGAGCACCACACGGGCGTTGGCGTCGCGCTTCACGTCCACCACGATGCGCATACCTTCGCGGTCGCTCTCGTCGTTGGCGTTGGAGATGCCGTCGATCTTACCCTCCTTCACCAGCTCGGCGATATATTCGATGAGCTGCGCCTTGTTGACGCCGTAGGGAATCTCGGTGATGACGATCTTGTCGTGCTGCTCGCCGGCCTCGATGTCGGCCTTGGCTCTCATGATGATGCGGCCGCGACCCGTCTCATAGGCCTCGCGGATACCCTGCAGACCCATGATGTAGCCGCCTGTGGGGAAGTCGGGACCCTTGACATACTGCATCAGGGCCTCGTTGTCCATCGTCTCGTCGTCGATGAAGGCCACGCTGGCGTCGATCACTTCCGAGAGGTTGTGCGTAGGGATATTGGTGGCCATACCTACGGCGATACCGGTGGCGCCGTTGACCAGCAGGTTGGGGATCTTGGTGGGCATCACGGTGGGCTCGTAGAGCGTGTCGTCGAAGTTGGTGGTCATGTCCACCGTCTCCTTCTCCAGGTCTTCCATCATGGCCTCGCCCATCAGCGAGAGACGGGCCTCGGTGTAACGCATGGCTGCTGCGCCGTCGCCGTCCACCGAGCCGAAGTTACCCTGGCCGTCCACGAGCATGTAGCGCATGTTCCACTCCTGGGCCATACGCACCAGAGCGCCGTAGACGCTCGAGTCGCCGTGGGGGTGATATTTACCCAGCACCTCACCCACGATACGTGCACTCTTCTTGTAAGGCCTGGAGTGCAGGTTGCCGAGCTCCTTCATACCGAAGAGGATGCGTCGGTGTACGGGTTTGAAACCATCGCGGACATCGGGCAAGGCACGCGCCACTATCACGCTCATCGAGTAGTCGATGTAGCTTTTCCGCATCTCGGACTCAATGTCCACTTTGATGATTCTGTCTTGATCTTCCATATCTATTATTATGCGCGCACGCGCGAAAATTTTAGGGCCCGAAGGCCCAAAAACAGGTTTATTTTACGATATCAGCCATTTTCAGTGCAGCCACGGCACACTCACTGCCCTTGTTGCCCAAGCGGCCACCGGCCCTGTCAAGGGCCTGTTGCTGGGTGTTGCAGGTCAGCAGACCGAAGATGACGGGCGTGGTGCCCTGACAGTTGAGGCGGGCGATGCCTTCGGTCACACCCTCGCAGATGTAGTCGAAGTGAGGCGTGTCGCCTCTGATCACACAGCCGATGGCCACCACGGCGTCACTGGTCTTCATCTTCACCGCGCTGGCGTAGATGAGCTCGTAGCTGCCGGGCACGTGCACCACCTCAATGTCTTCTTCGGCCACCCCGTGGGCTTTGAGCGTGTCAACGCAGCCCTGACAGAGAGCCTCGGTCACGTCGCTGTTCCACTCGCTCACGAGCACGGCAAACTTCCTGCCCTTGCCCGAAGGCACCTGAGCGTTGTCGAAGCTGCTGAGATTGTGCTGTTCGCTGGCCATGGTTGCTTTAAATGTTTTTTCAGTCTGCCGTTTACTTCACCGACTCGATGTACTTGTCAATCTCCTGAGCGGCATAGGTCTGAGCGTATTTGCTCTTCACCGTCTCGAAGCACTTCAGAGCCTTCTCCTTCTCACCCTCGGCGGCATAGAGCTGGCCGGCCTGCACGTAATACATGGGAGAGAGCGTGTTGTTGTCAGCCTTCTTTGCGGCCTTCTCCAGCGTCTTGGCGCCCTTGAGGTTGTCACCGGTCTCAGCGTAGCAGTTGCCCAAAGCACCCAGTGCAGCGGGCGACACCATCTCGTCGTCGCAGGCGTCATAGTCCTCCAGATAGCCGATAGCGGTCTGGGCGTCGCCCTTCTGAGCGTAGCACAGGCCGGCGTAGAGCTGGGCCAGGTTGCCGCTCTTGGTGGAGCCGTAGCTGTCGATAATCTCCAGGAAACCGGCGTTCTCACCGTCGCCGTTGAGGGCCTTATCCCACTCGCCGGCGCGGAACAGGCTCTCGGCCACGCTGATGGCCTCGGCAGCCTTCTCCTCGCGGGGAGCGAAGTAGAACTGGTGCAGCAGCAACACGGCGATCACGAGGACCACCAGACAACCGCCACCCCAAAGGATGCCCTTCTGGTGCTTTTCAACAAAATCTCTTGACACGGCCACGGTCTGATCAATCTCGTTGACCTGCTGGGCCTGGTTTTTCTTTGCCATATCTTTATACATTTTTCAAATTCGACCGCAAAGTTACAAAAAATTGGGAGATTATCCAAAAACTTCGCGCCCGGAGTTTTCTTCTTTAACTTTTTTTCCTAATTTTGTGCCCGCAATATGGTTTTAAATCACCTTTCCATACTCAATTACCGCAACATTGCCGCGGCCGAGCTCGACTTTTGCGACGGCATCAACTGCCTCATTGGCAACAACGGCGAGGGCAAGACCAACCTGCTCGACGCCGTCTATTTCCTGTCGCTCTCCAAGTCGTCGTTCACCGCACAGGACTCGCTCTGCATCCGCCACGGGGCCGACATGATGGCCCTCGGCGGCGACTACCGCACGGAGGAGGGCACTCAGGAGAGCATCCGCGTGGGTCTCAAGCGCGGCCAGAAAAAAGTGATGCGCCGCGGCGCCAAGGCCTACAAGCGCCTCTCGGAACACATCGGCTTCATCCCCCTGGTGATGATTTCGCCCGACGACAACATGCTTGTCAGCGGCGAGAGCAGCGAGCGGCGCCGTTTCCTCGACGCCGTCATCGCCCAGACCTCGGCGCCTTACCTTGACGCCCTCACCGAATACGCCAAGGCGCTGCAGCAGCGCAACGCCCTGTTGAAGATGGAGGACGAGCCCGACCCCACCCTGCTCTCGCTGTGGGAAGAGGAGATGGCGCGCCACGGGGAGTATATCTACCGCAGCCGCCGGGACTTCATCGAGCAGTTCATCCCTGTTTTCCAGAGCACCTACGAGACCATTTCCCAACAGCACGAGACCGTCTCGCTCAGCTATGTGAGCCACGGCGACCGGGGCCCTCTGCTGGACACCATCCGCGACGGCCGCCAGCGCGACCGTGCCGTGGGCTATTCGCTGCACGGCGTCCATCGCGACGACCTCGACATGACGGTCGACGGCTATCCTCTGCGCCGCGAGGCCTCATTGGGTCAGAAGCGCACGATGGTGCTCTCCATGAAGTTGGCTCAGTTTGATTTCCTGCGTCAGAGCGGCTCAAAGACCACTCCGATACTACTTTTGGACGACATCTTCGACCGCCTCGATGCCCGCCGCGTGGAGCAAATCATTGCGCTGGTGTCGTCGGAGCGCTTCGGCCAGACCTTCATCACCGACACCAACCGCGACCATCTCGACCGCATTCTTTCCGCCACTTCGCGCGACCACCGGCTCTTCACGGTCGAGGGCGGCGAAGTGCACTGATCTCCTCCCCTTTTATTTCTTTTCAGGCTTCCTTGTCCAGCACCTCGTACACCGAGTTGTTGCTCTTGTATTCGGGCACGATTTGCTTCATCTTGCGCACGGTAGCCATGTTGTCGTACTCCTTCGCCAGCTCCACCAGCTCGTCGATGTCCGCGGACACCTGGTCGTAGTCGTATTCGCGCACCTCGGCGATGCGAATCTTCTCGTGGAAGGTGGGCTTGGTGCCCTCCAGCTCATTGAGCACCTCCTCGTAGAGTTTCTCGCCCTCGCGCAGACCGGTGTATTTGATCTCCACGCCCTTGGCGCCGGAGAGGGCGATCATCCTCTTGGCCAGGTCGGCGATGCGCACGGGCTGCCCCATGTCGAAAACGAAAATCTCGCCGCCGTTGCCCATCGTGCCGGCTTCGAGCACCAGCTTGCAAGCTTCCGGGATCAGCATGAAGAAGCGCACGATGCGCTCGTCGGTCACCGTCACGGGGCCGCCGTTCTTAATCTGCTCCTTAAACAGGGGGATGACGCTGCCGTTCGAGCCCAGCACGTTGCCGAAACGCGTCGTGACAAACTGGGTGTGCTCGCCTTTGTCGGTGCCCATCATCGCATCCTTCTTGAACTTGCGGTCGAGGCTCTGCACGTAGATTTCGCAGATGCGCTTCGAGCAGCCCATCACATTGGTGGGGTTCACGGCTTTGTCGGTGGACACCATCACAAACTTCTTCACGCCGTATTTCACGCTCATGTCGGCGATCACCTTCGTGCCGTAGATATTGTTCAGCACGGCTTCGCTGGGGTTCATCTCCATCATGGGCACGTGCTTGTAGGCTGCGGCGTGGAACACGTATTCGGGCCTGAACGCACTGAAGATATGCTCCATCCTGTTCACGCGGCTGATGCTCGTCACCACAACGTCGCAGTCCACTTCGGGGAAGTCTTTTTTCATCATCAGCAGGACGTCGTGCTGCGGCGTCTCGGCCTGGTCGATGAGGATCATTTTGCCGGGCTTGAACTGCGCCACCTGACGCACGATCTCCATGCCGATGGAACCTGC
>ONSH01000064.1 GCA_900320435.1 uncultured Prevotellaceae bacterium
GTGGGCAACTTCTCGCACCTCACGCGCGGACTAATTAAGGACCTGCGCGACGACATCGAAGCCGAGCGCGTGGCCATGTCGGCCGACAACTACGACGACGCCACAGACATCATGGACATGATGGACCAGAACCTGGAGAAGATCGAGCAGCACGGCCTCTCCACCACCCGCATCCTCAAGGCGATGGAGGAAGTGCTCAAAGAGCGCAGCAAGGACCGCCAGGAGACGGACCTCTGCGTCATCTGTCAGCAGGATGTGGACATGCTGCTCAACTATTATAAAGATGATATAGAGAAGGGGCACGTCCAGTGTGATTGGAAACGGCCCGAAGAACCCGTCATGGCCAATGTGAACGCCGAGCAAATCTCGCAGACGCTCACGGCGCTTTTGGGCAATGCCGCCTACGCCATACGCCGGCGCATCGAGTTGGGCGAAAACCCGGGTGCGGGCAAGAAGGAAACGGCGCCCTATCAGCCGCGTCTGGCCCTCATCCTGGAGCGCACGCCCGAGGGCAAAGCCTCAATCCGCGTGTGGGACAACGGCATCGGCATCGAGGAGACGGTCATCGGCAAAGTGTTCGACCCCTTCTTCACCACCAAGCCAACGGCTGAGGCTGGCATCGGCCTCTATCTGGCACAGCAAATCATTCAGGACCACGGCGGCAACATCACCGTGACGTCCGAGAAATATAAGTTCACGGAATTCACTATTACGCTATGACCGAAATCGAAAAACTTAAAGAGCAATTGCATCAGCAGCAGAAGATGGCGTCGCTGGGAATGCTCGCGGCCGGTATCGCACATGAGATACAGAACCCGCTGAATTTCGTCATCAACTTCTCCAAGATGTCGGGCAAACTGCTCAACGACCTTGTGGAGCTGATAGAGGATTCCGCCGAGAAGCTGCAGGAGGAAGACGCCGAAGAAATGCAGGAAATCGCGGCAGACCTCAAGGACAACATGCAGAAAATCGAGGAGCACGGAGAGCGCGCCATCAGCATCATCCGGGGCATCCTGTTGCAGAGTCGCGGCAAAGAGGGTGAATTCCTGCCTACGGACATCGCGACGCTGGTGCACGAATACGTGTGGCTGTCGTATCATGCCATGAGGGCCCACAACAAGGACTTCAACATCAGCATCACGGAACACTATCAGGAAAACATGCCCAAGATGATGGTGATTCCGCAAGATCTCTCGCGCGCCGTGCTCAATCTGATGAACAACGCCTGCTACACCGTGGAGGAGCGCACGGCACTCAACGAGGAGGGCTACTCGCCCGCCATCAACGTGGAGGCACATTGCGAGGGAGACACCCTCGTCATCAGCATTGAGGACAACGGCATGGGCATGACGGAAGAAGTGCAGAAGGGACTCTATGAGGCCTTCTTCACCACCAAGCCTATCGGCAAGGGCACGGGATTGGGCATGCCCATCACGCAGGACATCGTGCAGAACCGCCACCACGGAAAGCTCAGCTTCACCTCTGCGCCCCATCAGGGCACCACATTCACCATAAGTATTCCCATTCGACTGAAGTGACCATGCGCCTGAAGACCATCATCTGCCTGCTCTGCATGAACGCCGCGGTGCTGTGTGCACAGAACACCGTGAGCGAAAGTGCTTTCGATTATTTCGAGAAGGGACGCTTCACCGAGTCGGACTCCATCGTCAAGAGCTCGCTGGGGTCGCTGAAAGGACAGGAGCTGGTGACGGCTTATCGTCTGCTGGCACTCTCTGCCTTCTACCAGGATAAATTTCTGGAGTCCGAACAATGGACCAAAAAGCTGCTCGCACAAGACCCTTATTACAGGGAATACGGCGCAGATCCACGCTTCCAGGACATGCTGGAACGCCTGAAGACAGGCAGCAACACCATCCGCACGGCCTCCAAACAGCAGGAGTCGCTGGAAGAAGCCCCCGTGCCCGTGACTGTCATCACGGAGGAGATGATCCGCATCTCGGGATGTCGCACCGTGAGGGAACTACTCTGTCTTTTTGTGCCAGGCATGGTGCGTATCGAAAACATGGAGTCCAATGTGGCCATGCGCGGCCTCTACGGCAACTCTCAGGAGAACATTCTCGTCATGCAGGACGGACACCGCCTCAACTCAGCCGTCAACAACTCCGAGCCGATGGACTACAACATCAATGTGGACAAGATCAGCCACATTGAGGTGTTGCGCGGACCGGCCTCATCACTTTACGGCAACATGGCCCTTTCGGCCGTAGTCAACATCTTCACGAAAGACGGTGCAAATTTGGCGGGCAGCAGCCTGAAGGTATCGGGCGGCATGTTTGGCCAGTTCGGTGCATCATTCATGTACGGTCAGGGTGATTTACATAAGGAGTTTGCCTTTTGGGCCGCCGTCACCAGCTCACGTGGTGAGCGAATTGACGTAAACGGCAAGACCAACTACCTGGGCGGTTTCAACGGCTTGCCGGCCTTTGACCTCGGCATGAAGGCCCGTTGGGGGGACGTGAATCTGGCCGTGACTGCCAATCACTCCAAACCCGTGCCCCGCTACATGCTCATCAGCTTCGATGAACCCTACGCTTATGACGACTACGACAGCAACGACGGAGAGCACCCCGGCCTGTCGCATCTGAGCGTTAACGTGGATCTCGACTACAACCACAACTTCGGTCGCGTCACGCTCGGGGCCAACGCCTACGCCCACTACGAACAGCGCCAAATCTACAACGTCATGGGCGACTCCGTCCCCTTCGGCGTGGCTTATCTGATGCTCAAGACGCTGAAACTGGAAGAATACGAATACATGTTTTATAGCGATGTGAAAACACGCGGCGTCTGGCAGACCATCTCCAACAAAGGCATGACCTTCGGCGGCGGCGCCAATGCCTCGTGGGGCGATACTCGTAGGCGGGCAGTACGAACACGTGATTCTCACAGACTCACGCTTCCAGCTGGGCTACAATTATGACAAGATTCAGTATTCACAGAATCATATCATAGAAAAAGGACGAGACTTCACCGTATCGGGCATTGCACAAATCAAGCACTACTTCATCCCGAACAAGCTGGTTTTGAACGGTGGTTTGCGCTTCGACCACAAGCAACGCTTCGACGACGAAAAAACCAACACCTTCTCTCCCCGCGCAGCATTGGTCTATATGCCGTCAAAGAACTGGAGCACGCGCTTGAGTTATTCGCGCGCGTACGTGGACGCACCTTATATTTATCGCGCCTCCAACATGGTTTTCTTCTCCGGCGGAAAAAACATGCAGTCACAGACGATGGACGCATTCTCCCTGAGCGGCGCATGGGACAGAAAAGATCTCGGGCTGCGCATGGAGCTCAACGCTTTCTACAACATGTCACTCCATCAGGTGGTATATTCTCCTACCGAGACATTCGCCAACGGAGGAAGCCCATTCTATAATGCAGACCACGTGGATGTCGGCGGTTTGGAATTCGTAGGCGAGTGGAAACGCACCGACCGCAACGGCGCCCTCGGCACTTACGTTAATCTGAATGCCACCTACCAGCATGCTTTCCGCCTGGAGCACTACGGCTCAACGGAAAACATGCGCATCGGCAACATACCGGAATTTCTGCTCAACCTGACGGCTGGTGTGCGCGTGGTAAACGCCAAACGCGGCGGAGAACTGTGGCTGAGGGGCAACATGCACTTCGAAACCGCTACGCCGTTGGTGCAGAACCGACTGTCTTCACTGGTTCCGAAAAACATGCTCAGCATGAACCAGACAGACTTGGTCGATGCCTTCAAGAGCATTCAATACGTGGCGGATAATTTCCCCGACGAAAATGTTCGCCAAACCGTCGCTAAGATTTACAACAAATTCTACTATATGGATGCCGCCACATTGGTGAGACCATTGTCTCCGGAAGAAAAAGCCGAGCTTAGGCAGCTTGAAAATGCAATCACCAGTGTGATGCCTGAAGAGGGCAAGCGTATCACCTATCTGATTGAAGCCGTGTACGGCGACAGGGCGAGCGAAGCTTCATTCTACGAAAACGGGCCGCAGGTGATGCTGAATTTGGGCGCAGACTGGCGTATCAAGTACCAACCTAACAAAAACAACCGCTGGCTGACGCTCTCATTGGACGTATATAACGCCACAAACGGCAACTACAAATACGGCAGTTTGCTCAACAGCTACATTCCGGCACAAAGTCTCTCCGTTGTCGGTAAAGTCGGCATAGAATTCTGAAAAAACGGTCAAAAATACCGTTTTGTCTTGACATAAATCAAGAAAATGCGGGGATTTTCAACAAAAAGCGGCATAATGCTTGCATATTTGAAAAAAAGCCGTACCTTTGCACCGTGTTTTTCATGGTATTAGATTTAAGGTTAGTAAAAGATTGGTTGTCGTGAGACAACCTTCTTTTTTTTATGTATTTTTCAAATAAAATTTGGTAGGTTCGGAAAAATGTTATACATTTGCCGCGCAAATTTGAAAATTTTAGATTGAGATTCCTATATATATAGCATGAGACAGCTTAAAATTACCAAAAGTATCACTTCACGTGACTCCGCTTCCCTGGATCGCTATCTGCAAATGATCGGCCGCGAGCAGCTGCTCACCGTGGAGGAAGAAGTGGAGCTCTCGCAGCGCATCCGTCGCGGTGACCGCGAAGCTCAGGACCAATTGGTCAAGAGCAACCTTCGCTTTGTTGTCAGTGTGGCTAAGCAGTATCAGAACCAAGGCTTGTCTTTGCCCGACTTGATTAACGAGGGCAATGTGGGCCTGATTAAGGCTGCAGAGAAATTCGACGAAACGCGAGGCTTTAAATTCATCTCTTACGCTGTATGGTGGATTCGACAGACCATTCTGCAGGCTCTGGCTGAGCAATCGCGCATTGTACGCCTGCCATTGAACCAGGTCAGTGCCGTCAACAAGATCTCCAAAGCCATCACCAAGTTTGAGCAGGAGCACGAGCGCAAGCCCTCTGCTGAAGAGCTGGCCGAGATGGTGGATGAGCAGCCCGACAAGATTGCCGACTCCCTGCGCGCCAGTGGCCGCCACGTCAGCGTGGACGCTCCTTTCGTTGAGGGCGAAGACAACAGTCTGTTGGACGTCATGACCAATCCCGATTCGCCCACGGCTGACAACATTCTCATGCGCGAGTCTCTTTCAAAAGAGATTAGCCGTGCATTGGAATGTCTCAGCGAACGCGAACGCGCCATCATCGAACTCAGCTTCGGCATTGACGGCAGCGAACTCACCCTGGAGGAAATCGGCGACAAGTTCGGCCTGACCCGAGAGCGCGTCCGTCAGATTCGCGAAAAGAGCATCCGCAAGTTGCGCGCCGCCAACAAGAACAGCCTGCTCAGAGGCTACTTAGGATAACTTTCATTCCGCCCAACGGACATGACGCCACGTCGGCTTTTCTTTCTCTACCTCATCGTTCTGCTCATTCCGCAACTGGATGTGTGCGTCACGGAGCGCATGGTGGGTATAGGAAAAGTTGTTCTGATTCTGTTGCCGCTCGCCTTTTATTGGTTGTTTCTGCTGGCCTTCAAGAAACCGTCAAAGGCCTTCCTTTGGGCCTTCCCCTTTGCCTTTCTTGGTGCTTTCCAAATAGTCCTGGGCTATCTATACGGACACGGCGTCATCGGTGTGGATATGTGGCTCACACTGACCACGACATCGCCCAATGAAGCCGGAGAGATGCTGACGCAGATTTACCCGTCGGTGGTGGCTGTGTGCATCATCTATCTGCCCACGCTCATCTATGCCATAAGTCACGTAAAGCGCGAAGAAGCCTACACCCCCAAGTTCCTCCGAAGGATGAGACAGGGAGGTTGGGCGATGCTCGCAGTAGCTCTCATTCCCACTGCCATGGCGCTGGGCAATAAAGACTACCACTTCATGGACGATTTCTTCCCTGTGAACGTGTGCTACAATTTTAAGCTGGCGCTTGACCGGGCAAAATTGAGCGCGAAATATGTAGATCGCGTCAAGGATTTCCGCTTTGGCGTGACCGAATCTGACAACGACACCATACCCGAAGTGGTGCTAATGGTAGTGGGTGAGACATCGCGCGCCACCAATTGGGGCATCTTCGGCTACGGGCGTGAAACAACGCCGCGCCTGGCCAAAACTCCCAATCTTCTGGTGTTCACCGACTGCATGTCGCAATCCAACACCACACACAAGAGTGTGCCCATCATTTTAACTGCCGCTACGGCGGAAGATTTCGACGTACTTTACGAATCCAAAGGCATTCTCGCCGCAGCGGACGAAGCAGGATGGGCCACGGCATTCCTTTCCAATGAGCCGCGCAATCACTCTTTCAATGATTTCCTTGGAGAACAGGCCCGCGAAGTACGCTTTCAGCGCGACTCGCTGCACGGCTCTCCCCACGACAATCTCTTGGTGCCTCTTTTCAAAGATGCACTGCAGCGTCATGCCGGCGAGAGGTTCTTCATGGTGATTCACACCTATGGAGCCCACCCCACCTACAGCGATCGCTACACACGGGAAGAAGCCTTTTTCCTGCCTGACAGGATCATAAAGTCCAGCAAGGATACGCGCGATGTACTGATTAATGCCTACGACAATGCCATACGCATGACCGACGGCTTGTTGGCAGACTTCATCGCCGCCCTTGACTCCACCGGCCGGCCGGCCGCCATGCTCTACGTGAGCGACCACGGCGAGGATATTTTTGACGATCATCGCAATATGTACATGCATGCATCGCCCTACCCCTCCTATTACCAATTGCATGTTCCGTTGCTGTGTTGGACGAGCGATGCTTACAAGACGCTATACGGCGAACGTGTTGCCCTCATGGCCGGCAGACAACAGGATCCCCTGCAAACCGATTGCGCCTACCCGACTCTGTTGTCGCTCATGGGCATTCAGTGCCGAAACAATCAGACAACGCTGTCTTTGGCCGACAAAAACTACCGGAAAAAGACCCGTCGCAGCTACCTCAATGACCACAATAAGACCATGCGCCTGGAAGAAATGCTGGACGCAGAGGACATTGAAGTGATGAAGCAACGGGGCATGTTTGTTCAAGAATAATTTATTGTATGGATATACACGCTCATATCGTAAAACTATTGGACGTTCTTCAGCAACAGGAAGAGCCCATAACCCGACAACAACTGGCCGGGCAATTGACCTCTGCCGCCGGCGAGGATGACAATTTCTGGTTGGTGATGACGGAGAAGGCCGTGCACGAAGGGCTGGTCAAGACCAAACCGGCCAAGAGCAAGACCGTTGCCATCACGCCTGCCGGCAAAAAATTTCGAAAAAATCCCACCGCCATTGAAGTGCATCCCGAAGAGAACGCCAATGACGACGAACTGTCCATGAAACTGTCCATCGTGCTCTCTCAAAGACGGGGAAACGGAGAGTTGTCCCACGTCAGCAGCGAGCACACCCGATTGCAGATAAAACTGATCCGGGCCATCGACCGCAAAATCGCTTTGGACGAATTTGCCGAGCAGGAGCACCTGGACTTTGACTCCATATTGGACGAGCTGGAAAAAATGCTTCAGTCAGGCCACCGTTTCAACATACGTTATTTTGTGGACGAGGTCATTGAGCAGCAGGACACTCAGGAAATCCTTGATTTCTTCGATGCCAACGGCGACAACATGAAGCTCTGCAATGACGAGTGGGGTGATGTTTACAAAACTCAGGAATTAAGACTTATACACTACCTTTGGGAAACACGATGAAAACAAACATTCTCACCGTCTGCCGCACGTTAACGGCACTGTTGGTGGCTCTTTGGTGTACCACCGCTTCGGCTCAGGAGCGAAGAGAATTAGACGATGCCACATGGACCGTTGAAAGCCCCGACCGCCACACCAGGGTCATTGTCAGCCTCAATCGCGGCCAACTGACCTATAGCGCCGGCTACATCCTTCAAAACAAGAGTCATGATTACGTCGAGCTGCTGGAGCCCAGTCCTTTGGGTCTCTACACCAACGAAGGCGATTTCTCCCGCAACCTGGAAGCCAACGGTGAGCCGGTCATCAGCACCCAAACTGTAAATTATACTCTTCGTCAAAGCAAAAAGCAGCAAATCAGCGCCGATTATACCGTCGCTCTGTTCCCCCTTCACGCCGAAGAACAAAAGCCCGTCACGCTGGAGATGTGGGTAGGTGACCACAAGTTGGCTTTCCGTTATCAATTGCCCATACAGGGCGAACATGCCGCTCTGGTGGTCAACGGCGAAGCTACGGGCTTCAATCTTCCGAACGACGCGACAGGCTTCATCTGCCCCCAAAGCGATGCACTCATCGGTTGGAAACGCACCAAGCCTTCTTATGAGGAAGAATACGTGCTGGACGTTCCGATGGGCACCCCCTCCAAATATGGTCACGGCTGGACGTTCCCCTGCCTCTTCCGCGTAGGAGAGAGAGGGTGGGTGGAAATCTCCGAAACCGGATTGGACGGACGCTACTGCGGCAGCCATCTGTCTGAAAGTACCAAAGACGGCCTTTTCACCATTGCTTTCCCCATGCCCGAAGAGAACAACGGCTTCGGCAGCACGGGCGCCCAGATGGGACTGCCCGGCACAACCCCGTGGCGCACTGTCACCCTGGCACCCAACCTGGCACCCGTGGTGGAATCCACCGTCACTTGGGACGTTGTGGAGGAGCTCTATGCTCCCTCACAGGACTACAAAGGCGGACGCAGCACCTGGAGCTGGATCATCTGGCAGGACGAGAGCATCGTTTATGACGATCAGATTGCCTTTATCGACCTGGCCTCCGCGCTCGGTTGGGAATACTGTCTCATCGACGGAGGCTGGGAGACCAACATCGGACGCGAGCGCATGGAGCAGCTGTTCGCCTACGCAAAATCTAAAGGTGTGGCTCCTTTCGTGTGGTACAACTCCAACGGCGGATGGAACGACGCCCCACAGTGTGCCAAACATCGCATGTATTCGCCCATTGTGCGCAAGAAAGAAATGGCCTGGCTTGCCCAACACGGCGTGAAGGGTATCAAGGTGGATTTCTTCGGCGGCGACAAGCAGGAAACCATACGCCTCTACGAACAGATTCTTTCCGATGCCAATGACTACGGCATCCAAGTCATCTTCCACGGATGCACGCTACCCAGAGGCTGGGAGCGCATGTATCCCAACTACGTTGGCAGCGAAGCCGTTTTAGCCTCTGAAAATCTGGTGTTCAACCAGCACTATGACAACATGGAAGGGCAGAACGCCTGTCTGCACCCCTTCATCCGCAACGCCGTGGGCAGCATGGAGTTTGGCGGCACCATCCTGCAGCGTCATCTGACCCGCAGCGGCAAAGGCGGACGCACCCGCATCGTGGGAGACTGCTTTGAGCTAGCCACCGCCGTTGCATTCCAAAACATCGTGCAAAACTTTGCCCTCACGCCGTTGGATCTCAAAGAGGCACCCGCCTTTGAAATTGAATTCATGAAGCAGGTGCCCACACAGTGGCAGAACACCAAACTGATTGACGGATATCCCGGCAAATACTGCGTTTTGGCCCGTCAGGCCATGGACGGCAAGTGGTACGTGGCCGTGATGAATGCGGAGAAAAATGCCAAGACTCTGACGCTTGACCTCAATCTTCTGAACGGCACGACCGTCTCTGCCCAACTCCCCGACGGCAAAGCCGCCCGTGGCCAGTGGCAAATGGTTAGCGACGGTGTCGACGGCAAGACTCCCGCGCAGTCTTCCGTCGCTGCCGACAAGAAGGGTTTGGTGAAGCTGACCGTCGGCCCTCAGAGCGGCATCGTGTTGTTTTAGGCCGTTGCGCAGCAGCACTGCACTGTTTTAGATGAAAGGAAGATTATGCCTTCTCGCGTTTCTGGCGTGGTGTGCATTTTTCCATGCCTGTGCCTTGGAAGGCTTTTCCGTTGAGCCGGTATCCGAGGCTCTTGCCCGACGCATGCGAGAGGGTGGTTCTTATCCTGAGGGCTGCCCCATACCGCTGAGCGACTTGCGCTACGTGCGCGTGCGTCACTGGAATATGGAAGGGCGCGAGATGGCAGGAGAGTTGGTCTGCAACGCTCTCATTGCGGATGACCTCCGTGACATCTTCGAAGAACTCTATCGGGTGCACTACCCTATTCACAGCGTGCGTCTCATCGATGACTTCGGTGCGGACGACGAAGCCTCCATGGCCGCCAACAACACATCTGCGTTTTGCTACCGCAATGTGGCTGGCACCCAATATCTTTCCTATCATGCCCGGGGACTGGCCATTGACATCAACCCCAAAGACAACCCTGTGGCCAAACCGCGCGTGAAAGGCGGCGCCATCCCCAAAACGCCTCATGTCATCAACGAACAGGACGTCTGCTACAAGGCGTTTCGCAAGAGAGGATTCAGTTGGGGCGGGCACTGGCGCAGAATGAAAGACTATCAACACTTCGAACGCAGAGGAGGGCGCAAACACACATGACGGAAGAACAGGTCTCTAGCATTGCACTCTCAATGTGCACACGCCCCGTACTGCGACAGAAATGCCAACTCGTGAAGGAATGCGGCAGCGCGACAGAAGCTTGCCGACATCCGACCGTGCGTGAGATGGCCTCATCCTTCATGGCCCGTGCCGAGGAGGAAATGGCCTGGGTGGAGAAAAACCGAATCCGCTGCATTTGCTTTACGGACGACGACTATCCCACCCGCCTGAAACAGTGCGTCGATGCTCCGGTCGTTCTGTTCGCCTTGGGAAATGTGAATTTGAATCCCACCCGCGTCCTGGCCGTTGTCGGTACGCGTCTCATCACGGAATACGGACGCAAGATGTGCGATGTCTTCATCCGTGAACTTGCACAAAAGAGCCCCGACACGCTGATTGTCAGCGGTTTGGCTTACGGTGTGGACATTCATGCCCATCGTGCTGCACTGCATGGCGGTTTGCCCACCGTCGGCGTTATGGCACACGGACTCGACCAGGTGTATCCCGCCGACCACCGGCAGACTGCCGTAGAGATGATCAATCAGGGCGGCGGACTGATCACGGAATTCGTGAGCGGCACACATATTGAGAAAAGCTATTTCGTGCAACGCAACCGCATTGTAGCCGGCATGGCCGATGCCACACTCATTGTACAAGGAGCAGAAAGGAGCGGCAGCATGGTGACGGCCCGGCTCGCTCACGACTACGACCGGGATCTGTTTTGCTGTCCCGGGCGTGCGGACGACGTTCAGTCGGAAGGTTGCAACCGACTCATACAGCGGCAGATGGCCCACATGGCACTCTGCGTGGACGATTTGCTGGAAACGATGAACTGGCCCAACGAGTTGCTGCGCCAACAGGTCCGGCAAGAAGGCATCCAGCAGGAACTCTTCCCTAACCTGACGCCCGAAGAAGAGCGCATTATCAGCACGCTGCGCGATGCAGACGTCCTGACTCTCAACGACATCAGCGAACGCTGCGCCATGCCCGTGGGAGACGTCAGCGCGCTGCTCTTCTCAATGGAGTTGAAAGGGCTTGTCCGTCAGGGGGCCGGCGGCCGCTATAGCCTATAACTTCACGTCATCCAGCTTCACCAGCCCGTTGACGATGGCATAGATCGTCAGACCGGCAGGAGAGTGAATCTGCAACTTGCGGGAAATATTGCGACGATGGGTCATCACGGTGTTGACCGAGATGAACATGTGCTCCGCTATTTCTTTATTGGAACGCCCGCGCACGACCTCCACAATGACCTCCTTCTCGCGCTCTGACAAGCCTCCGGAACCGTTGTCTTCTCCCTCTTCTTTGTCATCACTGTCGGATGCTGGACGCTGGCGCACTTCCTCTTCCAGGCGCTCCACGCTTTCGGCAAAGAGCGAATCCTCAAGCTGACAGTGTGTCTGGAGTTCCTCCTCCATCATGTAGATATCCATCAGCACCTCGTTGAGCAGAGTGGCATTGGAGTCGGAAGGATAATATTTGATGAT
>ONSH01000068.1 GCA_900320435.1 uncultured Prevotellaceae bacterium
TTCCGAGTCTTCGTCGACCCACAGCTCGGGAAACATTTTCTCTATCTTATCCGGCATCAGTCCGGAAAAAATCGCGTTTCTGGCATATTGCGTTGCCGTCGGCAAAATGCTACAGTAGAGATTCTCCTCAATGGAGAACATATCGGCAATCTCGTTGCGTATCATACGCCATTGGTCGAACCTGAAATTGTCAATGACAATTAGCGTGACCTTCTCTCCTTTATCCAAAGCCGGGAACACCTGTGTCTTGAAGATGTCCGGCGACATCAGAGGCACGTCCTCGCCGGGCACATACTGTTCGCCGCTCAAACGCAGACGTATCCACTTCTCGTAGTTCTTCTTAATGAACTTGGCAAACTCCGTGTTGGCCTCCCCCTTCTGCATCAGCAGCATTTCCTTCATCTGGGAATCCGTCTCCGAGAGCTCCAACTCCCAAAACACCAATTTCTTATAGACCTCCTTCCAGTCCTCCATGGTCATGGCCTCTCCCATTTCCAGACTGATTTTCCCAAAGTTCTGCTGGTAATTCTGATCCGTCACCTCCGTCTGAATCCTCTTTTGATGGATGTTTTTCTTGAGCGACAGGAGTATCTGTGTCGGATTGACCGGCTTGATCAGGTAGTCCGCTATCTTGCTGCCGATGGCCTGGTTCATGATGTTTTCCTCCTCACTCTTGGTCACCATCACCACAGGCAGAGCAGGATGTGCCTCTTTGATGCGCTGCAGCGTCTCCAGGCCGGACAGACCGGGCATGTTTTCATCCAAGAGTACCAAATCGTAATCCTCCTTGTCACACTGTTCAAGCGCGTCGAATCCGTTGGTCACCGTGTCCACGCCGTAACCCTTCTTCTCCAAAAACATGATGTGTCCCTTCAGAAGGTCAATCTCATCGTCTATCCACAGCAGCTTGTAGTCCATCTTCTTTCCTTTTATTTATATGTCACGTCAGAAACCGAACGGGAAGTCGTCCTCTTCCACTTCTTCCTCGGGTGCAGCCTCCGTACCGGTGCCGTAGCCTTCCGGGACATCCTCCGGGTCGATGTCCTCCAGCTCCTGGTTTTCATCGATATTGATCTCCTTCGGCACTTCTATCGGCTGAATCTTTTCCTCATAGAACGTCTCGTAGTCGTCGAAGCTGTAGTCCACGCCCAAGAGTTTCAGGTTGTCCTCGGCAATCAAGAGCGAACGGATGCCTTCCAACACGGTGGCCATGTGCTCGTCACTGTAGAGCATCTGAGCGTAGGCGTGCACCTCATCATAACTCAGGAAGCCCTTCACCGCCAGCATGGAAATGCCGCCAACATCGGAGATTTCCAATTCGAAGTTACGCACCATGAAATTACTGAAGTTATAGCGCGCCACCTCGAAGAGCAGCTGATCCTCATCCAGAGATCCCTTCTCGTAGGCCAGCACAAAGGCATAGTTGGTCACACGCTCCTCCGTGAGCACTTTGACCTCCGTGCTGTCGCTGCCTTCGCCGAAATCTCTGAAGCGGCGCCCCCAGATGCCGGAAGCGTCCCAAGGACCGCCCTGCAACAAACGACCGTTTTGCACGCCTTTCACGATTTGCGCCGCCATTTCGCTGATTTCCTCCTTGGAGTACTTCTGTATCAATTCCTTCAACAGGCTCAGGAATCCGCTGCGATCGCCACTGTAGAGAAGGCTCATAGCCTGCACGAACATCATCCTCGCACGGTGGGCGCCTTCCGGGAAATTTTGTGTATGCTTCTCGTAATTGCGGCCCACATCCTCGTAGCGATTGTCCATATAGGCGGCATAGGTATTTTGATAGAGCGAGTCCTCCATGTGGCGACCCCGTCGGGCAATCTGCTCATAGAGCGGGTTGGACAACGCCACGGCATGCTCCCCGTCGGCATATTCATCGATCAGCTTCTGCCGGTAACTTTGCGCTTCGTCCCACAGGCCGAGACGACCGCATATCAGGAACATGTGGTAATAGACATCTTCCATCTTTTCGTATTCGGGGAAGTCGCGCATCAGGCGCTCCAGGGTGCGCTTGGCCATGGAGAAATTCTCCACGTTCTCCTGCTCGAGGATGCCGGCATTGTACAGTCCGTCGGACAACAGGGCGTTCGACGCCGCCAACTGATCCTCCGTAAACGGAATCTGCCGGAGATAATACTCACGCTGATGGGGATCGTTGGCCAACGAGTCTTTCAAGGCCTTGTCCGGATCATCCTCCGCAGGCTCCGTCACAGCCAAATCGTTTGACGCAGCGGCCAGAGAGTCTTCCGAGGCGTAGTCGTAGTCATCAAACTCGCTGTCATTGAGGATTGTTTTATTGGTGCGGCGCCAATTGTCTTCGTTCTTCCTCTCGCCCCATTTTTTGCGGAAAGCCGCCTTACCGGAAGTCACGGTGGTTGTGTTATAGAAATACCACGCTCCCGCCTGACCCGAAACTCTCGTCTGAGCAGCCGCCGTAGCCGCCATGGCCTGACGGTTTTGCCGTATCTCGGCGCGGTCTTCTGCCTGAGCCTGCTTCCTTTCCTCCTCCTTTTCCTTTTTCTTCAGGGCTTCGATGACACGGTCGATGGCAGCCAGATATTCCGCCTCCGGCAATTTGGCCAAAGCCTGCAGACTGTCCTGCAACTTGACGGCCTCCAGATGCGGCGCCAGCGGCTGCAGCGCATTTGCGCGTTCCTCCACCTGTTTGTACTCCTTCAACTCCTTGGAGAGAATCCCGGCGCAGGCCTGATAGGTGCGCGCAGCATTGATGTAGTCTTCCCTCGCCCAATACATTTCCGAAAGTTTCAAAAGCAGAGACGCCTTCGCCGGTCCGCCGCCGGTGCTCTCTTCCACGCCCTTCTCCCACGCAGCCAGACAGTTGGCCGTGTCGGGCAACGAAAGATAGATGTTACCGATGGCATAGTAAATCTGATCCAGATATTCGGTGTTGTTCTCGTCTTTGGCCATTCGTCTCAAGCGGCGTATCATCTGCTTGGACTTGTCCTTGCCCATGACCTCCGTCTGCAACACACGCGCCGCCAGAGTCATTTCATAGGGCGGATTGGCCGCCACCACACGCGAGAGTGCGCTGTAAGCCTTCTGCTTCTCGCCCTTCATATTGTAGAGCTGACCGATCAGGAAGTTCAGACGAGCCCGACGGATTCGGCCTTTGGTGTGTTTCACCACATGCTCCAGCCGCGGCAGAGCCTCATCATACTGCTCCGTCAGCAGGTAGTATGCTGCCTCCGTATTGGTCTTTTCCCTTGTGGCTTTGAAACTGAGACTGTCACGCCCCACGCGGCGCAACACGTCCTCTGCATCGTAGGGCCAGCCCAATGCCACATAGCAACGGGCCAGACGGGCTCTCGCCACCTGAGTGATGCGAGGCTGCGTGGCGTAGAGGCGGATGATGTAGTTCCATGTGGCGCTGGATTCGATGAACTCTCCTTTTCTGAACTGCGCCTCCGCCATCATAAACCAGGCACGCCACAGATAGGGGTTGAACTCTCTCCTGGCCCTGAACTCTTTCTCCTCCGGCGTCATCCTCCTGTTCCGGTTGCCGGCAGCGGGCTTTTTCTTGATGCTGTGCTGCTTGATGGCCTTTTGCGCCTTTTCGATGGAGGTGTCGAAATTGCCGGAGCCCAACGACTGTGTCGCCACATTCTGACATTCGTACATCGGCAGGAGTCGCGTGTAGTCGTCCTTGTTGCCTTTGGTTTGGGCCTCCTCGCCCTCTTCAAAGGCTACCTGGCCGTTGTACAGGGTATTAAAATGCGCATTGAAAGCGTGCCACCGCCGGTTGAGTGCGGTGTTTCTCTTCACCGAACAGCCTGAGAGCAGCCCGACGGAAAACAGGAGAACGGCAAAAGCCCGGATTACACGCATTGCAAAGAGTAAACGGCCTAAGGCCGTCATTTATTGTCTTAGTTCGCCAACAATCATGATGACCTCGTCCTTCAAAGCTTCCGGAAGAGCCACCCCGCGCAGTTGCAACGAACGGCACCATCCTGCCACTTCGTCCTCCCTCATCGTCTCGAGCACATAGCGAAATTCTTCGATTTCATCGACCGAGTAATCAGCGCCGTCACGCCCCCTGAAGCGATCCAACTCCTCATCCTCGTAGTATTCCACCTCCCTGCTCACGGCAGCCAGCAGGCTTTCCTTCTCGCACACCTCATGCATGCCGCAGCATTCTGTCCCTAAAATCTCTTCTTCAGTCATGGCTCTGCGGAAATTCTTGCCAATAATTCGGATAAGACTTCGACACCACCTCCGGGGCGTTGACGGTGATGACGCCAAAAGGCAGACAGGCACAGGCGAAGGCCATAGCCATCCGGTGATCGTCGTAAGTATCTATCGACACCTGCTCCGAGGGAGGCAGGCTTCTGCGCCGTCCGTTCCAGAAAAGCACGCTGTCGTTTTCCTCTTCGATGTCGTAGCCCAACTTTGCCAATTCCGTGCGCAAAGCGTAAATACGGTCCGTCTCCTTGATTTTCAGACTTTGAAGTCCGGTGAAGCGGAAGGTCCTGTTCATAAAGGCACAGGTGCACACCAGCGTCTGCGCCAGATCCGGCTGCTCCACCAGATTCAGCACGAGGGGCTGCTCCGAGCCTCCGCAGGCGTGGCCGCCGCTGATTTTTACGCCGTCGCCGGTGAACTCCGTCGTCACGCCCAAAGGCTTGAAGAATTCCTGCACGCGGGCATCGCCCTGCAGACTCTTCTCAAAGAGCCCCGGCAACAAAGCTTCGCCTCCGCCGAGCGCAATCAGCTCATACCAATAGGAGGCTGCACTCCAGTCGTTCTCCACCCGATAGTGCACGGGCACATAAGGCTTGGGTGACACACAGACCGTCCGCTCGTCCCTCCACGCCACCTCAGCGCCGAATGCACGCATGATGGCCGTCGTCATGTCGATATACGGGCGACTCACGATGTTGCCCTCCAGAGTCAGCGTCAGGCCGCACTTCATCGTGGGCCCGATCATCAGCAGGGCGCTCACATACTGGCTGCTCACCTGCCCGGACAGGCTGACGACACCGCCGTCCAGCCTGCGTCCCCGGATGCGCAGCGGGGGGAAACCCTCTTCGCCTTCATAGGCGATATCGGCGCCCAAGGCTCTGAGCGCATCCACCAGAATGCCGATCGGGCGATGCTTCATGCGCTCCGTGCCGGTGATGACATACGAGCCCTCCGTGACGGAGAAGCAAGCCGTCAGAAAACGCATCGCCGTGCCGGCCGCCATGATGTCGACGAGCTGCGTCTCCGCCGTCTTCCCGGCACACTGACGCAAGGCCTTCACAACTACCTGACTGTCGTCGCAGTCGGAGATGTTCTCGATGTCCTTCTCCGCACATCCTCCGGCCAGGGCCGAAATGACGAGTGCGCGGTTGGATATGCTTTTGCTGGCCGGCAGATGAAATTCCGTCGGCAGAGCGGTGGGTCTGTGGAGCGTCAGAGAAGACATTTTTCAGCGTTTTCTTTTCCTTATTATATTATATCGGGCACAAAAGTACGCAAAATTTTGCAGAAAACGCATTTTTTTCTGTATTCTTTGCTCATATTTCGGAATTATTTCATACCTTTGCCCCCGCAAATTGAGAGCGGGATGTAGCTCAGCCCGGTTAGAGTACGCGTCTGGGGGGCGTGTGGTCGCAAGTTCGAATCTTGTCATCCCGACAGAAAAGCAGTCATTTCGGTGGCTGCTTTTTTCTTTTCGTCGCTTTTTTCGTTCGATGACACATTATAACTTTTTTTCACATTTCGTCTTTTAAACCTTTCATATACACTGTTGTCTTAAGACTGGTATGAAATATTTCTCACTGCTTCTGTTTTCTCTTTTCTCTCTATATGCCGGCGCCCAAAAAGTGACGGTGACGGGCACCGTTTCCGAGGCCTCCACCGGAGAGACACTTCCCGGAGCGACGGCGCTTCTGCTCTCTCCCAAAGATTCCTCACAGGTCACTGGCGGCGCAGCCAACATGAACGGCGTGTTCACGCTCCCCGCCGTCAAAGCGGGCCGCTATCTGCTCAAAGTGAGCTATATGGGCTATCAGACACTCTATCGCGACCTCACGCTCTCCTCCCGCCGCAAGACCGAGGACCTCGGCAAGATTCAGCTTCTGGAGAACGCCAAGATCATGAAAGAGGCCGTGGTGGAAGCGCAGCTGGCTCAGGTGGAGATGAAGGAAGACACCTTTGTCTATAACGCGGGCGCATTCCGCACGCCCGAAGGCTCCATGCTCGAGGATCTCGTCAAGAAGCTCCCGGGCGCCGAAGTGGACGACAACGGCAACATCACCATCAACGGCAAGACCGTCAAGAAGATCATGGTGGACGGCAAGGAGTTCTTCTCCAACGACACCAAGATGGCCATGAAGAATCTGCCGACAAAGATGGTGGAGAAGATCAAATCCTACGAACGCAAGTCGGACTACAGCCGCGTCACCGGCATCGACGACGGCGACGAAGAGACGGTGCTCGACCTCACGGTGAAGAAGGGCATGAAAGAAGGCTGGCTCATCAACGCCGACGGCGCATACGGCACGGAAGACCGCTATACTGCCAAACTCTCCGTCAACCGCTTCATGGACAACTACCACTTCTCCGTCATCGGTTCCGCCAACAATGTCAACGACCGCTCGATGGGCGGCTGGGGCGGACGCGGAGGTCGCGGCGGCGGTGGCGGTGGCGGCATCGTCAGCAGCCAGATGGCCGGTGTGAACTTCGCTTGGGAGAACGGTAAGAAAGAGAATGAGGCCGGCTTGCTCAAGACGGGCGGCAACGTGCGCTTCTCCCGCACCGACACCGACAACTCCTCCACCACCAACTCTCAGACCTTCCTCAGCGGTTCGAGCCGGTGGAACAACTCCTTCAGCGCCTCCAATCCCATCAACTGGAACCTCAACGCCGATTTCCGTCTGGAGTGGAAGCCCGACTCGATGACGAACCTCATCTTCCGTCCGAGCTTCTCCCACAGCGACAGCGATTCCGAGGGCGAATCCGAGTCCGTGACCTTCAACAAGAATCCTTACGACTACATGAAGGATCCGCTCCGCGAGTATCTCTTTTGGGACGATCCGGACAAGATTCGCGTCAACAACAACCACCGCACCACCGCCTCCGAGAGTGTCACCAACAGCGGCAACGGCGACTTCCAGATCAACCGCCGTCTGGGCAAACCCGGACGCAACATCACGCTGAACGCTGCCGGCGGCTACAGCCGCACCTCATCCGAGTCGCGTTCGCTCTCGCTCGTCAACTACTATCAGGAGGAGAACAAGGCCTACAACTACACCAAGCAGCACAACGTCAACCCCTCCGAGAGCTGGAACGTACGCGGACGTCTCTCCTACACCGAACCCATCACGAAGGAGCTCAACCTGCAGGCTTCCTACCAGTTCCAGTATCGTTTCTCCGACTCCGACCGAGGCGTCTTCAGCGTGGACTCCACCCTGACCCGCCAGATGATCCGCGATATGGGTCTCACGGCGGAGGATCTCTACCTGGGCCGCATCCCCGGCATCGACACCGTCATGCTCGTGCAGGACTGGATTAACTCCCAGTATGCCACCTACAACGAGTACAACCACGACGCCAACCTCATGGTGCGCTACAACAAGAAGTTCCAGAACGAGCAGGAACTGCGCATCAACGGCGGCATTTCCTTCCAGCCTCAGACGACACATCTCGACTACATGAAGAATCTGATCGACACCGTCATCACGCGTCAGGTCTACAACTGGTCGCCCCGTCTGGATATGCGCTGGCGCATCTCCAAGACTTCGCAGATGCGCGTCCGCTACAACGGCTACATGTCCCAGCCGTCGATGACGAATCTCATCGAGGTGATCGACAACAGCAACAAGCAGAATGTCACCGCCGGTAATGCCGGACTCGAGAGCAGCTGGACCAACAACTTCAACCTCTTCTACAACGACTACAAGACGGAGCAGCAGATGGGCTGGTCGACATACCTCAATTACTCCATGACGAATCGCAGCATCTCCACCGCCACCATATACGATGATAAAACAGGCAACCGCTATTCCCGTCCGATGAACATCGACGGCAACTGGAATATCGGCGCCAACCTGATGTTCAACTCCGCGTTAGGCAGTCAGAAACGGTTCAACATCAACACGCACACCGTGCTCTCTCACAGCAACTCCGTGGGTTACATCAGCAGCTCTGTCAACGTGGCAGACTATATCGGCACTACCGCCGTCACCGACATCGAAGAGATGACTGCCCTCTTCGAACAGGTGCC
>ONSH01000070.1 GCA_900320435.1 uncultured Prevotellaceae bacterium
CGTATGGGCGCTGCGGCGCTCAGCTTGTTTTCTGCGGGATGCACCCCGCCTATTCTGAATGTTTTCATGCCTGGGCCTCCTTCTTTTGGGGTTCTACTTGCGGGGCCTTCTCCGCTGCGGGCGCTGCGGGTGCTTCCGTCCTGGGCTTGCGCGGGGGGAAGTTGAAGGCCTTGATGGCGCCGCGCGGACAGGCCTCGACGCACTTCAGACACATCTTACACTTGTCGGGGTCGATGTGGGCCAGATTGGTGCCCAGGGTGATGGCCTCGAACTTATCGCAGGTCTTCACGCACTTGCCGCAGCCGATGCAGCTGGCCTTGCACTCCTTCGTGGCCAGAGCGCCCTTGTCTTTGTTGTTGCAGAGCACGACCACCTTGCGGCCCTTCGGACCCTGGGGGCGCAGCTCGATGATGCCGCGCGGACAGGTCTTGGCGCAGGCGCCGCAGCCGGTGCACTTGGATTCGTCCACCTCGGCGATGCGCGTCACGGGGTTCACGGTGATGGCGCCGAAGAGACAGGCGTGTTCGCAGTCGCCTTCGCCCAGACAGCCGTAGAGACACTGCGTCTCGCCCATGCCGGTCATGTTCTGTGCGGCCGAAGCCTGCAGACCGAGTATGGCGGCCACCTGTTCCATCACTTTCTGTCCGCCGGGCGCGCAGTTGAGGTCGCTCAGCGAACCGCTCTCACTGGCCTTCACGCAGGCGGCGGCGAAACCCGAACAGCCGGGGTAGCCGCATCCGCCGCAGTTGGCCTGAGGCAGGACTTCTCCCACCTGCCCGATGCGCGGGTCCTCGTACACGGCGAACTTCTTCGAAGCCACAAACAGCACCACGGCGCTGATGAGGCCCACGAGGCCGAGCACGATGACAGCAATTAGAATTACGTTCATTTATTTATTTAAAGATGATTGATAATACGACGATGGCCAGCAGCGGCAGCGCAAAGACCAGCACGCCGGCCCATCCTTTGGGGCAGGCGCTTTCGTCCCCTTTGTGTCCGCACAGAGAGGCTATTTTGCATCCGGAGCAGTCGTTTGGCGTGTCCACTGGTATCAGTTTTTCAGCATTCTTCCCGCAAAGATACCCAAAATTGGGTACATGGCAAAATAAAACGGAGCTTTTTTCACGCTAAAGCCCCATTTTTCTTTTCCCCCGTCACTTCACGCTGACAGGAAAGACTTCGTAGTCGCCCCGCTCCCCCACTCTCTCGCTTTTCAGACAGTGTATGACGTATTCGCCGGGCTTAAACGGCACGCGCGGCGTCACGCGGAAGGCGTCGTCGCCCCAGGGCGTGATGTCGAAGGCCTCCATGTCGAGCACGGTGTAGGGATTTTCGTCCATCTTCTCCTCTTTGAAGCGGCGATACTGTGCTTTCTTTTTGAGGGGCACCATGATGAAGTCCGAGAGCACGGCGTCTCCCGGATCGACCACGAGGGTGTCCTGCCGTCCCAGCAGCTGCATGGCGCTCACGCCCCAGAGGTAGCGCACGACGTGCGACTTGAGCTGTATGTCCACTATTTTCCATCCGGGCTTCACCTCGGACGCCGTTGTCTCCGGCTGCACCTCTTCCAGGTGCCCGTTCACCAGCACCCACACGTGCCAACTCAAAAATATCAAAAATGCTACCATTGTTTACTGTTATTTGTCGGGTGTTTTTAAAGAAAACCAAGAAAACCCTGCATATGATGATGTCTGATGTAGGATGGCAGATGGATGATGGATGATGGATGATGATAAACGCTAACCGATAAACAATAACCGATAAATGATAAATGGTAAACTGCAAACTGTTTTTTATGTTTTTCTCTTGACAGTATGTAAGACTTCGAAGAAGGCTGAGATGTGAGGCACTGATTTTTATCTGGATGCTTGCATACAAGGAAAAATATGTGGCTCGCATCGCAAAGGGCTAAGAGCTCTTACATACTGACAAGAGGGTTTTCTTTGTTTTTTTTTAAAATATCACCCGGCTTTAATTTTTCGTTTTTCGTTCTTCACTCCGGTACTTTGTACCGGCTGCCATCTTCATCAGCTATGCGCCTGCGCCACTCGGGAGGATATCCCGGCCGGACGACGGGCCTGGGCCGTCCTCCGGGCGTCTTGAGCCAGCGGCCGTCGGCGTCGGTGGCTTTCTCGGCCATGTCGTTGTATTTCACGATGAGATGCTGCGCCAGCGTCATCCATTCGTCCATCATCTGCCCCGCGGCGCGGTGGCTGTAGGCATTCAGCGCGGCACGCCCCTCCGTCTCACCTTTGGCCAGGGCCTCACGTTCGATGTCGTCCTGCAGCGAGCGCCAGTCGCGCTCCAGCCGGTCGCGCTCCGAGGCGATCTCGGGGAAGAGCTGGCAGTAGCGGCCGTACACCGTGTTGCTCACCCAGTTCTGCAGCCAGTAGGCGCTGCGGAAGCTGAAGTTGAAGGCGTCGCCGCTGTTGGGGTGGAAGCACTCGGGCACGCTCTGCAGACTGCCCGGATAGAGCGGCACGAGGGGTATCATGTTGGCGTCGTCGTTGCCGTACCAGAGGCAGGCCCCCGCCCAGTCGGGCATCCAACTGCGCATCTCGGCCACATAGACGCAGGCCGTCTGCTGCGTCGAGATAGGCCGCTCGTTGAAGTACTTGACGCTGTCCACCTCCCACAGGAGCGGCGTCGGACGGTAGGGCATCCTGTAGGGCCCCGCTCCCACTCCGCTGTCGATGGCCAAGGGCGTCCCCTCGTAGTGGTCGCGCATCATGTCCTTGACGTCCTGACAGGTGAGTTTCCTCTTGGGCTTCACCCAGAGGGGCAGCCTCTCGGCCTTCACATCGCCCATGGCGTAAGGCAGATAGCGCATCATGTCGCCCTCGCCCCAACGGTGGAACCAGCTCCACACGCGCGCCTCGCAGACGCGCAGCGCCACGAAGTCGGCCGGTGCGTAGGCGTCCCTGAAGGAGAAGTCCTCGTCGCGCCCCTTGAAGTAGCCCTTGCGCCGGGCGAAGCTGATGACGTCCCGGCTGTAGCGGCAGCGCTCCTTGTCGTGGAGGGGGAAGCGCCCGATGCGGCTCTGGTTGGCGTGCGCCGTGATGCAGTCGTCGGGCACGCGCAGGGCCACCCACACGGCGCCTTTTTCCTCTTTGCCTTTGCCGATCATCTCCATGAGCCACACCTCGTTCTTGTCGGCCACGGTGAAGGTCTCGCCCTCGCTGGCGTATCCGTAGCGCTCCGTGACGGCGGCCATCACATCGATGGCTTCGCGTGCCGTCCGGGCGCGCTGCAGGGCGATCTGCATCAGGCTGCCGTAGTCCACGATGCCGTCTTTGCCCTCCCACAGCTCCTCTCGTCCTTCGAAGGTCGTCTCCGTCACCGTCACCTGCCATTCGTTCGTGAGTCCGGCCACCTGAAAGGTCTCTCGCGCCTCCTCTATCTCGCCCATGTAGTTACCCGTGTCGTAGTGGTATATAGGGCGCATCTCTCCCCTCTTGTGTGTGGCCCTGGGGAAGTAGAACAAACACCCGTAACTGCCGTAATCATCAGCCGAATACGACACGATGACGCTACCGTTACTTGAAGCACCCTTCCCCACGATGAGATTCGTGCAGGCGCTCGCCTTCTGCGATGCAAACATCATCGCGAGAAGGATGAACAGTCTGCAGAGATTTAAAGAAAACCAAGAAAAACCTAAAAAACCGTCACGTGTGTACTGCATATGATGATGTCTGATGTAGGATGGCTGATGTAGGATGTATGATGGATGATGGATGATGGTAAACGCGAAACGAATAACTACAAACTGTTTTTTATGTTTTTTGAAATACACCCGACAGGGTTTTCGTTTTTTTTCGAGTTTTTAGATGTTAAATTCTAAATTTTCAATTCTCAATTATCAATTATCAATTTTCACCACGACGCCCAGTCCGAAGTTGTTGACCACATCGAAGCGGAACTCGTTGTCCCGCACCGTCATGCGGTTGACCTTCACCCAGGAGTGCTGGTAGCCGATGTCGCCCAGATACCCCGTGAGGGCAAAGCGCCGGCTGATGTCCACCATGACGCCGATGTTGGCGCGCAGGCCTATGGCGTTCAGGTTGCTGTCGCTGTTGCGTGCCAGCAGCGTGTAGGCCGGTCCGGCGTCGATGTAGAAGCGGCAGCGCCCCAGCGGCTTGAAGATGTAGCGCGCAAAGGGCTTGAAGCTCACCTCGTTGCCACTGCCCGGCAGCGTCTGGTTCAACACGGTGATGTTGGCGTGCTGCAGATAGGCGTAGCCCACGGCCATACCCACGGCCCAGTGTGCGTTGATGTTGTAGCCCGCCTCCGGCGCTATCCTCACGACGAGACGGTCGTCCATGGTGAAGCTGTTGAGCGTCGTGCTGTTGTAGCGGAGGCTCACCGAGCCGCCCACCCACCACTGAGCGTGTGCGGCGAAGGCCGTGAGGCATACGAGGCCGATGACCATTAATCTTTTGTTCATGTGATGTTGTTGTGTTGATATTGTTGTGATACATGGTGTTGTGTCGTGTTCAAAGGTTCCTGATGGCACGGTCCAGCCACAGGTATTTCCTCGTGAAGGTCTCCTTGAGCTGCGCCACGGCGCCGTCCCAGCTCAGCAGTATGTCGGTGTTCGAGGGCACGGTGACGGGCCACATGCGGCTGTTGATGTCCTCCGAGGCGCGCAGCCTGTCGCTCAGCGCGTCGATGTATTCGCACACCTGCCCGTGCAGCCCTTCTTCCTTGAGGCGCTCCCAGCGGCGTTTCACCAGGCTGCGGAATTCGTTGTCTTCGAACAGACGGGGGTAATAGAGGCTGGTGATGGCGGTGAACTGGCTCTCCACGCTGGGGTCGAAGGTCTCGCAGTCGAAGTCCCACACGGGTCCGGCCATCAGCAGTCCCCTGCCCTCCACCGTGTCGCGGTGTTTGTGCATGTAGCAGCTCTTGGGGTGGCGCGGCTCGCGGTTCATCGTCAGCTCGTGCACGAACCACCAGTCGGCGAAGCTCTCCAGATCCATCATCCGGGCGAAGTCGCGCCGCGCGAAGCGCACCTCGTCGTAGAGGGCGTCCTCCAGCTCGGCCACGTAGTCCTTCACGTAGGCCCAGGCCTCGTCGCCGACCTCGTCGGGGTCTTTCAGCATCCAGGGCAGGTCGGCCCTGGGCGAACGCAGGCGGAATTCCTCGTCGAAGTATTCGTCCAGCTCGAAGATGTATCCCCCGCTGGTGCCGGGCCATGCCGTCTCGCTCTTGCCGGGCTCCTCTACGGGCACGCGGTGGCTGTCTATCTTGATCTGCTCGCAGAGGTAGTAGTTGCCGCGGTGCACGCCGTTGACGTAGAGCTCCACGTATTCCCCGCGCGGCGTGTAGTCCAGCGCCCCCATCAGCGACGACATCCTGAAGGCCACGGCGTTGCGCATCAGCGTGCGGTCGAGCCAGTTGGCCATGAGACACCATCGCTTGCCCTCGGGCATGTCGAGCACCTTGCCTTTCTTCTTCAGCCTGATGGCGTACGACTTCTTGGGGAAGGTCCACGACATGTTGCCGCGCCCTTTGATTTCGATGCTCCCTTTGTAATTCAACGTGCCTTCGCTGTCATACACGGAGATTGTGGCCCCCGTGAGCCATTTCTCTTTGCTCTTCACCTCCGCCGCTCCCGGCGTGGTGATGTACACGCGTGCCAGCCCGGTGTCGACGTCCTCGATGGACGGCACGTCATCCTCATCGGTGTCCGTGTCCCCGTCGCTGCAGGCAACCATTGCAAACATCATCGCCATGGCGAGGATGATGTAAGATGTCTGATGTATGATGGATGAGGGTTTCAGGATTCAGGATTCACGGTTTGAGATTTGAGGTTTGAGGTTTGAGGTCTGAGGGCTGAGGGCTGAGGGCTGATGATAACCGATAAACGATAAACGATAACCGATAAACGATAAACGATAAACGATAACCGATAAACAATAACCGATAAACGATAAACGATAAACAAGAAGCTGTTTTTCTATGTTTTTCTCTTGACAGTATGTAAGACTCGTTACGAGGCTGAAATGTGAGGCATAGATTTTTATCTGGATGCTTGCATACAAGGAAAAATCTGTGGCTCGCATCGCAAAGGGCTAAAGGCCCTTACATACAGACAAGAGGGTTTTCTTTGTTTTTTTTGAAACACACCCGACAAGGTTTTCGTTTTTTTCGAGTTTTTCGATGTTAAAAATAGTTTTCAATCTTCAGCTTCGACGACCCTGCCGCCTTGAAGCTCATGTCGAGCCCCTTCACCGAGTGCGTCAGCGCCCCGAACGAGATGTAGTCCACCCCGGCCTTGGCGTAGGGTATCATCGTCTCGAAGGTGATGCCGCCCGAGGATTCCGTCTCGGCGCGCCCGGCCACCAGCTGCACCGCTTTCGCCGTGTCCTCCGGCGTGAAGTTGTCGAACATGATGCGGTCGCAGCCCTCGCGGAGCGCTTCGTCCAGCTCCTCGAAGTTGCGCACCTCGCACTCTATCTTGAGGTCCTTGCCCTTGGCCTTGCAGTAGGCCTTGGCGCGGCTGATGGCGTTGTGCACGCCGCCGCAGAAGTCTATGTGGTTGTCTTTGAGCAGTATCATGTCGAAGAGGCCGATGCGGTGGTTCATGCCGCCGCCGATCTTCACGGCTTCCTTCTCCAGCATGCGCATACCGGGTGTCGTCTTGCGCGTGTCGAGCACGCGTGTCTTCGTGCCGGCGTCGATGAGGGCCTGCTGGTATTTGTGCGTCATGGTGGCGATGCCCGACATGCGCTGCAGGATGTTGAGCATCAGGCGCTCGGTCTGCAGCAGGCTCTGCTCCTTGCCGCGGACGCTCATCACGATGTCGCCGGGCTTTACGGCGGCGCCGTCCTGGATGTACACCTCCACCTGGAGTGTGGGGTCAAAGCGGTGGAACACTTTTTTAGCAATCTCCACGCCGGCGAATATGCCGGCCTCCTTGATGAGCAGCTTGCTCTCTCCCATGGCGTCTTCGGGGATGCAGCAGAGTGTGGTGTGATCGCCGTCGCCGATGTCTTCGCTGAAGGCCAGGTCGATGAGTCTGTCGTTGAGTTCTTCTACGGATAACATAGTGTGTCGTATTTGGTTAGGTTTCGGGTGCAAAGATACAACAAATATTTCTTTTTACCAAACTTTTCGGCTGCTATCTATCCTTAATTTATGTGCTTATTTTGTCCGTTGTTGTCCGGACGTCCTGTCGCTCAGTGTACGATGACCCAGTCTATGGGCGTGTAGCCTCCCGCCGACGTGTTGTTGTCTGCGGGACTGCCGCCGTCGATGTCGTCAATGAGGTCGTCTTTGTATTCGGTGCGATGTACGCCGGTGGAGAACTCCACCGAACGCGATGCCGCCACGAATGCCGACGGCTCGATGACCACTGCCGTGCAACAGGGTTTGATGTAGGCTTTCATAACTGTCGATTGTCAATTATCAATTGTCAATTATCAATTATCAATTATCAATTGTCAATTATCAATTCCTCCCCCCATGCGGTATTCACCGTGAAGAGTGTCCCCGTGGTGAGCCATGTGCCGCGCACTTCGGTGATGCGGTTCATGAGGAGGGGCGCCGTGACTTTTTTGTTGCAGAGTATGGTGTTGGTATCTTTGTCTCTCATCATCACGTAGAACTCCTGGTTGAAGACCTCGGTGAAGTCTGGGCAGAAGGTGTAGAGCGTGAGTGCTGCCGGGGTTGTCTGGGGCACGTCGCAGTTGATGTACATGTTGCCGCTGTGCTGTGTGACCACTTGGTCGCCTGGAAGGAGATTGATGTAGGTACGGTTTAAGACAATGGTGATTTTGTTGAGTCGGGCGAGGTTGGCGGGGCTGTCGTTGATGACGATGCGGAGTCCGGTCTTGATGCGGGCCATGATGACGGACTGCGTCGTGGTGTTTTCGTCCACCGTCACCGTCTTCCTGGCGCTGAAGGTGTTGCCGCTGCGCACCTGATTGTCGGTGTCGTCCAGCTCAAAGTCCGAGGCCACAAAGGTGAGCGTGTGCGACCCGTAGTCCAACACCAACGAAGGGCTCCCAAACGCCCCGCCGGCTCCGCTTCCGCTGCCGCCAGATTCTCCCGCCGTCTGTTTCAGCAGAAGTGTCTCACCCTCATATATATAAAGGTAGTTCACTCCCGCATCCGTCAATCCAACGGGGTCGGTTTTGGTCATCGGACTGGTGTTGAAGGTCAGGCCCTCGAACTCAAAGCGCACCCGCGCCTTGCCCGGGGGCAGCGTCTCGGAGGACTCTGCGCCGTTCTGGAGGTTAACACTCTCGTTACCATCACTGTCCAGCAAATCGTTTGCCGGGGTCGTCGTGCATGCAGCAACCATGATCAGGCTGAGGCACGACAAAGTAAATTTTTTCATAAAAATAAAATTTTACTTTGTTAATACATAATTTAAATTTGTCGTGTCTCTGCACCCGAAAATGCAGCCGAAAAATTAAATTGGCGCAAAAGTATGGCGAATTTGTGCAGCGGAGGTCTTTTTGTCGAAAAACTTTACCCTAAAATGCGTTTTTCGGTGAAAATAGTGTCAAAAGCGGATGAAGTGAATGAAAAATGGGAAATTTAACATCGAAAAACACGGAATACTCTAAAACAAACCACGAATCTCACAAATATCACGAATACCTTGGTTGCAGATATTCAAAAAAAACAAAGAAAACCCTTTCCTCCTGTTTGAGACTTCGTCTTTGCTGCTATGCCTGTAGGATTTTCCTTGTAAACGAGCTTCCAGATAAAATCCTTCAGCCATATCACCAATCCATTCTGGATTCAAACAGGATGAAAGAAAAACCTAAAAAACAGCTTTGTCCATTGAACATCCGCCCGTCCTTTCGCGCAGCGAATGGGGCTAAATAATTTAGGATAGGGGTTCCCCTATCGATGGGACCCCATACCGTTCACAATTATGAGCCCCTTACAGGGGCGTAGGTGAATGGGGGTGAAACGTTTACGCAGGGCCAAGGCCCTACGCTGGGTTATTTCGCGCTTTCAGCGCTGCCAACTGCAAGAGGGTTTTCTTGGTTTTCTTTTATAAACACCTGACAAACACGCCCGGTTTTCAATGCTCAACTTTCAGCTCCTGCATCATCGCGTCCACACCGGGCCAGCCGGTGAGGAACTTCACCAGATTGCCCTCTCTGTCGTAGATGAGATAATGGGGAATGGCCGCTCTGTAGCCCGGGATCTGCATGGCCTCCATCCTGTCCTTGGGCACCATATAGTGGTCGCCGCCGTGGCGGGCAACACGCGAGAGCCATTCGCCGGTGCTGCTGCTCGTGTTCGTGATATAGACGAAGTCCACACCGCTGGCCGTCAGCGAGTCCTTCACCGACTCCATCTCCTTCATGCCCTTCACGCAGGGGCCGCACCACGTGGCCCAGAAATCGATGAAGACGATACGCCCCTTGTGCCCCGCCACAATCTGAGGCAGCCACGTCTCCGGCGCACCCTCGGGCAGGTCGCGCCACACACCCTTGCTGTCGGGACGGTCCTGAAGCAGCTGGTCACGCACCTGACAGATCTGCTCCCGGAACTCGGGCGAGAGAGCATTGAGCTCGTCATCACGCACAGGACGGCAGGCCTTGACGCGCGTCATCAGCGCCTTGGCGGCATCCAGCTCCGCATACCACCGGCCCAGAGGCGTGCTCTCCAG
>ONSH01000092.1 GCA_900320435.1 uncultured Prevotellaceae bacterium
GTGGATGACGCCGATGCGGATGCTGTCGGGCAGTTCCGACACCAGCGTGCGGCCGAACCAGTCGACAGGCGTCAGACCCGTGTAGGGGCGACAGAGCGGCGCAGAAGCTTCGCACCACTCGCCCGCCGTGCGGCCGCGAGAAGGGTCGTCCATCGAAGGCATCAGCAGAAAGCGCGGACCGGGAGAAGCAATATCCTCGGCCTCGGGGCGTGCGGCGCCCTCCATGTTCGACTGGCCGAAGCAGAGAAAGATGTAGAAATTGGGATCGGCGCCCAGACTTGCGAGCGACGAAAGGAGCAGCACGGCTGCAAGAGTAAGAGATTTAAGCATGGTGTTTTTCGGTTTGTCGGGACAAAGATAATACTTTTAATTGATAATTGATAATTGACAATTGATAATTGAAAGGTAAAAGTTGAGAGTTTCAGGATTTTTTTGTAACTTTGCGGAAGTTGAGAGTTTCAGGATTTTTTTGTAACTTTGCGGCGAAAAAGACAACATCTATAATATTATACGCTATGAAACAGGCAAGTGAACTGCGTGCGGAAGCCCGTGAAGCCCTTCAGGGGTTGTGGGGCAACAGCGCCGTGATGACGTTCGTGTATTTCGTGCTGACAACAGCCGCGGGTGTGGCCGTATCCAAAGCGGTGCCCTTTGTGGGCGACTTTGTCACCTCGCTGGCCCTGCTGCCGATGGGCTACGCCCTCAACATCGCCTTCCTGCGCCTCCTGCGCAAAGACCCTCAGGAGTTGGGCTATCTGTTCCAGGAGTTCAACAGCAGAGTGTATCAGACCGCGTTGCTGACAATACTCTATACCCTGCTGTGGACCTTGCTGCTCATCATTCCCGGCATCATCAAGGGCTATTCCTACTCGATGACCTACTACGTGCTGGAAGATAATCCCGAACTCTCGGGCGACAAAGCCATCGAAGAATCGATGCGTCTGATGGACGGCCACAAATGGGAGCTCTTCTGCCTGCATCTGAGCTTCATCGGATGGGTCCTGTTGTGCATCCTGACGCTGGGTATCGGCATCCTCTGGCTCGTCCCCTACATGCAAACGGCACAGGCTGCCTTCTATGAGGATATTAAAGCAGAAAAGGCATGAACATCCTAGAGCGCTTCATCCGCTACGCCGCCGTTGACACGCAGAGCTCGGAGAAGACGGCCGACAAGAGCCCCTCGACAGAGGGACAGCGCGTCCTGGCCGAAATGCTGCGCGGAGAACTGGAGGCGATGGGCATGACGGAGGTGGAAGTGGACGAGCACAGCTACGTCTATGCCACACTGCCCGCCAACTGCGACGAAGAACGCCCCGTCATCGGCTTCATCGCCCATCTGGACACCTCACCCGACGCGCCCGGAAAGGACGTGAAGCCGCAGGTGGAGGACGGCATCGTGCGCTCGGACGGCACCACGCTGCTCGGCGCCGACGACAAAGCCGGCATCGCCGAGATTATGAGCGCGATGGAGAAGCTGCTGCGTCACCCGGAAGTGAAACACGGCAAAGTGCGCGTGGCCTTCACGCCCGACGAAGAGATCGGACAGGGCGCCAAGTGGTTCGACGTGAAGAAGTTCGGCTGCGAATGGGCCTACACGATGGACGGCGGAGAAGCCGGCGAGCTGGAGTACGAGAACTTCAACGCCGCTTCGGCCAAGATCACGGTGAAGGGTTTCAACGTGCATCCCGGCTACGCCAAAGGCAAGATGAAGAACGCCGTGAGAATCGCCACCGAGCTGGCGCAGACGATGCCCGACAACGAAGTGCCCGAGAAGACCGACGGCTACGCCGGATTCTACCACCTCACGGGGATGGACGGCACGGTGGAAGAGGCTCATCTGAGTTACATCATACGCGACCACAACCGCCAGATGTTCGAGATGCGCAAACACGTGATGCGCGACCTGGCCGAACGCTTCAACGACACCTACGGCGACGGCACCGTGTTGCTCGACATCAGCGACAGCTACTACAACATGCTCTCCGAGCTGCAGGGCAAGCCCCACATCACCGAGCTGGCACGAAAAGCTATCGAAAAAGTGTGCGGCCACTGCGACGTGAAGCCCATAAGGGGCGGCACGGACGGTGCGGTGCTCTCGTTCCGGGGACTCCCCTGCCCCAACATCTTCGCCGGCGGCATCAACTTCCACTCGCGCGAGGAATACGTGCCCGTCAAGAGCATGGAGCAGGCGCGCGACGTCATCATAGAAATCATCAAAAACGCCAAGAAATAAATCAATAATGATATGTTAGAAACCATTCTCGCTATAGCCGGCAAGCCCGGACTGTACAGACTCGTGAACAGAGGCAACCGCAGCCTCATCGTGGAGACCATCGACAAGGCCAAAAAGCGCATGCCCGCCTTCGGCACCGACCGGATCATCTCGCTGGCCGACATCGCCATGTATACCGACAGCGAAGAGGTGCCCCTGCGCCAGGTGCTGAAAAACATGCTGGAGAAGGAAGGCGGCAAGAAGGCCTCCATCGACGTGAAGAAGGCCTCGAAGGAAGAGCTGGCCGCATACGTCGGCGAGGTGCTCCCCAACTTCGACCGCGACCGCGTGTTCCCCAGCGACATGAAGAAGCTGGTGCAGTGGTACGACATCCTCGTGGAGAACGGACTCACCGACTTCGACGAAGCCCTCAAGGAGACCGAAGGCGACAACATCGACAGCCGCAAAGCCTGAAGCATGGAGCGACTGCCGGAGAACCTGATCTTCGACCTGGGCGGCGTACTCATCGACCTGGACGTGGGCCGCATGCTCAAGGGCTTTGAAGGCGTGGGACTCGATCCCCGCATGTTCATGGCCGAAAGCGCCGAGAAGGGCGCCACCACCGTGTGCGAAGGCATGAGTGTGGGGCAATTGCTCTCCGACTACCAGACGGGCGACATCACGACCGAGGAGCTGCTGGAGACCATCTTGCCCGAGTGCCGTCCCGGCACGACGCGGGAGCAGCTCGTCGAGGCCTGGAACCACTGCCTGGTGAGCATCCCCCGTGAGCGGCTGGAGACCGTGCGCCGATGGCGCGAAAAGGGCCACAGGACCTACATGCTCTCCAACACCAACGACCTGCACTGGCGCTACATCTCGACCCACTGCTTCGGCGGCGAAGGACTCGGGCTGGAGGATTGCTTCGACGGCGTTTTTCTCTCCCACGAGATGCGTTTGGCCAAACCCGACGCCGAGATTTACCGCAGGACGCTCGAGACGCTGGGCGTCAGGGCGGAGGACTGCTGGTTTGTGGACGACGCGCAGGTGAATGTGGAGGCCGCACGCAAAGAAGGCCTGCAGGCCGAGTGGCTCGACGTGAAAAACGAGGATCTCACGGCGATGATGCAACGGAAAATGTGAGTCAGAAAGACAAAATGCGCTCTTAAGGCAAAAACTTTCAACCTTCAACTTTCAACTTTCAACTAAATTTCGTACCTTTGCACCCGCATTTCACGCAACATAGGTGTGATGATAGTATAAAACAAAGTAACACAAACAAAAAACAAAGAAAATGAAAAGTATTGACGTGAAGGGTACCCTGCGTACCGAGACAGGCAAGAAGGCAACCGCAGCGCTGCGCAAGCAGGGCGGCATCCCCTGCAACCTGTATGGTGAGAAGAAAGACAAGGACGGCAAGCCCGAAGCCGTGAGCTTCAGCGTGACCGCCGACGAGGTGCGCAACCTCGTATACAGCCCCGATATTTTCTGCGTGAACCTCAACATCGACGGCAAAGAGTGCAAGGCCGTGATGAGAGAGCTGCAGTTCCACCCCGTAAGCGATCAGCTGCTCCACATCGACTTCTACGAAGTGACCGAGAAGAAGCCCATCGTGATGGCTGTGCCCATCAAGCTGAACGGTCTGGCAGAAGGCGTTCGCGCCGGTGGTAAACTTGCAGCCAACGTGCGCAGCCTCAAGGTGAAGGCTCCCTACAACGCCATCCCCGAGAAGCTCGACATCGACGTGACCGAGCTCGGTCTGGGCAAGACCATCAAGGTGGGTGAGCTCAGCTTCGAGGGTCTCGAAATGGTAACCAGCCCCAGCGTTGTCGTATGTCAGGTGAAGATGACACGTAACGCCA
This sequence comes from uncultured Prevotellaceae bacterium, assembly GCA_900320435.1. Lineage (GTDB taxonomy): Bacteria > Bacteroidota > Bacteroidia > Bacteroidales > Bacteroidaceae > Physcousia. The sequence continues at coordinate 4,072 of ONSH01000092.1, forward strand.
AGAGCGCTGCTGCCGCTGCTGAAGCATAAAGATGAAGTATCTGATTGTCGGATTGGGCAACGTCGGTGACGAATACGACCGCACCCGCCACAACATAGGATTCAGAGTGTTGGACGCCTTCGCCAAGGCGTCCAACATTGCTTTTGAAGACAAGCGCTACGGCTTCGTCGGACGCGGACGCGTGAAGAACGCCGAAGTGGTGCTGCTGAAGCCCTCCACCTTCATGAACCTCTCGGGCAACGCCGTGCGCTACTGGATGAACGAGGAGAAGATCCCCCTGGAGCAGTTGCTCGTCGTGGTGGACGACCTCGCTTTGCCCGTAGGCGCCATACGCATGAAACAGGGCGGATCGAGCGCCGGACACAACGGGCTCAAACACATCGCCTCCGTGCTCGGCACCGAGGGTTACAACCGCCTGCGCTTCGGCATCGGCAACGACTTCCCGCGCGGGATGCAGGTGGACTTCGTATTGGGACGCTTCTCCCCCGAAGATGAGAAGCTGTGCGACGAGCGCGCCCTCGTGGCGGTGGAGGCCATCAAGGCCTTCTGCCTCTCGGGCATGTCGTTCGCCATGTGTCACTACAACAACAAATAAGATGAAGCGCATCGGCATCACGGGCGGCATCGGCACCGGCAAGAGCTACGTGTGCAGGCAGATGGCAGAAAAGGGCATCCCCGTCTACGACTGCGACCGTGAAGCCAAACGCCTGGAGGAGGAATACCCGGAGTTGCGGCGCGGCATCACCGCGCTGGTGGGGCCCGAAGCCTACGGCGCCGACGGGCGTCTCAATCGCAGCGCCGTGGCCGCCTGGCTCTTCTCCGACGAAGAGCATCTGAGGGCAATGAACGCGCTGGTGCATCCCGCCGTGAAGCGCGACTTCGAAGCCTGGTGCAAGAATCAAACAGCCGAAACGGTGGTAATGGAGAGCGCCCTGCTCGACGAGGCCGGCATGCGTCATCTGGTGGACGAGGTGTGGGAAGTGAGAGCGCCGCTGGAGACACGCATACGACGCGTGATGGAGCGCGACGGCTGCACCCGGGAGCAGGTGGAAGCCCGCATCCGCAGACAAAAAGAATGCGGCCCCGCAGACCGCATCATTGAGAATCCCTAAGGCTCCTTTTTATTTCTCGTCGTCGGGGAAGTCGTCATCTTCATCGTCATCATCTTCCCAATCGAAGTCGCCGAAGAACTGAGGCACGTCTTCCGTGAAGTCGTCAAGCGTGCGGCGATCCTTCTTCGTGGGACGCCCGGTACCTTTGGCACGACCGACAAAACCGCTGATGCGGCTCATCTCCAGTAGTTCATACTGCTCTGGCGACGTGACGTTTTCCAACACCTCCGGCACCAACTTCGCGCCCACACGGCGCTCGATGGCCTGGAGCACACGGAACGACCACGTGACGGGCGGCTTGCGTACATCTATTATATCACCCACGCGTATGATGCGCGAGGGCTTGAGGGCAACGCCTTTCATCGTCACCTGCCCCTTCTTGCAAGCGGCGGCGGCAACGGTGCGCGTCTTGAAGATGCGCG
>ONSH01000071.1 GCA_900320435.1 uncultured Prevotellaceae bacterium
GTAGTCGTTCAGCGAAACAAGATCCAGACGCAGCTCCTCGGGGATGATATACACCGAAGCGCCGCAGGTCAATGCGGGATACATATCCATCATGCAGGCATCGAAGCCGTAGCTGGCGTAAGCCGCCACCCTGTGCTCGGGCTTGAGGTCGTAGTAGCGCTGATACCAGTGGCAGAAGCAGACGAGGTTGCCGTGCGTCAGCTGACAGCCCTTGGGCACGCCGGTCGAGCCGGAAGTGTAGAGCATGATGAATAGCCTGTCGGGCTTTAATTGAGAATTGACAATTGACAATTGAGAATTGCTTTCCTCAGTCAGGGCGGGAAGGCTCTCGATGTCCTTCGTCAGCAGGACGGGACCGGTGTATTCGTCCACGATGTCGCGCAACTCTTCGTCGGCAATCAGCAGACTGGCCGAAGCGTCCTGCATCATGAAATTCAGGCGGTCTTTGGGATAACTCGGGTCGAGCGGCTGATAGGCACAACCGGCCTTCAGCACACCCAGCGATGCAATGGCCATCCACTCGCAACGCGGAATGAGAACGGAAACGACCGGCTCATCACTTGATAATTGAGAATTGACAATTGATAATTGACAATTTAATTTTTCAATGATATATCCGGCGATTCTGTCAGATATGTCATCTACCTCTTTATAGGTATATTTCTTATCCTTAAAGACCACCGCAATGTTGTCGGGCGTCTGCTCCGCCTGATGGCGGAAGAGCGAGACAACGGTCTGCGTGTCGTCGTAATCAACGTCGTTCCCGTTGAAGCTGTCGAGCAGGGCAGTCTGCTTCTCGTCGAGCAGTGAGACGCTCTGCAATGCGGCTTCCGGCTCGCGGATGAAGGCATCTACGGCATGAGCGATGCTGTCGGCCAGGCTTTGCATCATGGCCTGAGAATAGCGACCGTTGTCGTATTCAAGACAAGCACAGGGCACGCCGTCGTGCTCGCGAATAAAAATGGCAATGGGGAACTTGGGGACATTGTTGCGCTCCAGATTCTCAAGCTCCAGCTCCGCATCCTTACACTTGTAGCGGTTGATGACGCCCATCTGGTAGGCGAACATGATTTCGGCGGAGAGACCGTAGTCGTTGGCAATCTGGGCAAAAGGATAGTTCTCGTGGCGCAACGTTTCGCGGAAGTCTTCACTCGTCTCGCAAATGAAGTCCATCACACTCTGACTTCCTATCTGACTGCTGAGCGCGAGGGTGTTGACAAACATGCCCATCGTGTCGGCTATGCGCACGTTGCTGCGGCCGTTGCTGACGGTGGTCAGACAAAGGCGGTCACTGTTGGCAAAGCGCGAGAGCGTGTAGAAAACGCCGGAAAGAACGAGATGTGCGGGGGTGATGCCATAGGAGGCTCTCTGGCGACAGAAGGTGTTGACGGCCTCGAAATCCAGAGGCGAAGTGACTTCGCTGACGGTGCCCTGATCGCTCGGATTCGGGAGGTCCGGCAGCAACTCCGTCATGCTCTCCACGCCGTCCAGGCGCTTGGCAAAGAAGGCTTGGGCCGCTGCGTAATAATCGCTGCCGACAGCCTCCTTCTCGGCGCGGACGTAATCGGCAAAACTCAAATCCTCCACATCGACGGGATTGCCCTCAAGGGCGCTGCACAGCTGGCGATAGAAGAGGTCGTAGGAACCTCCGTCCGCCACAAGGTGATGGAAGTCGGTAAGCAGATACTGGTGCTTCTCCGTCTTGATGATCTCGACTCTGTACACCGGCCCCTGCCTCAGATTGAAGGGCTTTACGAAAGCATACTTGTAGGCAGAGAGTTCGTCCTCAGACATCTCGGTGAAGGGGATCTCCACCTTCTGCTGCGGGTCGGTGACCTGCACGGTGTCCACGCCGTCGCTCTCGAAATGCACGCTGAGGGCGGGATGCGACTTGATGATGTCCTTCACGACGCCGGCAAGCTGCTCCGTGTCGAAAGACAGGGGCAAGGCGGCCTTCATCGGGAGATTGTAGATGGTGGAGTCCGGATTGTTGACGCAATCCACATAGACACCGATCTGGGCGTTGGAGAGCGGAACGCTCTCAGGTTCAGGGTTAAGGGTTAAGGGTTCAGGGTTAACCTTGGACCTTGAACCTTGAACCTTGAACCCCTTATTGATCTCTTCTTCAATGTTTTTCAGCGAGAAGTCCTTTGTGATGTTCTGCGCGTTGAGGCTCACGCCGTATTTCTTGTGAATGAGGCTGGCCACCTTGATGGCAGTCACCGACGTCATGCCGGCCAGAAGCAGCGGCGTGGTGAGCCCGAAGTCCTCCGTACCGATTTCGCGGGCAATAATCTCGTGCAACTCGCGCTGCAAATCATTCTCAGGCACAAAGGCTTCGCCGGTCTGCCCTCCCCTTTCATACCTTCTGGGTTCCGGCAGGCGTTCGCGGTCTACCTTGCCGTTGTTGTTACGGGGTATCGCCTCTATTTGCATGACCAGCTCGGGCACCATGTAGGCAGGCTTCAATGCCGCCACATGACGCTTGACAGCATCGGCATCAAGCGGACCGTCGCCGGTGATGTAGGCCACGATATAGGTGCCGTTGAGCGCGTCGTCGGCCGACTGAACGGTGGCTTCCTTCACACCCGGACAAGAAAGCACGGCGGACTCCACCTCACGCAGCTCCACACGGAAGCCGCGAATCTTGACCAAACCGTCGCGACGTCCGGCAAACAGGAGATTGCCATCGGCGTCACAACGCACGAAGTCGCCCGTGCGGAATGCGCGCTCATAGCCCTCCTCGTGCTTGTCGTTGAAAGGATTGCTCACGAAGACGTCGGCTGTCAGCTCAGGATGGTTCAGATAACCCCTGCAGAGCTGCGGGCCGCTGATCCAAAGTTCGCCCGCCTCGCCGTCGGCCGCCAGTTTGCCGTCTTCCCCAACAATATACAAGCGGTAAGTGCCGGCGCTCTTGCCGATGGGGACATTGTCCTCGCCGCCCTTGACAGCGTAACAGGAAATCATGCCGCAAGCCTCCGACGAACCGTAGATGTTGATAAAAGTCAGGCCCGATGTCGGAGTGACCGGATTCAGCTTCTCACCGCCGACGGAAAGGAAGCGCAAGGAAGGACAACGGTGCATCGTGACGAACTGACGTCCCGTCATGGTGCTCATGATGATATGGGTTATGGCGTTGTCGTCAATGAACTGCGCCAGACGCACGAAGTCGAAACGCACGTCCTCGGAAACGATATACAGGGTGGCGCCAGTCGCAAGCGTGCCGAAGATGTCGTGCACGGTCGGGACGAACGAGAAACTGGCATACGAAGCCACCCGGCTGCCGGTGTCGAGAGACAACGCGTGTTTGGTCTCGTCGGCCATGAAGCTGATGTTGCGTTGCTCGATCATGCAGCCCTTGGGCTGACCCGTGGAGCCGCTGGTGTAGATGAGCAGAGCCAGAGTATCGCCGCTGATGTCTTCCTTGAAAGAGAATTCCTCCAACGGCGCCTGCTGCTGCAGATCTTCCGTAAAGAGCACGGGGATTTTTCCGGCTTCTGTCAGGACGCATCCGTCCTCAAGCTTCAATCCGCTGTCCGAGAGCACCGCCTTGTCGGCAATCAGCAGCTTGGCGCGGCTGTCGCACAACATAAAGTTATGACGCTCGGCGGGATAGGCCGGATCCATGGGCATATAGGCACAAGCGGCAGCCAACACGCCAACGGGAGCAATGGCCATCCACTCGCCGCGTGGAATCAGTATGCCCACAACGTCCTCTTTGCCTAAACCCTTTTGGAGAATCTGCTGCGTCACGACAGCGGCCCGTGCCATAAGCTCGCGGTAAGTGTAGCTCGTAGCGTCGCAGGTCAAAGCAACGTTGTCAGGCGTCCGGGAAGCCTGCTGCAGGATTATATTAATAATAGGTGTTGTATTCATGGCGTTTTTCTTTAAAGTCGTTGTTTTCCGATGTCGGTCTTTAGAAACTATATCACGTTCATCGATTCCAGGAAGATAACCAAAATGACGGCCGGCACGATCCATCGCAACATCAACATGTACAGGAACGAAACCGCAGGCGAACCATGGTATTTAGCCTTGGGGACAAACCATCCCGTGAAGACCGCCACACCCATCGCACCGAGAGGAATCAGGATGTTTGTGGTGAGGTCGTTGGCGAAGTCGAAGAGATTCTTGCCCACCACGGTGAGACCGCCTACACAGCCCGTCATCGAGAGGATGCACAGCGTGTTGGTGACCAGCTGTATCAGAGCAACGAGAATCACGCTCTGATGTCTGTTGAGCGGATGGCGCGTATCTTCAAAAGCCTCATGCACAAAAGCCACCATCACCTCCATCAGCGAGATGGTCGACGTGATGGCCGCCACACACATCAGGGCAAAGAAGGACACGCTGATTAATGTCGGGCAGAACATATGCTGGAAAACGTCCGGCAGCGTGACAAAGGTCAGCTGCGGCCCCTCTGCAGGACTGAATCCGCAGGCAAACACGACGGGAAAGACTATCATGCCAGCCAGCAACGACACCAAGAGGACGAGCGCAATCATCTGCACGGACGTCGTCACCACATTCTCTTCCTGTGCATGCTGCGTCTCCTGCTGCTCCTTGGGCATATAGCTGCCGTAGGTAATGAGGATGCCCAAGCCCACCGACAGAGTGAAGAAACTCAAACCGACAGCCTCAAGAACGACCTTCGGCGTGATCTTCGAAAAGTCCGGTTCGAAAAGAAAGCGCAACCCCGTGGTGCCACCGTCAATAAGTGCCATATGAACGGCCATCACGATGAGCATCACAAAGAGCAGAGGCATGAGAATCTTGCTCAGGCGCTCGATGCCCTTGCTCACGTCGAACCACAACACCGCCGCTGTCAGCACAATGGAGAAAACAGCATAAGCAGTCATCGTCGGGGCCTGATGCCCGAAGGCGTCGAAGAAGTCGGTCAGCGCCTCCGCATCCATACCGGCGAAAGTGTTCTTCGCCGCCTCTACCATATAGTAGAAGCACCAGCCGGTCACCACAAAATAGAAACCGGTGAGGAGGGTTACCGTCGCCATCAGCAACCACGAGAGCCACTGCCACCGGTTAGTGCCGCTCAAAGCACGGAAGGCGCCGTAAGCGCTCTTGCCTGAAAGTCTGCCGATCATGAAGTCGTTCATCACCAGAGGCAATCCGAATATCAGCGAACACACCACATAAAGTATGATGAACGCACCGCCGCCGTTTTCGCCGACGACATAAGGGAACTTCCAAATGCTGCCCAATCCGATAGCACTGCCGGCGGCAGCTAACAGAACTCCGATTTTCGAGGAGAAAGAACCCATATTGTTTAGTGTTTTGATGTCATGATATTATAATCTCCACATACAGTTTTTCGCTGATGCCCTCCTTCTGCCTGATCGTGATACGGTTTTCGGCGATATACTTTTTCCCCTCTTCCAGCGACTCGGGCGTCAAGTCCTTGAGCACTTCCAACTGATAATCGCTTTTGCCGATAATGGCGCCGAGCGCAATAGCGATGGGCAAACCAGTCATGCCCGTTCCCGGGATACCTACACCCATAGCATTCTTCAGGATGTTGGGACTCAAAAGCGCCTCAATGCGTTCGGGGCGGCAGCCTAACTTCTCTACCGCTTTTGCCGTACACAGCGCAACGCACATAGGCTCAGTGCAACCGATAGCGGGAACCACTTCGCGATGCACCATCGCAATTATACGTTCTCTTAATTCTTTATCGATCATATCTTCAAATCACCCTGTACTTATGCCATTTGATGCAACAAATTTAATAAAAAAGTACAAAATGAGATAAAAATATGATGAATTTTAATGCAATAATGTAAAAAAACTTGTGATTTACGCGTTAAATCAGACGAAATCACGGTCTTTGAGCACAGGAAATTTTTCTCGGAATTGGCGTAATTTGTCCATATCGAATTCCGCCGTCACTACCGCCTCGCTACCCGAAGGCGCCGCAGCGATGACGTTGCCGTAGGGATAGACCACCACAGAGCCGCCGTCATACTCACAGACGGGATCTTTGCCCACGCGATTGACGCCGAGCACATAACTTTGATTCTCAACGGCACGGGCCTGCAGAAGGATGTCCCATGCGTGCTGTCGTTTGTTGGGCCAGGAGGCCGCATAGATGATGCAGTCGTAGTCGTCAAGACAACGGGCCCACATGGGGAAACGCAGATCGAAACACACCTGCAGAAGAAAACGCACTCCGCGCCACTCGGCCACAACACGCTCGCTGCCGGGAACGTAAGAGAGTGTCTCGCCGCCGTATTCAAAGAGATGGTGCTTGTCGTAGAAAGTGACCCCACCCTGCCCCTGAGGGCGAACGAAGTAGAGACGGTTGCGCCAACGGCCGCGTTCCTTCACGGCCACACTTCCACAGAGGGCCGCATCGCGTTCGTCGGCCATTGCCTGCATCCAGGAGAGAGTCTTCCTACTCCACGAAGGCGATAGGCAGTCGTCTGGCTCGACCACAAAACCCGTGTCGAACATCTCGGGAAGCACGTAGAGGTCGGCCTCGGTGCGGCGGATGAGTGTCTCATAGTGAGCCCGGTTTTGGGCCGGCTCGCCCCAAAGGATATCACATTGAATCAGCGCTGCTTTCATAACTTCAAACATGGGTTAAAAGAAAGGAGCGCCGGTCCCAAACCGGCCGACGCTCCTTGAAGAATTGCAAGAATCAGTTATTCTCGGGACGAAGCTTACGAACCACCTCGGCGGTGCGCCACATCTCGCTCTCGTGGAGTGCCTTGAGCTCCTTCTCCAGACCGACACGATAGTCGGGCTTGGAGTTGGCGTCAATAGAGATCTGAGCCTCGTTGCCGCACTTCACGCTGGCATAGAGCTTTTCAACCACGGGCTTGATGGCATCGTGGAAGGGGCCCATCCAGTCAAGGGCACCACGCTGAGCAGTGGTAGAGCAGTTGGCATACATCCAGTCCATACCCTTCTGAGCGAAGAGTGGCATCAGGCTCTGGGTGAGCTCCTCAACAGTCTCGTTGAAAGCCTCGGAAGGCGTGTGGCCGTTCTCACGCAGCACCTCGTACTGAGCCAGGAGCAGACCCTGGATGGCACCCATCAGAGAACCGCGCTCGCCGGTGAGGTCGGAAGTGGCCTCGCGCTGGAAAGTGGTCTCGAAGAGGTAACCGCTGCCGATACCGATACCCAGAGCCAGAGTGCGCTCGAGAGCACGACCCGTGTAGTCCTGATATACAGCGTAAGAGCTGTTCAGACCGCGACCCTCAAGGAACATGGTGCGAAGAGAGGTACCGCTGCCCTTGGGAGCCACCATGATGACGTCGATGTCCTTCTGGGGCACGCAGCCGGTGCGGTCGTTCCAAGTGATGGCGAAGCCGTGAGAGAAATACAGAGCGTTGCCAGGCTGCAGGCACTTCTGCAGAGTGGGCCATACGCTCATCACAGCAGCGTCGGAAAGCAGACACATGACGATGGTGCCCTTGGTGGCAGCCTCTTCAATGGAGAAGAGCGTCTCACCGGGCTTCCAGCCGTCGGCGACTGCCTTCTCATAGGTCTTGCCCTGACGCTGACCTACGATGACATTGAAACCGTTGTCGCGCAGGTTGCAAGCCTGACCGGGACCCTGTACGCCGTAACCGATGACGGCAATGGTCTCGTCCTTTAACACCTCACGTGCCTTCTCAAGAGGAAACTCCTCGCGGGTCATCACTTCTTCGATAACACCGCCAAAATTCATTTTTGCCATTTTCTTAAGATTTTTAATGGTTAATTTATCAGTGATTTATTGATTATTTCTCATTTATTAAATATCACACGCGCCTGGCACACGACGTCTTCACCGCCCCGACGCACCTCCACATCGGTCTCGCCGCCCTCGCCTCGCTGCACGTAGAACGAAAGCGTGTCACCCATGCGCGACTCTGCTTTGTAGGCAATCTCGAAGCGGCGCAGGCCTCGTTCCAATTCTTCACGGGAGAAAAGATCCAGGATGTGCTCCATATACTTGATGGAGTTGACATGACGGTTGATGTCGATGTCGCTGTAGCGCACATCCAGCGTACGCACCAACTCGGG
>ONSH01000010.1 GCA_900320435.1 uncultured Prevotellaceae bacterium
CGTCAGCCGCTGGTGTCATGACAACTGGATCGAGAAGAGCGACAGGACGCATTGGCGCAAAGTTGAGACTTTGTGACATGTGACGTTGTGACATTAAGGTTATTGACAAGTGATAATTGATAATTGACAATTGATAATTGACAATTGATAATTCATGATTACCATAGACAACACTCAAGGATGCTTCGTGGAGCTCTGGCGCAAGCTGGAGCACACGAGGCGGCTCCACCTCGGGCAGCATCGCCGCTACTGCATCCGCAACATCCTCAAAACATGGCTCGGCCTTCGCGCCAGCGACGACTTCATCTGGGAGGTCTGCCAGCGCGCGGAGCTGGAAGGGTGGAACGAACTGCCCTTACCGCAGCTGGAGCCACGTCCGCATCGCGAACTCTTGCGCGCCCTGACGTCGGCCACCCTCCATATCGGCATGCGCAAGGTGGACCTCCACGCCCTCGACAGGGCCTACAGCATCGCCTTCCCCCAGGCTACGCCGATCAACGTCAATAAGAAATTAAAAATTAAAAATTAAAAAAGGCCCCGCCGGAGCAATCCAGCAGGGCCTTTTTTTTGCCTCAACAGAAAAAAAATCAAGTCACCGAAGCACTTTCCTGCCGTCGATGATGTAAATGCCGCGTTTCATCACATTGACTTTTCGACCTGTCAAGTCATAAACAGAGGATGCCCGATGACGGATAGCGGGAACGCCGGCAACGGACGTGGCTTTGTTTCCCAAGAATGTCAGACGAAAGTCGTCAATCTTGAAGAAGCCGTTAGAGCGTGCGCCAATCGTCAGTGTGCCATCGGTCACGTCGGCTTCGACGGCAAACACATGACTGAGGTCGCGGTCGCCCGAAGCCCATCCGCCTTCAAACGAACACGTTTCGCCTTCAGGCAACGTGGTGTAGTCACCCTCTGTGCCTGCAAGCATACTGCCGGTGGCAGCAAAGATACGTGCAAGATTGCCGTTCTCGGTGTGGTTGTTCATGAGGCGTGCGGTGAGACGATAGCGGCCATTGGGCAATCCCGCAACGGTTTGCGACAACTCCATATTGCCGTATGCGCCCCAGTGCCACACACCCCAGATGAGGGCACCGTCGCCATTGTCCACGTCACCGTTGACACCACACCAGGCCCAGTCGGAGGGCGATGTGACGACAGAGCCGTCCCGGGTCATGGTCCAACCGAAAGGAACGGAGCTGTCGGTGCCATGCTGGGCAGAATTGTTCTCAAAACTGGGATTCACGATGCCAAACGTGGCAGGGATGTCCTGCTTGTAGTTTACGACAGACCCGGCTATGACGCTTTTAATGGTATTGGCTGCCGCCTGCAACTCCCCGGTCGTGGCCCCCTCGTTGTTATACACCCCAATCACGGTGTCGTATGTCTCGGCTGCCTCCGGAATACCGCGTTCACACATCTGTGCCGTTTCGACAAGATACTGATAGAGGCACAGTTTGGCTGCGTTATAAGCATCGACGGCATCACTGCTGAGGTCGGCCGTGCGGACGAACGACCAGTGTGTGGTGTTGGCCGTCTTGTCGGTGGTGGCGCCGTCTGTGTAATTGCAAACCCAGTCGCCGCTGCCGTTCATGGTCAGTTCATGTCCTTCACCCGGGGTGTCGCCCTGCATAAGCAGCACGAAACCGCTGTAGTCCGTATCTTCGTAGGTGGCAGTCCAAAGTGTTTCCTGATCAAAAAACTGAACGTTAGACCCGTTTGAACGCCCCATGAATTTGCCGCGACCCGTGGCCGAAGTGATTTCAAACGACCACCAGGTCTGCCCCTCCGCCTCATGCTTGTGGGCGACGAACGTCACATCGTCAAGACGGCCGTCGCTGCGCGTGCGGAGATAAAGACCCCATTCCCAATACAAGTTGCGGCGCTCAAGGGTCGTATTGCTGTTTTGAATGACATATTCTTCTCCGTCGATGAGCTGGCTGACAGGCGTGCCTGCGCTTTTCGGTGTGGGATAGGCGAGCGTCTGCGCCGTTTCGGACTCATCAATAACGGAGTCGAGCGGAGCAAGGTTTTGCTCGACAACAAACTGCTTGATGTGCTCATACTCCGCCTCCAGTCCGGCAGCCTGCTTAATGGCTTCGGCGACAGTGTTGTTGTTCGTTCCCCAGACGTTATGACCGCCGTTCTGATTCTTCGAAATCTCACCGCGTTCGCACCAGTTGTTCTTCACAGTAAAGTAGTCGGAACCCTCATCTGTGTAGAGGTCAAACTGAGCATGAGCCATGCCTTCCCACATGATCGGGTTGAACTGCGGATGTCCGACATCCTCAATGCGATTGTTCTCAATCGAAGAATTAGGTTGCGAAGACAGTGTGTAAATGGCTCCTCCGTCGCGCATCTGATTGCAAAAGCTGTGGATGTAGTTGGCCTGTATGTGGTTGTCGTGCATACAGTTCTGCTCCTTGGTCCATCCCCACCCCATGCTGATGCCCGTGTATGGCGTGTCGTAGATTTCGTTGTGCGTGATGTTGACGTTGGAGGCATAGCCGATGCAAATGCCCAGCGTGCCCCAGTCTTCGGTGGCAGGATGAGCGATATAGTTATTGTCGATGGTGATGCCGTCACACACCTCGTCGGTGTTTTCAGGATGATACGGTTCGTGGGCTTCAAAGGTTTCGTCGCCGAAATAACCGGCCAACACAGCCGAGCCGCCAATGTCGCTGAACGTGCAACCTCTCACAACGGTCTGACGTGTGCCGCGGACAAAGTCGATGGCTGTCGATGCCGTCTGGCGGAAATTACACCCTTCGAACGACACATTGCCGGCGTCGCTCACGCTGACAGCAGCGGCAGGACGCCCCACCCATGCCACATTGCCGGCACGGGAGTCCTTGTCGGTGTAGGCATCGTAGAGCCACTGACCGGCCTGCAACGGCACGTGTCCCTGCAGGGACGGACGAAGCCATGCACTGTGGGCAAATGTGAGGCCTTTGAAGGCGACATGCTCCACTTTGTCCGACCCGTCACCTGCCACGGAGACCAGCGTTTCGAGCAGGGGAACCACGGCAACGGTCGTCGCGGGCGTTTCACCCGAGCGAGGCCAATAATAGACCAGACCCTGATCCGTGTCGCAAAACCATTCCTGCGGATGATTGAGCAGCTCAATGGCATTGGAGAGATAGAACATGTGGTTGGTGGAACTGCTGGCATCGGCACGTAGAATTGGCCAGGGACGCTTGAACTCAATGCCGCTCTCCGGCTGCTTGAAGGTGAACACGCTACGGTCGGCGACAGTCGAGATGCGCTCCACACGCATCACATTCGTCACCCAGTCCTGAATGATGGTCATCTCCACCCGGTCGGGACGGGCGAATGTCTGTGCCGGACGCGGCACGATGAGTTCTCCCCTCTCTTTGTTAACAGAGATAATGCGAGGCAGCGTCTTACCGTCAAACGTGCCGGCACGGCGCATCTTGTTGTTACCTATCCACATCTGACGAAAAGGAACTGCCGTGCTGCCGACGCACGGCACCTCTGCCACCCACACTTGACCTTGCGCCACAGAAGGCAAACCTTCAACGTCGCCCGACGCCTGCCAGCCTGTGATTTCGACACCGCCGCTCAGCACGACCGTTCCGCCCGCTTCTGCCTCGATAATGGTGGCCGACGCGGGCGTACCCGAATCTTCGGCCGTCAGGCGCAGGGTCTCCGTCAGACGATAAGTGCCACTGCGCAGGACGATATGCACATCTCCCAGTGTCTCCGGATCGGCCGTCTCGCGCAGGGCTCTCACCTTCGCCAGTGCCTGTTGCACACTGGCCAGAGGGGCCGTTTCCGTCCCGTCAGCCATATTGTCACCTACAGTCGATACCCATACATAGACATCAGCGCGCTGCGCTGTCGCCGGCACGACACAGAGTCCCAGCAGCATGGCAGCACAAATCATTCGTAAAAAGAGCTTCATAAAACCAAAAAATTAAACGTTTATAGATTTCACGCTGCAAAATTAGGTGTTTCGCCGCCAAAGGAATAGCACATTTATAGCGAGTCATAGCACAAAATTAACATCTCGCCCTAAACACCGCAGAATTGAAGTCAATTGTCAATTTTGTCCTATTCCGCATCAATATTTTGACACTGAAAATGAAGAAAATCCTGTTACTTTGCAACCGGAATTCAACAAAACAAGCAAAATTAAGAATTGATTCAGATGAAAAAACTGTCATTTTTGTTACTTTTGGGAACGCTGCTTATGACAAATGTACGCGCGGAGAACGTCGCCGTGAAGCAGGACGGCCCCTTCGAGGCCACGTGGGAAAGCGCGTCGCAGTGGGAATGTCCCGAATGGTTCAAGGACGCCAAGTTCGGCATCTGGGCCCACTGGGGACCGCAGTGTCAGGCCGAGGACGGCGACTGGTATGCCCGCTTCATGTATTATCAGGGCAGCGGACAGTACAACTGGCACGTGAGCCACTTCGGCAACCCTGCAGTGTACGGCCTCAAAGAGCTCATCCGCGACTGGACGGCAACGCAGTGGGACCCCGAGGAGCTCGTGGCCCTCTACAAGAGCGTGGGCGCCCGCTACTTCATGACGCTGGGCAACCACCACGACAACTTCGACCTGTGGGACTCGCCCTATCAGGAGTGGAACTCCGTGAACCTGGGTCCCAAGCGCGACATCGTGAAGGGATGGAGCGACGCCTGCAAGAAGAACGGGCTGCCCCTGGGCGTGTCGATGCACGCCAGCCACGCCTGGACCTGGCTGGAGCCCTCCACCAACTTTGACGGCAACCTGACGAAGGCCGACGGCGCCGGCAAGTGGTGGGAAGGCTACGACCCGCAGGAACTCTACGCCCAGAACCACCCCCACTCCACAGGATGGCAAAGCAGCGGCACCATACACAGCCAGTGGGCCTGGGGCAACGGCGCCGCACTGCCCTCGGAGGCCTACAAGACGAAGTTTCAGAACCGCGTGCTGCAGTGCATCAACGACTACGCGCCCGACATGCTCTACTTCGACGACACGGTGCTGCCCTTCTACGGCTGCGACGAGAGCATCGGCCTCAACATCCTGCAACATTACTACAACACCAGCGCCGCACAGCACGGAGGACAGCAGCAGGTGGTGCCTATGGGCAAGATACTCAACGAAGCACAGAAGGAGGCGCTGCTGTGGGACGTGGAGCGCGGCATTCCCGACCGTCCTCAGGAAAAGTATTGGCAGACCTGTACTTGTATCGGTTCCTGGCACTACGACATCAACAACACCAACTACAAGAGCGCCGAGCAGGTGATTTCCATGCTGGTGGACATCGTCTCCAAGAACGGCAACCTGCTTCTCTCCATCCCCATTCGCGGCAACGGCACCATCGACCAGAAGGAGCGCAACGTGCTCGCCGGCATCAAGGCCTGGATGGACGTCAACAGCGAGAGCATCTACGGCACACGTCCCTGGAAGACCTTCGGCGAGGGTCCGCTGGCCGAAGCCGTCAACCCCATCAACGCTCAGGGCTTCAACGAGGGCAACAACTACTCCAACAAGGACGTGCGCTACGTGCAGAAGGACGGCAAGGTCTATGCCACCGTCATGCGCTGGCCCAATGCCGGCGGTTTCACCTTCAAGGCCTTCTCCGTGATGGCCGAGAGCTACAGCGGCAAGGTGAAAGAAGTGGAACTGCTCGGCCACGGAAGCGTGACGTTCAGCCAGGATGCCGGAGGACTCACCGTGGACATACCCGGCGAGCACAGCAACAGCATTGCGCCCGTGATGCGCATCACCTTCGATGACGAGCTGCAAAGCATCAGCGAACAGCTCGCTCAAGCCATAGAAGAGACGGAAGCTGTGTGCGCAGCGCTGGAGCAAGAATGCAGCGACATCAACACGGGCAAATACAGCACCACGGCTCTGGCCGCCCTGAAAGAGGCCCTGGCACAGGCAAAAGCCGCGGACCCCGCGGACGAGGATGCCGCAAGCGCAGCACTCAACAGCCTGCGTGAAGCCTATCAGGACTTCATGAGCAAGGGGGTGAACGAAGGCGGCGTCTTTAACCGCACGGTGGACGAAAACCTGACCGCCGACGTGCTCATCGAGGCGGAGAACTTCTCCGGAACGCTGGGCGGCCGCTACGGCAAACTCGACAACTGGATCTCGGAAAACTACAGCATAGACAAAGGCGGTGAGGGTGTGCGCAACGGACTGGACAACTACGGCAACAAAAGGGGCATCTCCATCGGCGTGTGGGACGACCGCGACGCCAACGAGGGCGATATCAGCAATGCCCGCATCTACCGTAAGGTGCATCTGGACAAGGGCATCTACTACTTCGGTGCAGCCTACAACTCGCTCTACGGCTGCAACAACAAAGCCTGGCAGTTTGTCTCACGCGAGCTGCTCACCACGGACGACATTCCCGAGAAGAGTCTGGCCTGCTATCAGGTCAACACCGCCAAAGAGGGCAGCGAGCTCTACGGACTGTATGTGGAAATCGAAGAGGCCGGGGATTACTTTCTGGGATGGCAGGCCGACATGAACAACGGCGGCACGCAGCAGGAGTTCCGCGCCGTCAAGACGGTCTTCTACAGCGTGGCCGAAGAGGACCTTCGCCCCGTGAGAGAGAAACTCGCCGAAGGGGGATGGGAGAAGATGGACGTCACCCCCGCAGACATGAACTTCGACGAATACTATTTCGCCTTCGTGGAGCATAATGAAGAGCTGCCCGTCGTAGCCCGCCCGCACGACGACAACGGCAAGAACTGGGGCAACGTATATGTGATGGCGTACGACAAAAACGGCAACCCCTGCAAGAATCCCTGCGACGCATGGATAATTGAAGCCTTCGACGCCGACGGAAAGCCCGCCGCAGGGTCCGGAGCAACCCAATGGATTGTGACCAGCGTGGCAGAGCAAAACCGCCAGTTCCGCACCGAAGGCTGGAGCAAGACCGTGTGGCAGACCTACAGCGACTTCGGCGGCTCGAAGGGAGACAACGACAGCCAGCGCAGGCTCGCCTACGTCGTGCCCGCGTATGACGAAGAAAAAGGATGGACCCTGAAGAACGTCACGTCCGGGGCCTGGGTCGGCGCATGGGACAACGTCGTGGAAGACGGTCAGGAATTCGCCGCCAACAAGACGGAAAGCACGGCAGCGCATCTGGAGATCTACCGCATCTTGCGCACCGACTGGATGAAGCGGTATGACAAGCTGGAGAAGGCGACGGAGACCAACCCCGTCAACATCACGTATCTCATCAACAACCCGAGCTTCGAGCGCTACGACGAGCAGGCGAAGCCCATCGCCTGGGTCTCGGAGGGAGAGGGCGTCATCGAAAAGGGCTATCTCTCCGGCTGCGACAACAAACTCTACATGAACAACTGGCAGTCGAGCGGCAGGCTGAGCGACCGCAGCGTGAGCCAGACGGTGTACAACCTGCCGGCCGGCAAATACCGTCTGACGGCCTACAGCATGTGCAGTGCCGACGGCGCCCTTCTCTTTGCCGGCGACAAGACGGCGGAGATGAAACATGAGGGCAATGCCGACACAAGTCTCGACTTCGACCTGACGGAAAAAACGAATCTGACGCTCGGCGTTCGCCTGGCCAACTATGGCGGCAACAACTTCAAGTTTGACAACATCCGCCTGTTTTATCTCGGCGACAACGGCGTGCCCGATGCCGTGGGCGAACTGCCCGCCGGAACACAGCAGACGTCCGCTCCCGCCGCCTACTACACGATCTCGGGCCTGCGCCTGCCCAAAGCGCCCGCCAACGGCACCTACATCGAAGTGAAGGACGGCAAGAGCCGCAAACTCAGCCGCTGATCACACACCGAAAAACAGCACACACACTATGAAGAAACACATCCTCTCCCTCATCTTTTTTCTCACCGCACTGTGTACTTCGGCCGGAGTGAAGAGCCCGGACGGACGCCTGGAAACGTTCGTTGAACAGGAGGGCGGGAGGACGTACCTCGTCCTGAAAGACAGCGCGGGCCTGGAGCTCGTGCGCACCCGAACCGGCTTCACCACCGCAGGGGAAGACTTCTTCGCCGGACTTCGCCTTCTGTCGCTGACGGAGGGCGAAACGCTGATAGAGAGCTACACCGCCCTGCACGGCAAATGCCGGCAAATCCGCCATCCCTACACCCGCTGCGAGGCCTCGCTGGAGAGCCGCAGCGGCAGCCCCCTGCGCATCGAGATGCGCCTTTTCAACGACGGTCTGGCCTTTCGCTATCTCCTGGACAACAAGTCGGGAGCCCGCCTGGAGTTCACCGGAGAGGAGACCGCCTACACCCTGCCGTCGGCCTCGCGCCGCTGGCTGCAGCAATACGTCACCAGCTACGAGGGCGACTTCCCCCTGCAGGAAGACGGCGCCGTCCGTCAGGGCGTATGGGGCTACCCCGCCCTGTTTCAACTCCCGGGAGAGCGTTTCGCACTGATCACGGAGGCCGGCCTCACCCGCAGCTATTGCGCCACACATCTGGACAACAGCGCCGATGCCGCCGTCTATCGCGTGGTTTATCCCAATGCAGCCGAAGGTAACGGACAAGGCGCTGTGAATCCCGTGTGGGAGGGTGCATGGTCATCGCCCTGGCGCACCGTCATCGTCGGCACACTGGCCGACATCGTGGCCTCCACCATGGTGGACGACGTCTCCCCCGCCCCAATTATCAATTATCCATTATCAATTGTCAACTGGATCACCCCCGGCCGCGCCTCCTGGGTGTACTGGGCCTACAATCACGGTACGAAAGACTTCCAAACGTGCAGGCAGTACGTTGATCTCGCCGCCGAGATGGGATGGGAGTATGTGCTCTTCGACTGGGAGTGGGATGCCATGACTAATGGCGGCTGCCTTGAGGATGCCGTAAAGTATGCGCTCTCAAAGGGCGTCAAACCCTGGATGTGGTACAACTCCGGCGGCACCCACACCGGTGTGCGCGCCACACCGCTCGACCGCATGCTGACCCACGAAAACCGCGTGGAGGAGTTCACCTGGCTCAAGAGTCTAGGCGTGGCGGGCGTCAAAGTGGATTTCTTCGAGAGCGACAAGCAGCAGATGATCGGCTATTATCTCGACATTCTGGAAGACGCTGCGGCGTTTGAGATGATGGTCAACTTCCACGGATGCACGCTGCCCCGAGGCTGGAGCCGCACGTATCCGCATCTTATGTCGCAGGAGGCCGTCTACGGTGCGGAGCAATACAACAACGCCCAGTATATGACCGACAACGGCGCACGCATCAACTGTCTGCTGCCCTATACCCGCAATGTCGTGGGACCGATGGACTACACACCCGTGACGTTCACCGACTCGCAACACCCTCACCGCACGAGCAATACGCACGAGCTGGCACTCTCCGTTGCCTTCGAATCGGGCGTGCAGCACTGGGCCGATCGCCCCGAAGGGTTCCGCTCCCTGCCTGAAGAAGCCCGACGCCACATGGCGCAGGTGCCCGTCGTGTGGGATGAGACGCGTCTGCTCAGCGGCTACCCCGGCGAATCGTTCGTCGTGGCACGCCGCAGCGGCGAGCGATGGTACGTGGCCGGGCTGAACGGAGAGAATGAGGCGCGCGAGATGCTCATCGTGCCCGACTTCCTCCCCGAGGGCCGCTTCGACGTCACCGTCTTTGCCGACGGCGCTTCGCCGAAGGAGATTGCCGTCACCCACCGCAGCATCGGCGCCCGCGACTTGCTCGTGATGCACTGTCTGCCCCGGGGCGGTTTCCTGCTGTCGTTCGTCAAACAATGAAAAACGAAGGCCACCCGTCTATCGGGAGGCCCTCATCCGGAGTCGGTATTCCTGCGGCGTGACACCGCAAATCTTGCGAAAGAGACGGATGAAATACGACTGGTCGCTGAAACCCGTGGCAAAGGCTATTTCCTTGACCGGACTGTCGGTGGTACAGAGCAGCAGCTGGGCGCGCTCCGCCTTCTTGCGGTTGACGTACTGCATGGGCGAGAGGCCGACCTCCCGCTTGAAGAGACGAATCAGATAAGGCGACGAGAGGCAGGCCACATCGGCCAGCGCCTTCACGTCGACATCGGCGTCGATGTGGCAATGGATGTAGTTCATCACCCGGCTCAACCGCTCGTCCTGCAGCCAGAAACGCGGCGTAGCCTCACGCATGAATCGGGAAAAGAGCGTCAGCATCGCGCCACGCAGCGCCATCTTTTCCCAAAGGGCCATGTCGCTGTAACGCTGCACAAAATCGGTGAACGTGGCCGCATTGTCGTAAAACGTGGGGTCGTCGGAAGGAAGTCTAGTCTCGGGATATTGGCGGCACATGCGCTCAAAGAGTTGCTCGTCACCCTCCTGCGCCTTCACCTCGGAGGGAAAGTCGTAGAGCTCCATGACGTCCATCTCCTTCTTCACACCCTCGTACACGTGCAGATAGTAGTGGGTGAAGAGTCCGTCGCATCCGTAGGAGTGCAGCGTGTAGGCCGGGACCATATAGAGATAGCCGGGTCGCAGACGCACACTGCGCTGGGGCAGATACAGCGTTGCCTCGCCCTCAATAACGTAATAGATACGCGTGAAGGGCGAGGAAACGTTTTTCCAGTTCCAGTTGCCGTTAAGCCTCGCGATGCCCACATTGAGCATCAGGAAACTCATGGACTCGATGGGTATCTGCATCACTTGTCAATTATTTCAGGAACTTCTCCAACTGCGCCATCTCCTCCTGGAACTCGGCGGGCTTGAAACCGTGGCCGGCGCCGGGGATGACGTGCAGGCGGGCGCCCTTGGCGTAGAGCTGCAAGGCGCGGCGCGAGTCCTCCATGGAGACCACACGGTCCTGGTCGCCCTGGACAATCAGTACAGGACCTCTGTAGGCGCCGATGACGTCCATCGGGTGCATGTCGTGAATCTCCTCAAAGAAGCGACGACCCATCTTCACGCCCCAGAGCTCGGTGACGTCCTGAATGTCCTCCAGGCGCGGATAGCGCTGACGCCAGTTGTCGGGGATGCAGAGCGCGGGGAACACCAGCACCAGACGGCTCACCTCGCTCTTGAGGTCGGCCGCAGTGAGGGCCGACACCAGGCCGCCCTGGCTCTCGCCGACGAGCACCACCGGATGGCCCTTGGCGCGGAAATGACGCACGACGGCCTTGAGGGCGCTCACCTCGTCGGGGATGGACATATTCAGCGTGTTGCCGTCGCTGCGGCTGCGGGCCGAGCCGCAGGGGAAGTCAAGGGTGTAGCAGCGGTAGCCCAGGCGCCCGAGCGTCTCGAAATAGTTGCGGCCGTACTCGAAATTGCCGTTGAAGCCGTGCGCGATGACGGCGACGGGACCCTTCGCCTTAGCCCCCGCAGGGGTGAAGAGCTCGCCGAAGATGCGCTGCTTGCCGTTCTCGATCCAGAGCTCCTCGGCGGAAGCCTCGGCGCGCGGCTGCGGCTTCCAGTTCTTGTGCTTGAGGGTGAAGTCGGCATAGCCCGTGAGGTCGCCCTCGACGAAGAGCTTCTCGCCGGCCTCGTCGCGGCCCTTCAGCTGCCAGTCGAGCCAGGCGCGCACCATGCGGCTGTTGTCGCCGCCCAGGGGCTTCTCATAGGTGCCGCCATGGCCGCTCACGGTGTTGTCGGCCAGGAAGACGGGCACCTTGGAGATGGCCTTGTAGTCCGCCTGGGCATTGGGCCAGGCAACATCCGACGTGCCGCCCGTGAGGTAGAGGATGGGACCGTGGAGCGCCTTCAGCGACTTGGCGCTGGCGTCGGCCATCGTCATCTTGCCCATGCCGGCGTTGAGGATGATGTAGGTCTTGAAGCGCGGATCGGCGGCATTGGCCAGAATCTGGGCGCCGCCGCACGAATGGCCGGCACCGGCGATGCGGCCGACGTCGAGCTTGCCGTAGTAGGGCGAAGAGGGATTGGCGTCCTGCTGGCTGATCCAGTCGAGGGCGCGCTGCACGGCCGACGAGGGCGTCGGACGGTCCTCCTCGTGGCGGGCCATCATCTGCATCTCGCCCACAGCGACCACGACGTAGCCGTGAGAGGCCAGGTCGGAGAGCATGTTCTCGTAGCCGATGCTGGTGTCCATGCAGCCGCCGTTGCAGAAGACGAGCACGGGGAGCTTGCGCACGGCACCGCCCCACTGGCCGCGACGGGGACGCATGGCGGCGTCGAGGTTGAGCGGACGGTAAACGGTGAAGTCGGGCAACGACTTCTCGCGCACGGCAATGGCCTTATGCGGGCCGCTGCCGCCAAACTCCACCACCTTCATCTGCTCGAAGGAGACGGAGGGGTCGTCGAAGCCGAGGTGACGGGCAAAGAAGGCGTCGAGGGCCGGACGCGTGAACTCCAGCTGCTGGTCGAAGGCCACGCCGTGCTGGCCGTGCACCTTGACATAATCCACCTGCGCACCCGCGCGCTGCATCTTGCGCACCCAGTCCTCGGTGAGCACGGGACGCACAACGGGGTCTTCCCCGCCCTGCAGCACAAGGAAGGGTATGGGGGTCTTGCCGATATACCCTATCGGCCACCACTCCGTGTGGTCGGCCCACTCGCCGCTGCGTCCGATCTCCGTCGGGGGCGCTCCGCCGGCAGCGCAGGCCACGCCGCCCGTGAGGCCCGCCATGAGCGAGAGATGGCCTCCGGCAGAATGGCCGTAGGTGCCGATGCGCGCCGAGTCGATGCCCAGCGTCGCGGCATTGGCCTTCATCCAACGGATGGCCTCGCGCACATCCTCGATGCAGGCCGGCATGGGCGCCTCCTGTACGAGGCGGTAGTTCATGTTGCAGACCACGTAGCCCTTCATGGCATAGTCGATCATGAGGGCGCGGTAGACGGCGTCGTTCTTGGAGCCCGCACTCCAGCCGCCGCCGTGGATGATGAGGATGGCGGGACGGCCGCTTTGGAGTCCGAAGAGGGGCTGCGCCAGGTCGAGCACGGTGGAGGGCCCGACGTCGGTGCGATAGGCCACGTTTTCAGTCACTTTGATCTCGCGCTCGCCCCCGGCAAAGGCCGCGAGCGAAAGAAAAGCGGAGAGGAGGAAAAAGAGCTTTTTCATTATGGTTGTGTTTTTGGGGATAGATTATTTCGACATCTGGGGCGGCACGACGCGCCACACGTTGAGCACGACGCCGCGGAAGGCGGGATCGCTCTGAGGGGCGCACACGAAGAGGGCGTCGTTGAGCCAGCCGTAGGGGCTGTCGGAGGCCGTCTCGAAGCGGGGTGCCGACATGAAATAGGCGGGCGCGGCGATGCCCAGGTTGCGCACATGGATTGTGATGCCGTCGTCGGTGCGGATGCAATAGACGGCCTCGAGTTCGGTGCGCGCTCCGTTGCCCAACTGATAGTCGGCGCCGCCGGGAAGCACAGTGCCACGAAGGCGCGGGCCCTCGAAAGTGCCGCCCATGATGGGCACAACGGTGCGGCGGCCGTGGGGCGTTTCGCCTGCAGAAAAGACCTCGCCGAGCGTCACGCGCAACTGCATGACAAACTCCAGACCGGGCGCCACGGGCGCAGGCCCCTGGGCCGGAGCGCCCATAGCCGCAAGAAGCAGAAGGAGGGAAAGCAGAATGTGTCTCATAGCGATGCAAAGATACGGATTTTCCCGCATGCGGCGTGTAAAAGATGTAACAAAAGGATGCACGCATGTAACAAATGTGCAAAAATGCGGTGTAAACGGCGTTTTTGATACATAGAGACAAGCTATTGGGAAAATAGTGCATCGCCCTTAGAGGGCTTTTCCGTAACTTTGCCGCCGAAAAACCTTAATTCCAACACTCACACAACTATGCTACGACATTTTCTTTCAGCCCTGCTGCTGACACTCGCCTTGGTGTGGACGGCAATGAGCGCCGGCGCCATCACCGTAACGGACACTATTTTCAACCACCACGAACATGAAGAATTCGCCTTCGGGGCCGACGTGAGCTTCGTGCCCCAAATGGAAAGCTGGGGCACCAAATGGCTCGACAAAAACGGTGTACAGAAGGACATACTGCAGATACTGAAAGAACAGGGCATCAACAACATCCGCCTGCGTGTGTGGACCGTTGCCAACGGCGCCAGCAGCAAGCAGGAGGTGGTCAACATGTGCAAGCGGGCAAAAATCAAAGGCATGGGCGTGATGATCGACTTCCACTACAGCGACACCTGGGCCGACCCCGGCAGCCAGACCATCCCTTCGGCATGGACCGACCACAGCGTGGAGGCTTTGGCGCAGCATGTCTACGACCACACCTACGAAGTGCTCTCGGCCATCAAAGAAGCCGGCGTCGTGCCGAAATGGGTGCAGGTGGGCAACGAGACCAAACGCGGCATGCTCTACCCCGTGGGGCAGACCAACAAGGGCGGCTCTGCAGCTTTTGCCCGCTTCGTGCAGAGCGGCTATGATGCCGTGAAGGCCGTGGATCCGTCAATACAGGTCATCGTGCATCTGCCCGACGGTCACGACAACTCACTCTACCGCAGCATCTTCGACGGACTGAAGAAAAACGGGGCGAAATGGGACATCATCGGCCTGTCGGCCTACCCCCGCTGGTCGCATCTGGACGGGCCGACGATGATCACCCGCGTGATGTCCAACATCAACGATCTCAAGAGCCGCTACGGCACGCCCTGCATGGTTGTGGAGACGGGCCATTATCCCAGTGAAGCCGTCACGGGCAACCAATACCTCGTGGGCGTGATGGACCGGATGATCGGAAACGGCGACCTGGGCTGCTTCTATTGGGAGCCGGAGTCCATGGGCGGCTACGACATGGGCGCTTGGGACGAAGCTACCCGCAAGCCCACGGTGATGATGGACGCCTTCCTCGGCGTGAAGCACACGCAGGTGTCGTGGCTGATGAAAGCCGCCGTCTCCGAACCGCTGCAGGACCAGGTTGCAGCGCCCGACCTTAGACTGAAAGCCGACGTGAAACACGTGAGAAACCGCATACGTTCGGTGGACTTCTACCTCGACCGCCGGCTGGCAGGCACACTGAACGAGGCGCCCTACGAACTGCCCCTGAAGGCGGAAATCGGCATACACACGCTGTGGGTGAAAGCCACCGACACAGACGGCTTCACCGAGATGTCCGACACGGTGACGTTCTATGTCGGCGAATCATCTTTGATGGACGCCCCTCTCGTCATTGACCCCAGCAAGAAAGGAGGTCGCATCATTTGGGGTGTCAATGTGGCAGAGCCGGGAAAATACCGCCTGTTGCTTCAATACTCTGCGGCAAGAGCGTACAGCGGGGAACTCAGTATCGGAGGCGAAAGCGTCAGCCGCCTGAACTTCCCGCAAAAAGATCATGAAACGCTGATGTGCGACGCGGAAATCGGTAAAACCGGCACGATGGATATCACGCTGACAGCCACGGGGCGCATCGGCGGTCTACCGGAAGCGGAATGGCTCCGGATATTCCCTCTGGAAGGTCAGGCGCTGCCCTCCCCCGTTGACCCCACAGGGGTGAACGCCGTCTTCGCCGCCGACAGTGACGACGAAACGGTGGAACTCTACACGCTTTCGGGCGTATTTGTCCGCTGCACGAAGCGGTCTCAATTGGGACTTTCGTCGCTCGCAGGCTCCCCGGCCGTCGTGGTTCTGCCAAACAGCGTCGGCGGCACGCCGTACATCGTGCGGAAGCAGCGGCTGAAATAGCTGACGGAAGAGAAACCCGTGTCGTAGCTGATCTCGGTGATACTCAGGCGTCCCTCGCGCAACAGTCCGGCGGCACGCCGCAAACGGATGGTGCGGATGAATTCGGAGGGTTTCTGCCCCGTGGACGACTGGATGCGACGGTAAAGCGTCATGCGGCTCATGCACAGGTCGCGGGCCAGATGCTCCACACTGTAGTCGTCGTCGCTCATATGCGCCTCCACCCGGGCGATGGCCTCCTGAAGCCACTCATTGTCAATGGCCGGCTGCTGCGTCGCAGGAGATTCGCCATTGGAAGCACCGGGAGCGGGAGCGGACGACGTCATCAGCGAGAGGAAACGCATGCGCTGACGGTGCAACCGCCACACCTGGACCGAAAGCGCGGAGAGCAGCACGAGAAGTGCCGCCAGCGTCCACCACACCCATCGAGGCATCGGACCCGCCGCAGACTCCGGCTGAGGCTGGCTCCAACGTTCACCGGGCCGCGTCTCCTGAAGCTCAATGCAATAAACGTCGCGGGCCTCGCGGCTTTGCTGACGCAACGTCTGCCGCACGGGGTCGTAGAGACGAATGTAGCGGTCGCTCACCAAAATCAGACACCCGAGGCTGTCCAAGGCGAGTGCATTCACGCCGTCGCCGTACTCGTTTGAGGCGTACTCATCGGTCGAGAGCTGCCCTTCTTTATACGTCATCAGCGTGCCGAAAATCGTGGCGAGCCACAGGGTGCCGTCGCCGGTGAATGCCAGGGCGGAAACATCCTTCAACTCAGGAAAGACCGCCTCCTCGCTGCCGTCCTTCATCCGCCGCACGTCTCTGCCGGTGCTGAACCACAGGGCGCCGTCGGGGGCCTCCGTCACAGCTACGGGACGCTCCGAGAGGCCGCGGGCCGCACGAACGGAGTCGGCAGCAAAACGCGTCAGCGCCGAAGGGACGGACCACACCCGCTGCTCCCCGTCGGCCTCGGCGTAGCAGTTGCCGAAGATGTCCGTTATCAGCCGTCGCCCCTGCCGATCGGTTGTCGTACGGACGAAGCCGCCGGCATCGGGCCACACATCGGAGACGCGCACCAAACGGCCGTCCTCCAGACGCAGTTGTCCGCCCTCCCACTCCGTGCACAGAATCCGGCCGAAGGCATCCTCGCCGAGACGGAAGATATATTTTTCACCGCCGGGATACACGTTGAGCAGTTCGCCGTCTGGAGTGTATTCGTACAGCTTTTTGTTGGCCGTCAGCCACCAATGGCCGTTGCGGCTCACCAGAATGTCGTCCACCCGCTTATCATCAACGTCAGGCAAAGGACGTATGCTGTAGTCGCGCTTGTCCAAAACGTTGGCGCCGTGGAAGGTGCCGATGATGATGTAGCGCCCGGCGCCCTCGGCCACACAGGCCACGTCGTTGCTCTGCAGGAGGTCCGGGCGTTCGGCGTCGCTGCGAAACACTTTGATTTCCCTGCCGTCGTCGCGACAGAGCCCGCCGCCCTCGGTGGCATACCAAAGGAAGCCCTCGCTGTCCTGTATCACCTGCGAAATCCGGTGAGACGACAGCTGCTCGAGGTTGGGCAACGCCAGACGCACAATGTCCTGAGCGTCTGCCGAAACAGGCAAAAGAAGCACCAGCAAAAAGAATACGGCGTATCGTTTCACGGCATTCGATCGGATTTTCTCCGCAAAGATACACTTTTTTTGCTTATAAACAACCGTTGAGACCGAAAAAAGAGCCGTCCACACTCGTGAACGGCTCTTTTCTTTTATATTCGGTCGGAATTTTATCCCAGGAAGCTGAGCAGGATGCCTGCAGCAACGGCGCTGCCGATGACGCCGGCCACGTTGGGACCCATGGCGTGCATCAGGAGGAAGTTGCGCGGGTCGGCCTTCTGACCCTCCACCTGGCTCACGCGGGCGGCCATAGGCACGGCGCTCACGCCGGCGGAACCGATCAGCGGATTGATCTTCTCCTTGAGGAAGAGGTTCATCAGCTTGGCCAGGAGCACACCGCCTGCGGTGCCGCAGCCGAAGGCCACGATGCCGACGCAGAGGATGGAGATGGTCTGGATGTTGAGGAAGGCCTCGGCCGTAGCCGTAGCGCCCACGGTGACACCGAGGAAGATGACCACGATGTTGTTGAGCTCGTTCTGAGCGGCCTTCGAGAGGCGCTCTACGACGCCGCTCTCCTTCATCAGGTTGCCCAGCATGAGGCAGCCGATCAGCGTGGCGGCCGAGGGCAGAATGAGGCTCACGACGATGGCCACGATGATGGGGAAGAGCATCTTCTCGCGCTTGGACACCTCACGCAGCTGCGACATGCGGATCATACGCTCCTTCTTGGTGGTGAGCAGACGCATGATGGGCGGCTGGATGACAGGCACCAGAGCCATGTAGCTGTAGGCTGCCACAGCGATGGGGCCCAAGAGCTCGGGCGCCAGCTTGGTGGTGAGGAAGATGGCCGTGGGACCGTCGGCACCGCCGATGATGCCGATGGAAGCAGCCTGAGCGGGCGTGAAACCGAAGATGTCCATCTGCGTCACCAAGAAAGTGGCGAAGATGCCGATCTGGGCGGCAGCGCCGAGCAGCAGGCTCTTGGGGTTGGCAATGAGCGGACCGAAGTCGGTCATGGCCCCCACGCCGAGGAAGATGAGACAGGGATAGACGCCGGCCTTCACGCCGATATACAGGATGTCGAGCAGACCGCCCTCCGCCATGATGTGACGGTAGGAGTGGTAGAAGGGGCTCTGGGGATTGAGAAACTCGTCGTTCCACATCGTGGAGTGGAAGAGCCCGGCGAAGGGCAGATTCGTGAGAATCATGCCGAAGGCGATGGGCAGGAGCAGCAGGGGCTCGTATTCCTTCTTGATGGCCAGGAACAGCAGGAAGCAGCCTACGGCGATCATCACCGCATTCTTCCAGCCGTCGCCCACGAAGAAGGACATCAGGCCCATCTCGTTCCAGAACTTCTCCATCGAACCCGCGAGGTCGAACGAAGCTCCGTTGGCTGCCAGAAGAGGCATGGCCACTGCGGAGAGGAGCATCAGTGCAATAATCTTTTTCATAATATATGCCCTAATGTGTTCTGTTTATGCCAGTTCGACGAGCGCCTGGCCGGTGTCCACCTGGTCGCCTGCAGCGACGAGGACAGCCTTCACGGTGCCGGCGTATTCGGTGGTGATGTCGTTCTCCATCTTCATGGCCTCGAGCACCACGACAGCCTGTCCGGCCGTCACCTGGTCGCCCGGCTTCACGTTGACCTGAGTGATCTTGCCGTTGAGGGGCGCCGTCACCACGCTGGAGGCGCCGGCAGAGGGCTGAGCCACGGGAGCGGCAGCCACGGGCGCTACGGGAGCGGGAGCGGCAACGTGCTTCACGACGGGCTTCGGAGCGGGTTTGCGGTCGGGCAGCTCCACGTTGTAGATCTTGCCGTCGACGGTCACTTCCAGACCGCCGTTTTCCTGTTCTACGACAGAGGCCAGATAGTCCTTGTCGCCAATCTTGAACTTATACTCTTTCATAATCGCTTTACTTCGTTAAAATCGGGGGTTAAGAACAGCGTGCCAGGGGCTGGCTGTCGGTTGAATGGTGATCACGCCGCTCTCGTCGTCGTGAGCGCGGGAGAGGTGGAGATGGATGGCCACAGCCACAGCGGCCAGACGCTCGTCTTCGGCATCGTCGCTGGGCTTGCCGGGCAGCAGGGGCTCTTCGGGCGCAGAGGGCACGGCGAGCTTCTTGGGGCCCTTGGTGTGGGGCGCCTTGGCCGCGATCACGCTGAAGATGTGGAGCACGCCCACCAGCAGGACGAGGATGAAGAACACCACGCCAATGCTCACGCCGGCCATCATCCAGGTGGAATCGGTGATTGTCAATGTTACCATAGTCAATTGATTTTAAATCCTGACGTAGCGTCGCTTAAAGAGGAATGTTGCCGTGCTTCTTGGCCGGATTGGTCACCTTCTTGTTGGCCAGCTGGGCCAGAGCGCGACAGATGCGGAAGCGCGTGTTGCGCGGCTCGATGACGTCGTCGATGTAGCCGTACTTGGCAGCCTGATAGGGGTTGGAGAAGAGGTTCTCGTACTCGCTGATCTTGTCGTCGAGGAACTGCTTGGCCTCCTCTGCCTTGCCTTCTTCCTTCAGGGCCTTGGCCTCCTTGGCGTAGAGCACGGAAGCGGCGCCGCTGGCACCCATCACGGCAATCTCGGCCGAGGGCCATGCGTAGTTGGCATCGCCGCGCAGCTGCTTGCACGACATCACGATGTGGCTGCCGCCGTAGCTCTTGCGCAGCGTCACCGTCACCTTGGGCACGGTGCATTCGCCGTAAGCGTAGAGCAGCTTGGCGCCGTGGAGGATGACGGCGTTGTATTCCTGACCCGTGCCGGGGAGGAATCCGGGCACGTCAACCAGTGTGACGATGGGGATGTTGAAGGCGTCGCAGAAGCGCACGAAGCGGGCACCCTTGCGGGAAGCGTTGCAGTCGAGCACGCCGGCCAGCTGCTTGGGCTGGTTGGCCACGATGCCTACGGTCTCACCGTTGAAGCGGGCAAAGCCGATGATAATGTTCTTGGCAAACTTGGGCTGCACCTCGAAGAACTCACCGTTGTCCACGATACCGGCAATCACCTCATACATGTCGTAGGGCTGGTTGGGGTTGTCGGGCAGGATCTCGTTGAGGAAGTCGGCCTTGCGGTCGATGGGGTCGGTGCACTCCACGCGGGGCGTCTTCTCCAGGTTGTTCTGGGGGATGTAGCTCATGAGCTGCTTGAGCATGGCAATGGCCTCCTCCTCGGTGGCGGCGGTAAAATGGGTCACACCGCTCTTGGTGGAGTGGATGGAGGCGCCGCCCAGCTGCTCCTGCGTCACCACTTCACCCAAGACGGCCTTGACGGGGCCGGGGCCGGTGAGGAACATATAGCTGGTGTTCTCCACCATCAGGGTGAAGTCGGTCAAAGCGGGCGAATACACCGCACCGCCGGCACAGGGGCCCATGATGGCCGAAATCTGGGGAATCACGCCGGAGGCCATGATGTTGCGCTGGAAGATTTCGGAGTATCCGGCCAGAGCGTTGATGCCCTCCTGCAGACGTGCGCCGCCCGAGTCGTTGAGGCCGATGACGGGAGCACCCACCTTCATGGCGATGTCCATCACCTTGCATATCTTCGAAGCCAGCATCTCGGAGAGCGAACCTGCGCTCACGGTGAAGTCCTGAGCGAAGACATAGACCAGACGTCCGTTAATCGTGCCGCTGCCGGTCACGACACCGTCGCCCAAATAGTGCTTCTTCTCCATGCCGAAGTTGGTGCAACGGTGCTGCACAAACATGTCCATCTCCTCGAAACTGCCCTCGTCGAGCAGCATGTCGATGCGCTCGCGCGCCGTGTACTTGCCTTTCTCGTGCTGCTTGGCGATGGCTTTCTCACCGCCGCCCAGACGGGCTTTCGCACGGAGCTCCACGAGCTCCTTGATTTTTTCTGATTGATTGCTCATTGTTATAATGGTTTAAATAGCTATACCGACTGCAAAGATACAAAAAAGTTGGCGCATCGCACTCCCCGCTCCCGCTTTTTTTGGATAAACGAAATAATTTTGCTACTTTTGCCTGCGAAATGCCCAAAAAGTTCAAACGCGTACCTACCGAACTCGGCGAACGGCCCGTGGGGAGGCTGCTCTGGCAGTATGCCCTGCCGGCCATCATTGCCATGACGGCGACTTCGCTCTACAACATCGTGGACCGTGCCTTCATCGGCCACTGTGTCGGCAAGCAGGCTCTGGCCGGCCTGGCCGCCACGTTCCCCTTCATGAATCTCGGGGCGGCCTTCGGTGCCATGGTGGGCGTCGGCGCTTCCACCGTGATCTCCGTGCGTCTGGGTCAGAAGGACTACCGCACGGCGCAGCAGGTGCTGGGAAACAGCATCGTGCTCAACCTCATTCTGGGCACGCTCTTCTCCGTCGTCTTCCTCATCTGGCTCGACCCCGTGCTGCTCGTCTTCGGCGCCTCGGAGGCCACGCTGCCCTATGCCCGGGAGTATATGGAGATCATCCTCGCCTTCAACGTCGTCGTCCACAGCTACCTGGGCCTCAACAACATCATGCGCGCCGCCGGCCACCCGCGCACGGCGATGCTCTGCACGCTGATGACGGTGGTCATCAATGCGGTGCTCGACCCGCTCTTCATCCTCGTCTTCGACATGGGCATCCGGGGCGTAGCCGTCGCCACCGTCATCTCTCAGATGGCGGCCCTCGCAGTGGTCTCCTCGCTCTTCTGCCGCAAGGACGAACTGCTCCGCTTCAAGCGCGGCATCTACGGCCTGCGCCTCGACATCGTGCGCCAGACGCTCTCCATCGGCATGGCGCCCTTCCTGCTCAACTCGTGTGCGTGCCTGGTGGTGCTGCTCATCAATCAGGGCATGCTGCGCTATGGGGGCGACGACGCCGTCGGCGCCTACTCCATCGTCAACAGCGTTATCTTCTTCTTCCTGATGATCGTCATCGGGCTCAATCAGGGCATGCAGCCCATCGTGGGCTACAACTGGGGCGCACGCCTCGACGACCGCGTGTGGCGCTGCCTCTGGCTGACCATTGCGGCCGCTACGGGCGTCACCTTCATGGGTTTCCTCGTGGGCGAATTCGTCCCCCGTCTGCCGGCCCTCGTCTTCACCACCGACGAGGAGGTCATCCGCCTGGCCACGCGGGGCTTCCGCCTCTGCGTCAGCATCCTGCCCTTCGTGGGTGCGCAGATGGTCATCTCCAATTTCTTCCAATCCATCGGCCATGCGGGCAAGAGCATCTTCCTGAGCGTCTCGCGCCAGATGCTGTTCCTCATCCCGGGTCTCATCGTCCTGCCCCGCTATCTGGGTCTCGACGGCGTATGGCTCAGCATCCCCATTGCCGACCTCATCTCCGTATTTTTTGCCGCCGGCATGCTCTGGTGGACCGTTAGAAAATATGCGCATAATACTTGACGACAAACTCTCCGGCTACGGCGAGGAGGATCTTCTCCACGACCTCGACCTGCTGCCCGCCTGGCGACGGGAACAGGCTCTGCGTTTCAAACATTTCGAGGGCAAGCGCAACTGCACGCGCGCCTTCCTTCTCCTTTGGGAGTGCCTGAAGGACAAAGTGGACCTCGAGCGCCCTCAGGACTTCCCCGAGTTCGTCTACAACGAGCACGGCAAGCCCTCGTTGGACCCCTCGCTCCTGATCTCCAATTTTTCACTTTTATCTTTTAACTTTTCCCTGTCCCACTGCAAGGAGGCCGTTGTCTGCATCACCGACAACCAGCCCTGCGGCATCGACGTGGAGAGCGTCGGCCGCTACAGCGAAAGTGTGGCGCGCTATGCGATGAACGACGAGGAGCTGAACGCCATTGAGGCTGCCGCCAATCCCGCACGCGCCTTCGTGCGCCTGTGGACTCAAAAGGAAGCGCTACTCAAAGCCCTCGGCACCGGCATTCAGGACAACATGCGCGACATCTTCGCCCAATATCCCGATGCCGTCATCACCACCCACGACGAACCCGAGAAAGATTATATCTTATCCTTCTGCACGGCCCCCTCCCCGCTTCAACAGTCTTCACACCCCCTTCGGTTCCCCCGTCCCCGGGGGACAGAAACCCTTTAGGGGAGTGCCTCTATAACCGATAACCTCTAACCTCTAACCGATAAAATGAAATTCATTTCCTGGAACGTCAACGGCCTGCGCGCCGTCGTGGGCAAGAACTTCTGCGAAGCGTTCGACGCGCTCGACGCCGACTTCTTTTGCCTGCAGGAGACCAAGATGCAGGCCGGCCAGCTTGACCTCGAATTCCTCGGCTACCACTCCTTCTGGAACTACGCCGAGAAGAAAGGCTACTCCGGCACCTGCATTTACACCAAGCACGCGCCGCTCTCCGTGCGCTACGGCATGGACCTGCCCGAGCACGATAGCGAGGGGCGCCTCATCACGCTGGAGTATGCCGATTTCTTCCTCGTCTGCTGCTACACCCCCAACGCCCAGGACGGCCTGCGCCGCCTCTCCTACCGCATGACCTGGGAAGACGCCCTGCGCCGCTACCTCAAGGCGCTCGACGCCCAAAAGCCCGTCGTATACTGTGGCGACCTCAATGTGGCCCACGAAGAGATCGACCTGGCTAATCCCAAGACAAATCACGAAAACCCCGGTTTCACCGACGAGGAGCGCGGCAAGATGACCGAGCTGCTCGCCGAGGGCTTTGTGGACACCTTCCGCCACTTCCATCCCGACGAGGCCGGCCAGTATTCCTGGTGGAGCTACCGCATGAGGGCCCGCGAACGCAACGTGGGTTGGCGCATCGACTACTTCATCGTCTCCGAGCGCCTCGTGCCCCGTCTCGAGAGCGCCTCCATCCATCAGGAAATCACGGGCAGCGACCATTGCCCCGTGGAACTCATCATCAACTAACCTCCTAGCCGGCCATGAAACACCTCCTCTCCCTCCTGCTCCTCTGCCTCTCCCTCGCGCCTTCCGCCCTAAGCGCCGAAACGCTCTTCGGGCGCCCCGTCACCTGGGACCGCCACAGTCTCATCATCGACGGCAAGCGTCTCTGCCCCGTGATGGGCGAGATCCACTACAGCCGTCTGCCCGCCGCCGAATGGAGCGCCGAGGTGCGCAAGATGCGCGAGGGCGGCGTCACGCTCGTCGCCACCTACGTCTTCTGGAACCACATCGAGGAGGAGGAGAACCGCTTCGACTGGAGCGGACAGCGCAACCTGCGCCGCTTCCTCGAGGTGTGCCGCGACGAGGGGATGCCCGTCATCCTGCGCATGGGCCCCTGGTGCCACGGCGAGGTGCGCAACGGCGGCCTGCCCGACTGGCTCTTCACCAAGGGCTGCAAGATGCGCTCGCGCGACAGCGTTTTCCTCGATTTCACCGCGCGCCTCTACCGCCAGATCTACACCCAGGTGCAGGGCCTTCAGTGGAAAGACGGCGGACCGGTCATCGCGGCCCAGTTCGACAACGAATATCGCGGCCCCGCCGAATACCTGCTCGACCTCAAGCGCATTGCGCTCTCCATCGGCTTCGACCTGCCCTTCTACACCCGCACGGGATGGCCCGAACTCTCCACGCCGATGCCCTTCGGCGAAATGCTGCCCCTCTACGGCGACTATGCCGACGGCTTCTGGGACAAGGACGTTAAGGAGGGTGTGGGCAACTACTACAAGGCCTTCAACTTCAAAGCCTTCCGCAGCTCCACCGCCATCGGTACCGACGTACTCGGACGGCAGGAAGAGAAGGTGGCGGGGAGCGACGCCGACTATCCCTACTTCACCTGCGAACTGGGCGGCGGCATGGCAACGGCCTACCACCGGCGCCCCTTCATCTCGGCCGACGACACCTACTCCATGGCGCTGGTCAAACTGGGCAGCGGCAGCAACCTGCTGGGCTACTACATGTATCACGGCGGCACCAACCCCACGGGGCTCTACACCAGCCTCAACGAGTGTCAGACCTCACCCTTTACGGCCAACAACGACCTCCCGCTGCTGACCTACGACTTCCAGGCGCCTTTGGGCGAGTTCGGCCAGACTTATCCGCAGTACTACCGCCTGCGCCCGCTCCACCTCTTCATGCAGGACTTCGGCGCGCTCCTGGCACCCATGACGGCCTCGTTCCCCGGCCCTCAGGACCTCAAGCGGGGCGAGGACTCCGGGCTGCGCTGGGCGGTACGCTCCGACGGCCGCAGCGCCTTCATCTTCGTCAACAACTACGAGCGTCTGGCCAAACTCAAAACCAAGAGCGGCGTCCAGTTGGAGGCCTGCGGCGTGCGTCTGCCCAAGCTCACGCTGCCCAAGGGCTGCATGGCGATCTTCCCCGTCAACGTGGCCGGCATCCGCTACGCCACCGCACAGATTGTGGCCCAGAGGGACGGCCGTCTCTACCTCATGCAGATTCCCGGCGTGCCGACGACGCTGTGCCTCTCCGGCGGACGCCTCTTGCAGCGCCTCAAGCCCAAAGGACCCCATGAGCCCGTGGCGGACAATATTTATCTCTTAACGCCCGAAGAGGCCGAGCATCTCTTCCTCTCCGAACCCGTCAAGCCCGAGCCCGCTGCGCTTCAGTTCCGCAAGGAGCACAATGTCGGCCCCCTGCGTACCATCGTCAAGGGCAAAGCCAAAGTGGCTGCTGCGCCCACGGAGGACGACTGGCTGCAGGCTGCTTCCTACATCATCTCATTACCATCGGACACCACTCAGCTCCGCCGTCTGCTCTCCATCCGCTACCGCGGCGACTGCGCCCGTCTCTACGCTGTGGTGCCTACGGTGAGCGGTGAAGAGGGCCACATCCTTCTGGCCGACAACTTCTACTACGGCCGTCCTTTCCTTTACGGTCTGTGGCGTCTGCCCGAAGGCTGCACGGCGTTGCGCCTGCTCATCCTCCCCTATCAGCCCGAAGCACCGATCTACCTCCCCCGCGAAGCGGATCACCGCGCCGGAGAAGAATTGCAACATGTTGCCATTCAGTGAAGAACTAAGAGTGAAGAGTGAAGAATCCGATGATGATACCGAGACCGGGTCGGTAACTTAGATTCTTCGTTCTTAGTTCTTCGTTCTTCACTCGCGAAGCGTCAGTTCTTCGTTCTTAGTTCAATATTGAGTTCCACAGCACCGGGACGGCCTGTGGAACGGACGACGGCCTGGGCCCTTCCGCGGAAGACGCGGGGCGTGAACGAGCGGAAACTCTCCATGTCGTCGGGGGCTCCGGTGGCGCAACCGATCAGTTCGCCCGCTCCGGCGTTCTCCACCCTCAAACGCGTCGTGCAGTCGCTCGTTACCGTGCGCCCGAGACTGTCGATGACCTCCAGCATGACGTAGGCCACATCGCCTTCGTCGGCCGAGAGCGTCGGATTCTCGCAGATGCAGCGCACGCCGACGGCAGGTCCGGTGGTCTCCAGCGTGAAATCTTCTCCCGGCAGCTCCCTGCCCTCGCCGTCGAGGTTCACCGCCCGCAGCGTGCCGGGCTCGTACTTCACACGGAAGGCAGTCCAGAAGGTGGCGCCGGGTGCCTTGTCGCCCAAGGCTTTACCGTTGAGATACAGACGCACGCGGGGCGCACGGCTGTAGACGTTGACGGTGAGTTCCTGCCCCTCGCGGCCCGTCCAGGTCCAATGCTGCTCCTCCAGCTGCCATCCCCACATGTTGTTGTGCGAGGACGAAGGTTCCACGGCCATCGCCACGGGGCGCTGGCGCCAGACGACGTCCCTGTAGTAGCTCTGCGGCTTCTTCTGCCCCGTGAGGTCGAGATCGCCGCAGTGTCCGTTGAACCAGGGCCAGGGCTGGAACATCGGGGGCCTCCGGTCGCTGTAGGCGGCGCCGATGCCGGCTTCGCCCAGATAGTCCATCGCCGTCCACACGAAATCGCCGACGACGTAGGGCAAGCGCTCCACCAGCGTCCAGTTTTCCGAGGCCTGCTTGGGATAGCTCTCCAGACCGCACATCACGCGGCGGGGATCTCTCGCGTGGTCGCCCTCGTATTTGTCCCAGAGGTAGTTGTATCCGCCGATGTCGAGGCTCTGGAAGGCTTTGTCCGATTGGGCCTCCCAGTTGCCTCCGGCCGCGTTCCACGAGTCGCCGTCGTCCCATCCGCAGATGGCGGCGGTGACGGGGCGTGTGGCGTCGAGACGGAGGATGTCCTCACGCAGCCTTGCGGCCGTCTGCATCCCTTCGGGTGAGATGCGTCCGGGGATTTCGTTGCCGATGCCCCACATGATGACGCTCGGGTGGTTGCGGTCGCGACGCACCATCACGCGGATGTCTTCGTCGCTGTGCTCGCGGAAGTGGCGGCTGTAGTCGTCGGGGTTCTTGGCGATGAGCCACTGGTCGAAGCATTCGTCCACCACCATCAGTCCCAGCTCGTCGCAGGCGTCGAGGAAGTGCTCCGAGGGCAGGTTGTGGCTGCAGCGCACGGCGTTGAAGCCCTGACGCTTGATGAGCTGCAACTTACGCGTCTCGGCCCGGTCGAAGGCGGCGGCCCCCAACAATCCGTTGTCGTGATGCACGCAGCCTCCGCGTATGAGCATGGGCTTGCCGTTGAGGCGGAAGCCCTCTTCGGCCGAGAACGTCAGCGTGCGCAGTCCGATGCGCCGCGTGATGCTGTCGGCGGCACTGCCGTCGGGGCGCTCCAGGCGTATCTCGGCGGTGTAGAGACAGGGGTCGTCGGGACTCCAGGGACGCAGACCCTCCAGCGTGAGTTCCGCACGGGCTTCACGGGCAGCACCGGCGGCGAGGCACAACTTCTTCGAGGCCGTCCGCCCCACTTCGCGCCCCGCGGCATCGCGCAGCAGCAGCGTGAGTCGCCCCTTGGCGGCTTCCGTGCCTTCGTTGTGCAGCGTGGCGGTGAGGATGATGCGGCGGTTCTCTTCGCTGCGGATAAAACTGTCCCATTCGTCGAGATGCA
>ONSH01000075.1 GCA_900320435.1 uncultured Prevotellaceae bacterium
TATCCCTTGGGTCTGATCTACTTCTCGAAGGTCGGTGAGGACAGATACGAAGTGCTCGACGGACAACAGCGCATCACGTCGCTCGGACGCTTCTATACGGAGAAATTCGCATGGATAGACGCCGACGGCAGGCCTTGGTATTTCACGTCGCTCGATAAGGAAGAACAGGATCGCTTCCTGAACACCAAGCTGCTCATCTATGTCTGCGAAGGTACGGAGAAGGAAATCAAAGACTGGTTCCGTACCATCAACATCGTAGGCATCCCCCTCAACACGCAAGAGATACTCAACGCCGTGTATAGCGGTTCCTTTGTCACCAAAGCCAAAGAGGAGTTTTCCAACTCGAACAACACCAACATCAACAAATGGAGCCACTACATCCCCGGCACCGCCAAGCGCCAGGACTTCCTGCACACAGCCCTCTCATGGGTTTCAAAAGACACGGGCGACTGCAAGCGCATCGAGGACTACATGGCAGCGCATCGCTCCGACACAGACATCGCGGAGCTGAAGGCCTACTTCACCTCTGTCATCGACTGGATTACGGCGGTGTTTGACTTCGTGCCCGAAAAGGAGATGTGCGGCCTGAGGTGGGGCGAGCTCTACGAGCGTTTCCACAACACGGCCTACGACCCTGCTGATGTAGCAGCCAAGGTGCGTGAGCTCTACGAGAGCTTCTATGTGAAAGACAAGAAGGGTATCTACGAATACATTCTTGACGGCTGTCAGAATACCAAACTGCTGAACGTCCGCGTGTTTGACGAGCCCACGAAGAAAGCCGTCTATGCCCAACAAACGGCAGCCGCCAAGGAAAAGGGAGAGAGCAACTGTCCCTACTGCGCCATCGGTCATGATGCCAACCACACCAAGATTTGGGATCTGAAGGATATGGATGCCGACCACGTGACGGCATGGAGCAAGGGCGGCGCCACGGACATCAGCAACTGCCAGATGCTCTGCAAGAGTCACAACAGGGCGAAGGGCAACAGATAGACTCCTCTACTCCACTCAAAAAGCAATCGGGGCCCCTCGCAATGAGAGGCCCCGATGTTTATTCACGAAGCTGCGCCCCGTAGGCAATCACGGCTTGAGAGAAAAGTCCCAATTACCTAAGCCAGTGGGCATCATGCCGGCGGCGATACCCTGCTGCCCAATCGTAAGTCCCCAATGGAAGACCTCCTTGGCCATATCGTCATCAGCCTTCGTCCTGATCGCACGCACCAAGCCCCCCATCAGCGACGCTTTGGCCGATTCATACACATAATCCAGATTCTTTTTGTCTGCCATCACATCGCGGTTGACGTTGGCATCGGGCATCATCATGGCAAACATACCAATCCCGAACATGGCAAAGGCCGTATCATCCCTCTTGCAGAAATGCAGCAGGTCGCCCTCCGGCAACTGGCCGTACATTGTTACAAAAAGGTCCTTCATACATGACGTTAACTCTTGGATCTGAGCGAGTTCCTCGTCGGTGAAATAAATCTTCTCTTTGGCCAGTCTTTCCCCGGCCGTTGTTTTCTGTGTCATAACAACAGTTTTTAAAAATTAATACTCGAAAAAAACGGGGGGAAAAAATGTATCCGCGCAGAGGCGAGCCTCTTTACATATTCAGATTGACACGGCGTTTTGATCAGCGGCAAAGGTACGACTATTAGGTGAGAGTTTAGAGGTTAGAGGTTAAATATTTAAGACTAATGCTCCTTTTTGCAAAAAAATAGTCCCTGCGCATCACTTTTTAGCAAAAAGTTGCACCAACGCGCCCTTTTTTGCACAAAAAAAGCTGCCGGATTGCTCCGACAGCCTTATTTTTCATTTTTCATTTCTCACTCCCCCTTCTCGCGCTGCAGGCGCACCACGTCGCGCTCGGGGTCGAAAGAGCGCCTGCCCAAGCTGACGTCGTTCAGGAACCAGCGACGGACACTGTGGGCCGAATCGTAGTCCGACACATGACTCGCAGACATGCGGGCGGCGGAGGCC
This sequence comes from uncultured Prevotellaceae bacterium, assembly GCA_900320435.1. GTDB lineage: Bacteria > Bacteroidota > Bacteroidia > Bacteroidales > Bacteroidaceae > Physcousia. The sequence continues at coordinate 1,981 of ONSH01000075.1, forward strand.
TCGTCCACCCGGATGCGGCTGAAGCTGACACTGTCCACACAACAACCCGGAGCGCGGTTGTATTTCGGACTGAAGAGCACACGCAGGTCGAAGAGGCGCGCCTCGCTGATGCCCTCGCAGCGGATGTCCTCGAAGCGCACATTGCGGATGTGGTTGATGTCGCCGCAGTTGACGGCCAGAAGGCCGTGACCGTCGATGCCCTGAAGTACGTCGCAGTCCTCTATGAGCACATCGCGCAGCGTCTCTCCCTCGGGATTGCGGTCGTCGCCGTGCGAACCGATGTTCACCGAATGGGCCACATCGGGCCAAAGCACGCAGCCGCGCGCCACGATATCCTGCGAACCGCCCCAGAACCACCAGCGATGGTTGTAAAGCGCGATGCAGTCGTCGCTCGTGCGCAGGAAACAACGCTCTATGCGCACACGCCGGCAGCACATCAGGTCGATGCCGTCGCTCCAGGGGCGCGCCGAGAAGCTCTTGATGCCACGCACGGTGATGTCGGTGCTCTCGCCGCCATAGACGGTATAGTGGGCGGGATTGAGGAAGGTAAGGCCCTCGACGAGCACATTCTTCGAATAAGTGATCTCCACGCCGCGCAACGGATGGTCCACGATGCCGCGACCGACGATGCGCACATTCTCCGCATGGTCCACAATGAGGCGCGCCTTGACCACCGCTCCGGGCGCGAGATAGACGGTGCAATTGCTCGGGATGCGTATCTCGGCCGAAGGCAGGTCCTTGGGCCGGTGGACGCCCGGTCCGAAATAGATCAGACGCGGGTGACGCACGAAGACGTCCTGCGAACGCTCTCCCACCCAATCGATGCTCCGAGGCTCCGAAGGCTGATGACGCTCCGAAAGCACGGGATTGGCCAGGAGGTGGAGGTTGTGCATACGGTCGCCGTCGAACTCCACGCTGAGAAACTCCGGGCGCTCCAGCGTCAATGTGACGGTGCTGTCGTCGACGACTTTGGGGACGATGCCCCTCGAAGCCGGCCGCACCACCACCGGACACCGCTTGCCGAGAGCACTGCGGCGCACGATGCGCAGCTCGACGGGCTCGTCCATGTCCCACTCGGCAAAAGCGGCCTGCTGCACGCGCCGTGTGTTCACGTCGCAGCGGATGACGGGCACCGACTGCCACACCTGCTCCTTCTTCGGGCGCACTTCCACCCGATAGAGGGCGCTCGCTTCGGGGCCGTCCTTCTCGGGCATCACAGGCACCAAAACCTGTGCCCGCGCAGCCAGACAGGAGGCCAACGCGAGCACAGCAGACAGTGTATGAAATCGCTGTTTTACCATTCAATGATTCACTTCACATACTTTTTGCCGCCGTGGATGTAGAAGCCACGCCCGGGCTTGGCGATGCGGCGGCCCTGAAGGTCGTAGTAGAGGCCGTCGGATTCTTCACTCTTCACTTCTTCACTCTTCACTTCTCCCACACCGGTGTAGTCGCCCTCGTAGCGCAGGCGGAAGTTGTCCCATACGAGCCAGGTGGTGCCGGTAGAAGGCTCCTTCAGGCCGAAAGTCAGCAGTCCGTCGTCGCCCACCGTGACGCGCACGCTGAGCTTGGCGTAGTCGGCATTGGCCGCCATCTTGTCGCGCTCGGCGTCGAAATTGCTTCCGGCGCAGCTCTGCTTCACCACGGCCTGCTTCGTCTCGCCGCCGGCAGTGGCAAAGAGATAACCCGTGTTGCTGCCCTCGCCGTTGACCAACTGACAGGAGACGGTGTAGTCGCCCTTGGGCAGGCCCTTGAGGGTCTGCTGCATGGAGAAGTTGGTGCTGTGCCACACCTCGGCGGCACCGTTGAAGCGCTGGTTGCCCCAGGTGCCGGCGACGGTCCAGAGCGCCCACGAATTGCCCGTGAAGTCGGGATTGCCCACGAGCACCGTGATGTCCTTGCCCTCCTCCGTGTAATCGCTGTGGAAGCGCGACTTGCTGACGGCAAAGAGCTGGAAGCCGGCGATGTCGTCGCCCGTCTTGTTGCAGGCCAGCTCCTCGCCGTCGCGGAAGCCGTTCTCGGGGAACCACAGGCCGAGCCAGTTGCCGGGATAGGTGCCGTTGTCCACCGTCCAGACGCCGCCCGCGGGATTGAGCATGAAGCGCGCCCAGCTGCAGGCGTAAGGCTGGTCGTGGGTGCGGAAGTTCCATGCGGCGTTCATCTCCGTCTGCAGCAGCAGTCCGTCGTAGTCCATATTGCGCAGGCAGTAGCCGCCGTCGAAGGGCTCCAGCGTGAAGAGCGTGGAGACATCATTGAGGGGATTGACGGGCGTCTCGTAGAACATGGCCTTGTTGCCGTTTTGTACGCCGTCGGCCATGTGGAGCATCAGGTCGGCCTCGTCGCTGCAGATGACGAAATAGCTGTCGGCGAGGGCGTCGCCCAACTGCTCGGGCGAAGTGATGTGGGTGTAGCCGTTCTCGGGAGTAAGAATGTTGTAGTAGCCCTGTCTGGCCTCCTTGAGGGTGACGCTGAAGCTATACTGACGGCCCTGATACGTGGCGGTGCAGGTGAAGGGCTCCTGGACGTCGTCCACGATGAAGTCGGCGCCCTTGGAGCCGTCGTGCCACTCGATGCAGTCGGGCAGAATCACGTCGGGAATACGGAGCGTGCACACCACACGGCTGCCGGGGAAGGCTTCTGCCTCGCTACCCTCCTTCTCGCCGCCGTCCACGCTGACGGTCTGCAGCGCGGGCACCACTTCGATGTGGAAGCGTCCGTTGCTCACGGCGCCGCTCTGATTGGCAAACTGGCAGACGTAGTCGCGCGAGGTGGTGATATTGGGAACCGTCGTTATGGTGCTCCTGGTGCCGTTGTCCCACAGATAATCGTCGGTCCATCCCGTCGCAGCCTCGGCGTAGAGGATGAGATCGGTGCCCGTGAGCACCTTCATCTCTGTGCTGCGATTGATGACGCCGCCCACGGTGATTTCCTGCGTCATGGTGTCGGCCGGCGCGTCGCCGCTCACGGCGATGGCAAAGGCCTGACGGCTCTTCGTGCCGTTGGCAGCGGTGTAGGTGACACGATAGATAAAGCTGCGGTCGGCCCTCACGGTGATGGCGCGCGTGGTCTCACCGGTGTTCCACTCCCACAGGCCCGTGTCGGTCACGCCGTCGGGCAGCTGCGGAACGAGTCGGATGTCGGCGCCGTCGGCGGGAATGGCCTTGGTGGCGCCTGGCTGATATTTGTATTTCAGGCCTCCGAGATTGGTCTGGTTTTTGTAGAGGACACTCTTATAGATGATGTCGCCCGTGAGCGGCGTGATGGCATCGGCCTTGTCGATAGCCGGACGCCACGACACCAGAGTGGTGAAGCCCAGGTGGTCGTAGCCGCCGGAGTTGGCGTTGTAGTTGCCGCCTCCGCCGTCGGGACAGAGCACGGCGGCAGCAGCGTCGCTGAACTGCATCGGAACGCCGCGCAGACCTTCATAATACCCGCGCACGCGATCCCACATGGGACGGCGCTCGCCCAGGCCGGCCGTGCTCGGGCCGGCCATCTGCCAGCTGGAGCCGCGGACACCGCGACAGTCGGCATATTCGTAGAGATGCCAAGGGAGATCCTCAGCGGCCACGCCGCCGAAGTTCATGGCGGCCACAAACTCGGCACCGGCGGCAATGCGGTCGTCCATATAAGCAAAAAGGTCATCGCCCTGATTGAAGCCGATCTGGCAGATGTCGAGGGCGCAGCCGAGCGCCATCACGGCGTGGCCCTGATCGCGTCCCGACTCCTGCATCTGGCCGAGATAGCCGAAGGGACCTCTCTCGTCGGGCAGGACGTCGGGCACAAGATTGCCGATGAACTCGTCGCAACCGTCGTTGTAAATCATGGGCTGGGTGGAGCGGTCGGCCACGAAGGTGCCCTGATGGTCGTACTTATAGAAGCTGACGCCCTGGTTGTACATATGCACGTCGTCGCACAGAATACCGATGGACATCACACAGAGGGCGTTACAGAGGCCCCAGTTGCTCCAGTAGTGACCGGGACGTTCGCCGATGTCGGGATAGCGGAAGTTGGCCCATGTGTCGTGACGGCGGCGCAGGAAGTCGATGGCGGGGTTATACCACACCTTCACCATCCACTTCTTGAATTTTTCGAAATCTTCCCTGGCCCATCCGTCGTAGTCGCGCATCAGCTCGGCGGCGTTGGCGAACTCGTAGCCGTAGAGGCCTGCGGCCAGAGAGATGTTGGTGTTGCCGGTGACGGCCTCCGTCACGTTACACCAGTTCATCAGCGTCTGCACGGCCCAGTTGGCATTGGCTCTGTCGCCGCCGATCTTCCAACGCAGCGCGTTCTGGAAAGCGCAATGTGCGCCTCGCGCGGCATTCATATAGTTGTCGCCCGAGAGGCCGCGCTGCACATACTGGGTGGGCCAAGTGGCGGTGCCGGCATGCGACCACTGGTTGTCGCAGAGGATCTGCCAGGCGCGCACCATATATTCGTTCTTGTCCTCGAAAATCATCTTCCTGGCTCGGGCGATGTCTTCTTCCGTCACCAACGCACCGGGATGCACGAAGCCCTGACGGCCGCTCTCGTAGTCGATGCCGCTCTTGGGGGTGACACTCTTGGCGGTCTGGGCGCGCGTGAGCGCAGCGCTGAGTTTCGGCGTCAGTTCGTCAATCACCGCCTGCGAAGGCACCTTTCCGTCGAGCGTCATCTCCACCATATTGAGCGCATCCTGCAGCTCGGCCACGCTGTTGACGCCGATGCCCGCCTTGGGCGAAGCGATGAACTGGCGGCAATCGTCCATCAGGGCCGAGAGCTCCGTCATGTCGCCCTGGGTGCCGTAGCGGTATTCGCGCTCGAGCTCAAGCGCCTCCTGCGCGAGTTCGTATATCTTCCCGTCGCTCACGGCGGCGTCATACAGACGGAAGTCGGCCACATAGCTGTTTTTCAGGTAGGCGTCGCCGCTGAAGGGCGAACGGCCGATCCAACACTGCGCCGCAGCCCCGGTGAACACCTCCCCGGGCAGGGGCATCGACGTGGAGTAGCGCTCCCGGTGTCCGTTGATGAAGAGCTCGCCCTTGTTGCCTTTCTGGCGGTAGAGCATGTGCATCCATCGGCCCTTGGTGGACGCCGTGCCCATCTCGATGCCCGACTCGGCGCCGAATCCGGCCGGAGAGATGGCGGCGCGCTGGGCGTTCAGCCTGTAGGCCAGATAGAATCCCGTCGTCTCCGTCACATCGGAGGTCTCGGCGAAGATCCAGAGAAAATGTCCGTTGCCCGAAAGCGACTGGCCGGCGTCCACGCGATAGCACACCGACACTCATCACCTTGCGGTTGCCCATCTCCACCACGCTGCATTCGTTTTGCATGGACGCCTTCACGTCGTTCACATTGTCATGCACCGTGCGGCCGGTGCGGCCGCTGATCTTGGTGAAGTCGAACTGCACCTTCAGGTGGTCTTCCTGCGCTGTGAGGGAGACTGCCTGCAGCAGGATCAACAGGAGGGAAATCATCATCTTTTTCATGACATTCTGATTTTTTATGGTTTTTATTGTTTTTCGACTGCAAAGTTAGCTGATTGTAATTATATAATGTATAACATACGTTCCATTTTTCTAAAATTATCGTTCCAACGCAAAAATGACACATTTATTACCCACATTTGGGACGATTGTTACCGCTTTCTCCACCCTTTTTTCATATCTTTGTACCCGAAAAACAAATTATCCCCCCATGAAACGCGTCCTGCTCCCCATCATTCTCGCCGGCATGAGCCTCACGGCTGCCGCAGAGCCCGATTTGCGCCATTTCACTGCAGATGACGGCCTTCACAACAACCAGGTGCGACAGATCGTGGCGCTGCCCGACGGACGCATCTTTGTCGCCACAGAGGGCGCCTTTTCGCTCTACAACGGACGCGAATTTGTGGAGCAGCCCTGCTGCCTCGACAGCGTGCGTCCGCTGCCGGTGATCGGAGGCCACAGCCATCTTCTGCAGGGCGACACGCTCTTGTGGCTCAAGGACTTCGATGCGCTCTATCTCTACGACCTGCGCCTCAAACGCTTCCGCTACGACTACGACCGCTTTACAGGCAGCGAGACCCTGCAGCGCTTCATCCGCGAAAACAGCGACTCTCTCACCCACGCACGAGTGACGGCACTGAACCCGCTGCGCCCCTTGTTCGACTCGCTGGTGGCCGGCTCTCCGCTGCAACGGGAATGGCTCCAGGCCAGCGCCGTCGACCATCAGGGAGGAATGTGGCTGGGCATGCAGTCGGGCGGACTGCTCTACGTCAACCCGCGCACTCCCCTGGCCCGTCTCGTGCGCCCCGTTGAGGGCGACCTGATGCGGCGCTGCACCCCCGTCGACCGACGCACTCTGCTGCTGGCCGGATGCCGGGGGATTTATCTCTTCGACACGGAGCGGCAGACGGTGACGCGCACGCTCCTCAGCGACGTCGTCAACTGCACCGACATCTGCCGAGACCGCAACGGACGCATCTGGATCTGCACACAGCTGGGCTTGATGTGCTACGAGGACGGCGCCCTTACGCGCTACTCCACCGACAACTGCCAGGGCTTCGTCCACAGCCACATGCGCTTTGCCTTCCCGATCTCCGACGAACGCCTGCTCGTGTGCAACCTCGTCCACCATCTGGGCTACTTCTATCCGCGCGAGCGCCGCTTTGAGCTGCTCGAGGACCTGCTGCCCGAACTGAAGACGTTCCGCACCATCATAGCCGCCTGCCCCACGGACAGCCCTTCCCGCCTCATCGTCTGCTCGCAAAACGGCCTCTTCCTGCTTGACACCGACAGCAACCGCATCTCGCGTTTCGACAGCGTGGAGGCCTTTGCCCGCTATTCCCGCAAGTACAACTGCATCCTGCGCGACCGCAGCGGACGCACCTGGATCGGCACCCAAAACGGACTGCTGCTCCTGCGCCCCGACGGCGGCATCCGGCGCATCACTCAGGCCGACGGCCTTTCCAACAGCTGCATCCAGAGCCTCGCGGAGGACGCCGGCGGACGACTGTGGGTCGGCACCTCGCACGGTGTCAATCGCCTCTCGTTCTCCGAGGGCGCGCTGCGCATCCTCTCTTTGGGCGCCTCGGACGGCATTCCTTCGTCGGAGATGGAGGAAAGAGGCGCCTGTGCCGGCACCGACGGCAGCGTGTGGATGCTCTCACGCGACAAGCTGCTGGAGATCCCCAACAGCCGCAATCTCTCCGCTCCCGCTCCGCTCCCCGTGCGTCTGGTCAGCCTGAAGGTGTCGGGACACGATATGCCCGCCGACAGCAGCGAGCTGCATCTCGCCCACAGCCAAAACTATCTCGACCTGCAACTCTCCGACCTCAACTACGCAGCCCCCGAGCAGACGCGCTATCGCTACCGCCTCGCAGGCATCGACAGCGACTGGCAGACGGCCACCGGCACTCAGGGCCTCGTCTCCGTGCGCTACAACGCCTTGTCTCCCGGCCGCTATCGCTTTGAGGCTCAGGCCGCTACGGGCGATCTCTCCTGGGGCCCCGTCTTCTCCAAGACATTCGACATCAGCGCCCCCTGGTGGCTCACCTGGTGGGCCCGACTGCTCTACGTCCTGACGGCCGCAGCCCTCGTCATCTACAGCCTGCACCGCTACATCAGAAGACGTCAGAAACGTCTTGAACGCGACAACGACGAGCGCGTCAACCGCCTCTTCGAGCTGCGCGCCGAAGCGCGCCACCGCTTTGCGCAGTCGGTCAGCATCGAGCCCGAGAACATCGGCATCAATAAGGACGAAGAGCTCCTTGTCGCCCGTCTGATGAAGGCCATCGAGCAGCACATGGACGATGCGGAATACACAGTGGACCAGCTGGCCTCCGACGTCGGCATGAGCCGATCCGACCTCTACCGCAAGACGCAGCAGATGCTGGGCATCACGCCGAACAATTTCCTGCGCAACGTGCGCCTGAAGCATGCAGCCTTCCTGCTCTCGACCACCGACACGCCCGTCAGCAGGATTTCACTGATGGTGGGTTTCCTCACACCGCGCTATTTTAACCAGTGCTTCCAAAATGTCTTCGGCCTCTCCCCGAAGGACTACCGCGCCAGCCACGGCACCAGCGGAAACTAAAAAAAGCTGCCGGATTGCTCCGACAGCCTTTGTCTTTAACCGTTAAACTTTAACCGTTAACCGTTATCAGCGCAGCGCCTTCACGCGGTAGGTGAACGTGCGGTCCTTCCAAGGCATCTGATACTGCTCCAGAGGCCAGGCACCCCATGAGTTCACACAGCCCAGGCCGAACTGCTGCTGCTGCACCTGAGTGACGGTGAAGGGGCGCTCCACGAGGTCGCCCGAATGGTGCTGGAAGTCGCCCTTGTCGTTGCCGTCGTCCAGGTCGGAGGGCAGGAAATGCAGGCTGCTGCACTCCATCGGCGCCTCGTCGCCGGCATTAGCCACCACAGGGGTGAACTCCAGGCCGCGACCGGCCACATCGACGACAGCCCACGAGCGCACGTCGCAGTGGTTGCCGCTCTCCTGCGGACGGATGTAGCCGAAATATTCGTCACTGACCTTGGCCTCGTTGAGCGACAGGGGCATGCACTCCTTGCGGTCGGTGTAGGTCTCAATGGGGCCGCGGCCGTAGTAGCTCACGCGGTCGAAAGCCTTGGGCATCACCCACTGCATGCCGAAGCGGAACATCTGGGGCTTGCGCTCCGCATTCTCATCGACATCAAGCTGCTCGGTGACCACGAGTTCGCCCTTCGGCGTCAGGGTATAAACCACCTCGGTGCGGGCGTTCATGTGCTCCAGAGCGCTGACGACGCGGATGCTCCTGGAAGCGCCGCAATCCTCCACAGCGACACGCTCCACATGAGTGCGGGGCGAACGCCAGGCGCGGAAGTCGCGCTGGAGATGTGCGCCGTAGTCGTTGTCGGTGGGGGCGCGCCAGAAGTTGGGCGTCACGGCATAGCCCTCCTCCAGCATGGGACGGCCGTCCACGTCGAAGTAGTCGAGATGGCCCGTGCGGCGGTTCACCGTGACGGAGACGCCGGCAGCGGAGAGCGTGTAGCAGGCCACCATGGAGTCCACCTCGACGGCGGCACCCTCGGCGCCCGTCAGCTCGGAGAGCACGGGATAGCGGTAGGGCGAGCAGGAGATCTGCTCCTCGGAGACGGCATAGCCGGCATCCAGAAGGCCCACGGGGCGGGCGGTGACAAGGCGCACGTTGATGCAGACCTCCTTGTCGGCATTGCGCTCCACGGCCTCACGCAGGGCAGTGCCGTCGAAGGAGACGCTCGTCACCTGCTGCGCAGGGAGATTGAGGCGGTCCACCGTCTCGATGGCGAGCACCTTGCCGTTGGCCTGAGCCTCGATGACCAGACGCAGACCCTCGGCGCCGGAGAAGAAGCGCTCGTTGAAGATATCCACGGAGCCGGGATTGAGCGTGAGCTTCTTCACCCAGAAGTCCTGATACCAGTGGCGCACCTCCCAGGCGTGGGGATTCCACGAGCGGTCGGGGGCGATGATGCCGTTGCAGTTGAAGTTGTGGTCGGAAGCGGGATAGCGGCCCTCGTCGCCGCCATACATCCATATCTGCTTGCCCGTCACCTTGCTGACGCCGCGGATGCCCTGATCCACGAAGTCCCAGATGAAGCCGCCCTGATACTTGGGATACTTGCGCGTGAGGTCCCAGTACTCCTTGAAGCCGCCCATGGAGTTGCCCATGGCGTGGGCGTATTCGCACTGGATGAGCGGACGGTGTTTGGCGGCGTCGTTGCAGTAGCGCTCGCACTGCTTGTAAGAAGCGTACATCGGGCAGTAGAGGTCGGACTTCTTCGACATGTCGTCGTAGGCCTGCTCATACTGCACGGGGCGGGTCTGGTCGAGGGCCTTCACGCGGTCGTAGGCGGCCTCGAAGTTGTCGCCGTAGCCGCTCTCGTTGCCCAGACTCCAGAAGATGACGGAGGCGTGGTTGCGCTGCACGCGTACATTATTCTCATTGCGCTCGACGATGGTCTGACGATAGCGGGCGTCCTGAGCCAGACGGCGGTCGCCGTAGCCCATGCCGTGGCTCTCGAAGTTGGCCTCGGCGCAGACATAGATGCCGTACTCGTCGCAGAGGTCGTAGAAGCGGGGATCGTCGGGATAGTGGCAGGTGCGCACGGCGTTGATGTTGAGCTGCTTCATGATCTTGATGTCCTGGATCATGCGCTCGACGGAAACGATGTAGCCGCCGTCGGGGTCGAGCTCGTGGCGGTCGGCACCCTTGATGAGGATGGGCTGGCCGTTGAGCAGCACCTGAGAATCTTTGATCTCAATGTGGCGGAAGCCGACGCGCTGCGGCACGCTCTCGAGCACCTTGCCCCGGCTGTCGAGCAGCGAGACGGTGAGGGTGTAGAGCACGGGAGTCTCAGCCGTCCACGCAGAGACGGAAGCAATGGCCTGCGAAATGGCGGTGCGGTCGGAGGCGATGCGCTGCTTCCCCTGCCAGAGCTCGCGGCCGGAGGCGTCCTTCAGCGAGAAGGCCAGCTGCTGGCCCTTGGCGCCCTTGGTGTCGATCTCGAGGGAGAGCAGGCCGGTGGAGCCGCTCAGGTCGCCGTTGAGGCGAAGGTCCTCAATATGGCTCTTGGGGCGCGCATAGAGATAGACCTCGCGGGCGATGCCGGTGAAGCGCCAGAAGTCCTGGTCCTCGCCGTAGCTGCCGTCGCACCAGCGCATCACCTGCATGGCCAGAAGGTTCTTCTTGCCTGCAATGACGTAGGGCGTGAGGTCGAACTCGACGGTGCTCTTGGAGTCCTCGCTGTAGCCAACCTCCTTGCCGTTGGCCCAGAGCTGCAGATTGCTCGTAGCGGAGCCCACGTGCATGATGATCTGCATGCCCTTCCAGGAGGCGGGAATCTCCACCTCGCGGCGATAGGAGCCCGTGTAGTTGTTCTTCTCCTCGATGTAGGGAGGATTGGGCGCAAACTGCGTGGACCAGGCATAGCCGGCGTTGCGATAGATGCGGTCGCCGTAGCCGTTGAGCTCGAAGAGGCCGGGCACGGGGAAGTCGCTCCACAGCGAATCGTCGAAGCCCGGAGCGAAGAAGCCCTTGGGCGCACGGTTGTGGTCCTTCACGAAATTGAAGCGCCACATGCCCTCAAGAGAGAGGTAGCGCTGGCTCTGCTTCTTGCAGCCACGGGAGGAGAGCTCGTCGCTCTCGAAGGCGAAGAAGGAGGTGTGCATCGGCAGCGTGCCGACACGGTTGACGGAGGGGTCCATCCAGCGCGGCGCCTTGGCGGATTTGGGCGCAGCGCCCAACGTCAGCGCAAAAGCCGACGAAAGGCAGAAAAATAGAAGTTTTTTCATGATATGAAGATGTTTTTTTGTCACTTGCGAGACAAATATAAGAAAAAATCGTAACTTTGCGCACCAAAGTGTGACATTTATGAAAGAAAAAATAAGAAAATACGCACCGCACGCGGCTGTCGGACTGTTTCTCGCGGCCCTCTGCGGCCTCATCCTGTTCAGCGAAGGGCCCATGCTGTGGCTGGCGCAGGAGCAATCGCTGTGGCTGCCGACAGAGCCCTTCCGCGAGAGCATGATGCGACTGCCGGGCGGACTGCTGCTCTGGGCCTCGTGTTTCCTGACGCAGCTCTTCTACCACCCCTGGATGGGCGTGGGGGCGCTACTGCTGCTGTGGGCCCTGACGGCCGTCTGCACCCAGAGGCTCTTCGGCCTTAAAGGATGGAACAAGTTGCTCAGCCTGCTGCCCGCAGTGGCGCTGGCGGGCGCCATCACGCAAAACGGCTACTGGATCTACTACATGAAGATGCCGGGCCTGCTCTTCGTGCCCTCGCTGGGCACCGCCATCGCTACGGCGCTGGCCCTCGGCGTGAAGAGTCTGCCGGGCAACCGGTGGCTGCGCACCGCCGCAGTGGCGCTGACGGCACTCATCGCCTACCCCTTTGCGGGCGCCTGGAGCTTCATGGCCGCAGGACTCGCCTGCAGCAGTCTGACGGAGCTGGCCGGCGCAGCCGCCGCCATCATCGTCGGACCCCTCGTCTACTACCGCACGATGTACGGCGAGACGATGCTCCAATATATGTGGAGCGCCGCCCTGCCCTCCTACCGCTACGGACAGGAGACCTACTTCTGGCCCTACCAC
>ONSH01000060.1 GCA_900320435.1 uncultured Prevotellaceae bacterium
TCGTCCTCCGACATGCCTTCGAGGTCGTAGCCGGTCTTCTCCTTGATGGCCTCCAGGATGGGCAGACGGCGGAAGGGCGCCTTGAAACTGATCACCTTGCCGTCGATCTCCGTCTCGGGCTTGCCGTTGACGGCCACGCAGATGCGCTCCAGGACCTTCTCGGTGAACGACATCATCCAGTTGTAGTCCTTGTATTGCACATAGAGCTCCATGCAGGTGAACTCCGGGTTGTGGTTCTTGTCCATACCCTCGTTGCGGAAGTTCTTGCCGATCTCATAGACGCCCTCGAAGCCGCCCACGATAAGACGCTTGAGGTAGAGCTCCGTGGCGATGCGGCAATAGAGGTCGATGTCGAGGGTGTTGTGGTGAGTGACGAACGGACGGGCCGAAGCGCCGCCGGGGATGCTCTGCAGGATGGGGGTCTCCACCTCCGTGTATCCGGCCTCGTCGAGACACTCGCGTAGCGTCTTGATGACCTTGGTGCGCTTGAGGAAGGTCTCCTTCACGCCGTCGTTCACGATGAGGTCCACGTAGCGCTGACGGAAACGCAACTCGGGGTCGTTGAAGGCGTCGTAGACGTTGCCCTCCGAGTCGGTCTTCACCACAGGCAGCGGGCGCAAGCTCTTGGCCAGCACGGTGAGCTCAGTGCAATGCACGCTGATCTCGCCCGTCTGGGTGCGAAACTCATAACCCTTCACGCCGACGAAGTCGCCCAGGTCGAGCAGCTTCTTGAAGACGCGGTTGTAGAAGAGATTCTTCTTCTCGTCGTCCTCCTGACTCTCGTCGGCCAGAGCATCGCGCGTCACATAGACCTGGATGCGGCCTTTGGAGTCCATCAGCTGGATGAAAGAAGCCTTGCCCATCACGCGGCGCGACATCATGCGGCCGGCGATGCACACCTCCTTGCCCTCCTCAAAGTTTTCCTTGATGTCGGTGCTGAAAGCGTTGGTGGGATACTCCGCTGCGGGATAGGGATCGATACCCAACTCACGCATCTGTTGCAGGTTGTTCCTGCGCACTATTTCCTGTTCACTCAGTTCTGCCATATTTTGTTCTGTAAAACGTTATCCATGATTGTCATTGCGGCCATCGCCTCCACCACGGGCACGGCTCGGGGCAGCACGCAGGCGTCGTGTCTGCCGCGCGCTTTGAGCACGGTCTTCTCTCCCTTTATGTCCACCGTCTCCTGCTCGCGCAAAAGGGTGGCTACGGGCTTGAAGGCCACGCGGAAATAAACATCCTGTCCGTTGGAGATGCCGCCCTGTATGCCGCCGCTGCGGTTGGTGGCGACGGTGACGCCGCCGCCCGGTGCGGGCACGAAGAGGTCGTTCTGCTCGCTGCCGCGCTCTCCCGCTCCGGCGAAGCCTCTGCCGTATTCAAAACCTTTGACGGCGTTGATGCTCAGCATGGCGGCACCCAAACGGGCGTGCAGCTTGCCGAAAGCGGGCTCGCCCAAACCTACGGGCAATCCCTTGACGACGCACGAGATCACACCGCCTACGGTGTCGCCCTCCTTCTGCACCTCCAGGATGAGGTCGGCCATCCTTCGGGCCGTCTCCCCGTCGGGACAGCGCACGGCGTTCTCCTCGCGGCGTGCGAGGTCGTAGTCCTTGTAGTCGCCCTCCAACACAATAGGCCCCACCTGCGAGGTCCAGGCCTCCACCGTGATGCCCATTTCCCTCAGACAGAGCATTGCAAAGGCGCCGCCCACCACACGGCTGATCGTCTCGCGCGCACTGCTGCGCCCGCCGCCTCTGTGGTCGCGTATGCCCCACTTCTGCTGATAGGTGTAGTCGGCGTGCGAGGGACGGAACACATCGCGCATGTTGTCGTAGTCGCCGGAGCGCTGGTTCTCGTTGCGCACGATGAAGCCGATGGGCTGCCCCGTCGTCCGTCCTTCGAACACGCCAGAGAGAATCTCCACGCGGTCGCCTTCCTTGCGCGAGGTCGTCAGATTGCTCTGCCCGGGACGTCTGCGGTCCAGCTGCGCCTGGATGAAGTCCATATCCACAGCGATGCGCGCAGGCATGCCGTCGATCACGCCGCCTATGGCCTCGCCGTGACTTTCGCCGAAGGTCGTCAGCCTGAATATGGTGCCGAAGGTGTTCATTGCTTTGGGGATTTATCTGTCGCAACAGCCACCTTCGCAGCCGCCCTTCTCACAAGCCTCTTTGTCGCAGCAGCCCTCGCTGCCGCAACCGCCGCAGCCGCCGCAGCCTCCTCCGCCACAGCCGCCGCAGCCACCCTGTTGGGCCTGCGTCACCAGACGGATGGCTTCCTGAATCTCGTCGGGCGCAGCCGGACGGTTTTCCAACACCTGCCCGTCGAAGGTCAGCGTGAAGTTCACACCGGGACGGTTGAGCGTGAAGGAGAAGGTCTCTCCCTCGGCGTGGTCTACCACCTGCTGCTCGAATTCGTCCAGCGTCATGCCAACGGCGCTCACGAAGCAGAAGGGCTCGTCCTCTTTGGTTTCCTCAATGACGGCTTCCTGCTCGCCTTCGCGCGCCGTGAGTTTGTAGCTGACGGCGATATATCGGTTATTCAATGTTTCCATACCTTATCAAATACTTTTTTGCGCGACAAAGATACGAAATTTTCCGCGCTTGAGCCCTCTGCGAGGCTGCTTTTTTTGGTTATTTAAAATATTTTTGCTACTTTTGCGGGCGATATGAAAAGATTTCTCCTCTTTATCGTGCTTTTGGGACTGACCGTCACGCTCGGCGCCCAACCCCCCAAGCGTGAGTTCCGCGGTGCGTGGATTCAGTGTGTCAACGGCCAATGGCAGGGGCTCGGCAGGGACCGCATGCAGAGCATCCTCACTTCCCAACTCGACGAGCTGCAGCGTTGCGGCATCAACGCCATCATGTTTCAGGTGAGAGCCGAAGGCGACGCCCTCTACGAGAGCGCCCTGGAGCCCTGGAGCCGCTACCTCACGGGGCAGCAGGGCCTGGCCCCTTCGCCCTATTGGGACCCTCTGGCCTGGATGGTGGACGAGTGCCACAAGCGGGCTATGGAGCTCCACGCCTGGATCAACCCCTTCCGTGCCAAGACCAAGGGCACCACAGCTTTGGCCTCCAACCACTATTTCATGCAGCACCCCGAGCGCTGCTTCCGCTACGACGGGCTCATCATCTTCGATCCCGCCTATGAGGAGAATCAGACCTTCATCTGCCAGGTGGCCCGAGACATCGTCCGGCGCTACGACGTGGACGGCATCCACATCGACGACTACTTCTATCCCTACCCCACAGCCGGCGTGGCCATGAACGACTACGAGGCGCTTGCCCATCCCGGACAGGATGTGGGCGACCGCCGCCGCGCCCACGTCAACCGCTTCATCGAGCGCCTCAATGACGAGATCAAGGCGGAGAAGCCCTGGGTGAAGTTCGGCGTGTCGCCTTTCGGCATCTATCACAACCTCAAGACCCGCTCTTCGCAGATTCCCGGCAGCGCCACTAACGGTCTGCAGAACTACGACGATCTCTACGCCGACGTCCTCCTTTGGATGGAGCGCGGCTGGATGGACTACAACATCCCGCAGATCTATTGGGAGATCGGCAACAAGGCCGCCGACTACGAGACGCTCATCCGCTGGTGGAGCACCGTCCATCGCGACCTGCAGGCGCCGCATCCCTGTCTGCTCTTCATCGGACAGGATGTGGAGCGCACGGTGAAGTTCCCCGACCGCCAGCGTCCGGCCCAGCACCAGATGCCGGCCAAATATCAGCTGCAACGCACGCTGCCCGCCGTCGACGGTTCGTGCCAGTGGTACGCCAAAGCCGTCTGCGACAATCCCGGCGGCTACGGCACGATGCTGCGCACCGTCTACCACAGCACGCCGGCCCTGCAGCCCCTCATGCCCTGGATCGACCGCAAGGCGCCCAAGAAGGTGCGCAAGCCCGCCATCGTTGCCACCAGCGACGGCCCGGCCCTCATGTGGACGGCGCCCAAAGCCCGAAAGCCTATGGACGAAGCCGTCCGCTACGCCGTCTATCGCTTCGCGCCGGGCGAACGTGTCGATGTAAAGAGTGCCGCACCTGTATCCGTCACGGCGCAGCCCTATTGGGTGCTGCCCGCCGAAGTGGCCGACCGCACCGTCTTCTGCGTCACTGCGGTGGACCGTTTGGGCAACGAATCGAAGCCTGTCAAAGTGAAGTTTTAATCCCGCTATATGAGTCAGAGCGATGCCATCGTCATCCGGGGCGCCCGGGTCAACAATCTCAAGGATATCACCGTAGAGATTCCGCGCGGCAAGTTTGTCGTCATCACGGGCCTCTCGGGCAGCGGCAAGTCATCTCTGGCCTTCGACACCCTCTACGCCGAGGGCCAGCGCCGCTACGTGGAGAGCCTCTCGGCCTATGCGCGCCAGTTTTTGGGGCGCATGCAGAAGCCCGAGTGCGACAGCATCACGGGCATCCCGCCCGCCATCGCCATCGAGCAGAAGGTCTCCTCACGCAATCCGCGCAGCACGGTGGGCACCACCACCGAGATCTACGAATACCTGCGTCTGCTCTACGCCCGCATCGGCCGCACCTTCAGCCCCGTCTCCGGAGAAGAGGTGAAGAAGCAGGGCGTGGAGGACGTCATCCGCTGCCTCTCGCAATACAGCGAGGGCACGCGCTTCATGGTGATGTGCCGCCCCAAGTCCAATGTGGAGACGCTCAAGGCTCAGGGCTTTCAGCGCTTCGAGCTTGAGGGCGACGACATCCTGCTGGTGGTGGACCGCCTCACGGTGTCGAGCGCCAAGGACGCCATCTCGCGCCTCACCGACTCGGTAGAGACGGCGCTCTACGAGGGCGGCGGTGAGATGATGGTGCGCATCATGCCTTCGGGCATCACCCACACCTTCTCCACGCGCTTCGAGGCCGACGGCATCACTTTTCAGGAACCCTCCGATCAGCTCTTCGCCTTCAACTCCCCTCTGGGCGCCTGCCCCGAGTGTGAGGGCTACGGCCGCATCATCGGCATCGACGAAAGCCTTGTGGTGCCCGACACTTCGCGCAGCGTCTGCGACGGCGCCGTGATGTGCTGGCGCGGCGAGAAGCTGGGCGAGTGGAAGGACTGGTTCGTCCGCTTCAACGCCGATCGCGGCTTCCCCGTCCACAAGCCTTACTATCAGCTCACTCAGGCCGAGAAGGACTGGCTCTGGCACGGCAAACCCTCCGAGAAGGTCTCCTGGACCCTCTCGCCCGAGGAGAAGGAATGGGGGCTGGTGTCCATCGATGCCTTCTTCGAGAACCTGCGTCAGGGACAGTATAAGATACAGAACCGCGTCATGCTGGCCCGATATCGCGGCAAGACGGTGTGCCCCGTCTGTCGCGGCACACGCCTGCGTCGCGAGGCCACCTACGTGAAGATCGGCGGACGCGCCATCACCGAGCTGGTCGACATGCCCGTCAGCGCCCTGCTCGACTGGTTCCGTAAGCTGGAACTCACCCCCACCGAGCGCGAGATCGGCGAGCGTCTGCTCACGGAGATCACCTCGCGCCTGGAGTTCCTCATCGAGGTGGGTCTGCCCTACCTCACCCTCTCGCGCCTCTCCAACAGCCTCTCCGGCGGCGAGAGTCAGCGCATCAACCTGGCCTCCTCGCTGGGCAGCGCCCTGGTGGGTTCGCTCTACATCCTCGACGAACCCTCCATCGGCCTCCACAGCCGCGACACCGAGCGCCTCATCGGCGTACTCAAGGCGCTGCGCGACCTGGGCAACACCGTCGTGGTGGTGGAGCACGACGAGGACATCATACGCTCGGCCGACTGGGTCATCGACATCGGCCCCGAGGCCGGACGCCTGGGCGGCCGGGTGGTTTATGAGGGCACGCCGAAGGTTTCGAAGGCGAAAAAAACGGCCGTTTCATCGGGCCTCACCTCCCACACGCTGGACTTCCTCTCAGGCCTCGACGAGATTCCCGTACCCGAGAGCCGTCGTCCTTGGAACCGCTTCATCGAGATACGCGGCGCCCGCGCCAACAACCTCAAGGGACTCGACGTGCGCATCCCGCTCAACGTGATGACTTGCGTCACCGGCGTTTCGGGCAGCGGCAAGTCGAGCCTCGTGCGCGACATCTTCTACAATGCCATGCGGCGCCAGCTCGACCTGGTGGCCGACCGCCCGGGCGAGTTCAAGGAGCTCTCGGGCGATCTGCGCAGCGTGGGCTTCGTGGAGTTTGTCGACCAAAACCCCATCGGCAAGAGCACGCGCTCCAACCCCGTCACCTACGTGAAGGCCTGGGACGAGATCCGTCGCCTCTTTGCCTCACAGCCACTGTCGCAGCAGATGGAGTTCACGCCGGCGCATTTCTCCTTCAACGCCGAGGGCGGCCGCTGCGAGGAGTGCAAGGGCGAAGGCACCGTGACGGTGGAGATGCAGTTTATGGCCGACCTCGTGCTCGAGTGCGAGTCGTGTCACGGCAAGCGCTTCAAGCCCGATGTGCTGGAGGTGCGCTACGAGGGGAAGAACGTCTACGACGTGCTTAATATGACCATCAACCAGGCTATGGAGTTCTTCACGGAGCACGGCCAGAAGAAGATTGTGCGCCTGCTCAAGCCGCTGCAGGATGTGGGTCTGGGCTACATCAAACTGGGCCAAAGCTCCTCCACCCTCTCGGGCGGCGAGAACCAGCGCGTCAAGCTGGCCTACTATCTGGGCCTGGAGAAGAGCGAGCCCACGGTGTTCATCTTCGACGAGCCCACGACGGGCCTCCACCATCACGACATCAAGCGCCTCCTGGAAAGCTTCGAGGCGCTGATTCAGCGGGGCCACACCATCCTCATCATCGAGCACAACATGGACGTCATCAAGACGGCCGATTGGGTCATCGACCTGGGTCCGGAGGGCGGCCGTGCGGGCGGCAACCTCGTGGTGGCCGGCACGCCGGAGACCATCGCTGCCACCGAAGGCAGCTACACCGGCCGCTATCTCAAGGAGAAACTTTGAGCAAAGAGTAAAGTGTGAAAAGTAAAAAGTGGAAAGATTACCGCTAAACTCTAAGCGTTAAACTCCAAACTTTCAACTTTATTCCGTACCTTTGCAGCCGAAAATGATGCAGCACAGGATTATACGCCTCATTCTCATCGTGGCGGCAGCGTGTATGCCGCTCTGTGCAGAAGCCTCGGCCAAGGACTTCTTCAAGAAACTCAAACACCGCCTCGACTCCTCCGCCTTGAGGGGCGTCGACACCACCTACGTGGGGCTGCCCCGAAAGAAATGGTCCATATCCTACAACACCAACGTGGATCAGATGCGACTCACCATAAGCGCTACGACCAAAGACAATTCGTCCCAGGTCCCCTTAGACTATGAGATGTATATGAAGATACGCCAGAAGGCGACCACCTCGATGGGACTCTGGGCCGGATACAGAGGTTTCGGCTTTGGTTACTCCCTGTCGCTGACCGGCAACGAAGGCACCAACATCTCCGTCGGCATCGCCTCACGGGCCTACGGGCTCAACGCCCGCTTCTACCGCTTCAAGCACGACACGCCCCTTTTCGGCATAGAAAACATGACGATGGCCGGCGAACCGGTGCACGACGACCGGCTCAGCGAACGCGAATACTTCATGCCCAATCCGATGACCATCACCGCACTGGTCATAGACGGATACTATATCTTCAACAGAAAGAGATTCAGCCACGCGGCGGCCTACAGCCAGTCCACCCTGCAGCTGCGCTCGGCGGGCTCGCCAATCGTCGGTCTGATGTTCTATTATCAGAAATACGACCCGAACCTTAACATAGCAGCGCCCCTCAACCCGGACAGCAATGTAGGGGCAATGCTGCTGTTGACGAGAAACATCACGACCCTCAAGGCGTATCAGGGCAGCATCGGAGCGGGCTACACCTACAACTGGGTGCCGGCGCGCGGCTGGGTCATCAACCTCACGGCGATGCCCGTGCTCACGCTGCTCAACCGCCTCACGGTGCACGAATATGACACCAAGGTGGGAGGAAGCGTGGCAGACAAGAGTCAATATATCTACCTCGTGGACCAGGGAGAGAAGTCGCACGGCGGCCGGGTGAAGCTGAATGCAGACGTCAAGGCGGCCGTGTGCTACTGGCTCAAGGACTGGTATTTCATGGCCTCGGGACAGGTGCACTACTTCCGCAGCAACTACGACCCGGTCACGACGACGTATTTCGACTGGAGCGGCAAAGCCAGCGTCGGCTTTACCTTTTAGCCCTTACCAATAAACGGCAACGCCCACCTTGAGGCCGAAACCGCTGCCGTTGCTCCAGTCGTTGCAGCAGAGGTCGCCATAGACAGAAGGCTCGATGCTGATGTAATGGTTCAGGTAGAAGCAGTAGCCCACCTCGGGAACAAACTGGAACCAGTTGAATTCGCTGCCCTTGTGCTCGTACTGCAGGCCCAGGCCAGTGAAGACGCCACACTTCTTGAAATAGTAGCGGCCGCCCAGGTTGAGCTTGAAGGCGTTGTACTCGTCCACGTGCTGATAAGCTGCACCGCCGCGCAGCATCCAGTTGTCCTGGATGAAGTAGCCGTAGTCGCCGCCGAAACCGAAGTTGAATTTGTCCGTACCGTTGTAGCCGATGCCGAGACCGGAGAGGAAGGTGTTGCCGTACTGCGTGCCTTTCTCAAACTGGGCGTTGGCATTCACGGAAGCCAACACCAGAAGCATTGCAAAAAGAACTTTTTTCATAGTGTTGTATTAAAATAGGAATTGATATAAGAATCGGAGATGGAAGCCTTCCGGCGCCACCAGGATGTAGAGCACGGAGACCGCCGTCATGAAGACGGCCGGCACGAGCGCAATCCAGTAGAACTTGCCCTGACGGCGCAGCCACAGGGCGGCGGTCCAGAGCATCACGGTGGCCATCGTCTGGTTGGACCAGGCAAAATAGCGCCACAGGACGGCGAAGTCGATATTCATCAGCCCGAGCGCCACCGCAAAGAGCGGGAAAGAGAGAAGGAGGCGCTTCCAGATGGAGTTCTGCCGCATGTGCAGGAAGTCCGCCGCAATGAGGCGCGCGCTGCGGAAGGCGGTGTCGCCGCTGGTGATGGGGGCGGCCACCACGCCGAGGATGGCCAGCACGGCGCCGACGGTGCCCATCCAGCTGGTGCAGATGTCGCGCACCACGATGGTGGGGCTGCCCAAATGCATGAGTTTGAAATAGGGCGTGCCCTCGCCGGGCAGCGAGTCGGCGTATTTGATGGCGGCGGAGGCCCACACCAGAGCCACGATGCCCTCGAGAATCATGGCGCCGTAGAAGACGGGGCGGCCGTAGCGCTCGCGGGTGAGGCAGCGCGCCATCATGGGCGACTGCGTGGCGTGGAATCCGCTGATGGCGCCGCAGGCTATGGTGACGCACACCATGGGGAAGACGGGCAGGAACCAGGGATGGCGGTTGAGCGGATGGTGGTTGGAGAGCAGACCTTCGGTGAACTCAGGCACGTGGCCGGGCGCCGTGAAGATGCCGTAG
>ONSH01000077.1 GCA_900320435.1 uncultured Prevotellaceae bacterium
CCTACGTCATCAACGACCTGCCCTATGGTCGCTCAGAGTATGGCCATCCCGTCGTGGTCAACTATTTCTACCACGAGGAAATCAGGCTGACGCGATAGCTCGTATGCCCGCTCCAAATCCTTGGGGACTTCTTTCGCTACAGGTAGAAGTCGCGGCAGAGGGCGGCGTAGGCTTCGGAGCGTTGGCCGCCGGGGGCGGTGAGGACGAGCTCGGAGAACTGAGGCTCGGCGGCCGCCTCACGCCCCGCATGGAGCAGAAGCTCATCGCCCGACTGGGCGACTGGGAGGAATGAGGTCTGATGTAAGAAGTAAGAACTAAGAGCGAAAAGCCAAAAAGCCGCTGGCGCGAAAGCGCCGGTGGCCTTTTTCAGCCTAGCCGGCGGGGCTTTTTTGTGTCATTAGTTGGAAAAAAGGATAAAAATGTTGCATTCCATGTTGGAAAAACGGACAAAAAGCCGTATATTTGCATTGGAAAAACGGACAAACGTATGCTTAAACGAAAAATTGACAGCTATTTAGAGCTGTTTTACGAAAGGACCAACAATTTTGCAATGACAATGTAAGCATCAGCGGCAACATTGTGTACCTTCCCGTATATCTGATAACCTGCCTGAAAAAAGAATCTATTGGCGACGTCATTTACGACATTGACTTGAAAGGGCTGAGCGAAGCATGACGCTTCGCAATGAAAAATTAAAAACGAAAATGAGCCGCTGGCGCGAAAGCGCCGGTGGCATTTTCGGTTTTGCAGGCCAAAACCCCCTGATTTTCTGCTTTATAACATATTATGTCTAAAAAGTGGCAGAAAAACGTATCATGTTTTCGATAAAACGCCTATTTTTATGCCCGATAAACGATAAACGATAACCGATGAAGAAGACCGTTTTAACAATAACCCTTAAAACACAACGACAATGAAAAAGTATCTTGCATTTATGTTTGCAGCCGCAGCCATGCTGTTCGCTGTATCCTGTTCGGACAACGATGACCCACAGCCCGGTCCCGATCCCGGTCCTACACCCGAACCGGCACCCAGTCCCACGTACAAGCCCTCGCTCTACTACCTCGGCACCGATACGGCAACCATCACAAAGAAGTATGACGACATGACCGGTCAGATGCTGGAGGTGCGCTACTACCTCAACACCAACATGAACAAGCTGCCGGCAGACCAGCTGACAATAAATGAAATCGAATACTACTACTGCTACTTCGTCAAGCAGGGAGCTGACGTGACGCCCTACAGCGCCTACGGTAAGAGAGACCTTAAAGCGGGAAAAGACCTGGTTTCCCACAAAGGGCATGAAGCCATGTTTGGCGATTACAAAATGCCCAAGCTGGAGGGTATCCTCTCTCTGGACGAAGCCATCAAGATCATCAAGGATGCCGCCGCCGCTCCGGGCGCTGTGTTCAAATGTCCGCGCACGGGAGCAATCACCCTGCACAGACCTGTTGACCCGCAGTCTGCCGGCAGGCTGTTCTACACCTTCGGCGATGACGGCAGCGGTAAATACGTTATCGCTCTCGATGCCTACACCGGAGAGCTGGACATCAGACAAAAGCCGGACGAGCCCAGCCCCGATTATGAGGCTACTCTCTATTGGCTCGGTGAGGACACCACAACTTGCACCACCCAGTATGCCGAATTCAAGAATAATTTCAAGAAGGTCGAGTATAAACTCAATGCCAAGATCAGCGAGAAGGAGTCACCCGACGATTTGACACTGACACAGATCGACTATTTCTTCAGCAAAGGAACGGGCGACAATGCCGACCTTTGTAAGGGCACAAGAACATCGTTCGGGGAGGGTGACGCTCTGAACATTTCGAAATACCAGGGTCAGGCCATTAATGAAGTGTCCATTCCAAATATGGAAAATTCAGGGGGACACTCCCTGGATGATATTCTTGACAAGCTCTATGAGAAAGCAGAGCAGCAGGGCGCAAAGTTCCTCCTGCCTGCCACGGATAAGGTGACGCTTCGTATCTCGCCTTACAAGCAGAGTCTCGGAGATGTGATTTATGATTTCGGCCCCGATGGAAGCGGACAGTATATCATAGTCATTGAATTCCACAGCCAAACACTCTTATTGGAAGAGGTCGAGTAGCCTCACTCCCCTTCTCGCGGGACAATAAAAGAACAGGCATCCGAAAGGGTGCCTGTTTTTTGTTCTCGCCGCGCCAAAAGGTAGCGAAAGAAGAGGCCGCTGGCGCGAAAGCGCCGGCGGGCCTTTTGTTTTACAGGTAGAAGTCGCGGCAGAGGGCGGCGTAGGCTTCGGAGCGTTGGCCGCCGGGGGCGGTGAGGACGAGCTCGGAGAACTGAGGTTCGGCGGCCTCCGCACCCAGTTCGGCCAGGATGCGCTTGGGGGGCTTGCGCTCCGTGGTGCGCACGCGGCAGAGGCGCCTGAGATGCAGCCCCGCAGCGTGGGCCGAAGCCAGGAGTTCGCCCTCCAGCGCGGCGGGCAGGACCAGCGAGAGCGTGCCGCACGAGGCGCGCCCGACAAGATCCTCCAGAGGCAGGGCACGGCTGTTGCGCGCCGCCGCGCGCCGCACATCGGGCGGGAGCGTGTCCTCCGTATAGAAAGGGGGATTGCAGACAAAAGCGGTGCCCTCGGGGAAAGGCGGCAGGGAGAGGAAGTCGCCCTCCCTCAGCGCGATGCGTCCGGCAAAGGGCGAAGCCGCCACATTGGCCCGCGCATCCTCCAGCGAAGGGCCGTCGATGTCCACCGCCTCAATCGGTACCCCGGGCAGACGCTGGGCCAGCATCAGGGCGATGAGGCCGCAGCCGCAGCCGACATCGACGACAAGGGGCGGGGCGGGAGCGCCTTCCAGCGCCCAGGCGCCGAGCAGCACGCCGTCGGTGCCCACCTTCATGGCCGAGCGGCCGTCGTCAACGGAGAAGCGGCGGAAGCGGAACACGGGGTCAGTCGTCGGTCTTCTTGGGAGCGCTAGCCGTGAACTGCGTCAGCTTGTTGACATAATAGGCGCGCAGGTCCTTCCAGCGGTAGTAGGGGCCCTGATAAGGCTTGACGGGCAGCGTGACCTCGCGCTCGTTGAGCAGCGCCTTGACCAGGATGTCGCCCTCGCCCTCGGTGTAGTTGGCGGCCCAGCGGCCGCTCTTGGGGCGGTAGAAGACGAGCTGCACGTTGCAGCCCATGGGATAGATGCGGAAGTTGGCCCAGCGGTCGGCAAGACGGTCGAGCTCGGAGAGAGGATACTGACGGCCGGCATCGCCCAATTCGAGCAGGGCGGCCAGAGGCATCACGCACACCTCGTGGCCGAAGCGCATCGTGGCGCCGTGGAAGCCGGCCTTGTGGAGCGTGGTGTCGCAGGTCTGGATGATGTTCCACAGGAGGTTCTCCTGAGTGAAGGGCGCCTTGCCCGCAACGTAGTTGACATACCACTCGAGGTTCTCCGTGCGCCAGAGGTCGAAAATCTCCTGGCCGGTGAACCAGCCGTAGAGGTTGAGCGGACGGCTCTGATGCTTCCACGAGAGGGTGGGGTCGTCGGCCTGCAGGCCGGGCACGGGGCCGTGGCTCTGCATGTTGCCGGCCATCTTGAAGAATTCGCGCATGAAGTGGGTGCGGCTCTTGAGCTTGGCGTCGCGGTAAGCCGTGTCGCGGAAGATCTCGCCCCAGAGGCGCTCGGGGTGGAGGTAGGCCTTCTTGTAGTCGAAGGTGACCTCCTTCCAGCGGGCCTTCTGCTCGTCCTTGATGCGCTGGCTCCAGTCCTGGTTGAGGTAATACTGGAAGGACTCGCTCACGTCGTTGTGGATGCTGATGGCGGGATTGTAGGCCAGGAGCTCCTCGCACTCGGCCTCCATCGAGAGGATGCAGCGGATGACGACGGTGGAGCGGGCGTCCACCTCGCAGTCTTTCGCGCCGAAGATCTCGGGGAAGCGCTCCGTGAGGCGGCGGCCGATGCGGTGGTGCTGACGCTCACCCACATTGGTGAGTTCGCCCAAGCGTTTGTCGGTCGAGGGCAACCACTCGGAGAGCGCGGCCCAAAGCTCCTCACCGCGAGTCGTGAGCGCCCCCTGCTGATGGGCGCGCTCGAGGACGTCCGTCACGTCGGTATACTGCGCCGGACGGATGAGCCAGCGGGAGCCGTGGCGGCCGTAGTGGGTGAGGTAGAAGGGTTCGTAGCCCTTGGGTGCGGGGGTGAGCTGATAGTCGGGCGCAGGGTCCACATAGGCCGTATACTGAGAGGCCGAGAGGAGCACGTTGCGCTGAATCTCGTCAAGCGGCGAGGTCTGGGCTGCAAGCCCCAGCGTCAGGAGCAGGGCCGCAAAGAGGGGAAAGAGCTTTTTCATGAGATGTGTGTGTTAGGTATTCGGGGCAAAGATAGTGCAAAAAGTGAAGAAAGAGGGGATGGAAGGCGGTGTTTTTCGGCTATTTCGCTCTTTTTTCATAATTTTGTCCCGAAAGAGCGCCCCAAACATGAGACTCTACGAACTCAACCACATCGCCGCCTCGGTCATCGGAGACAGTTTCCCGGAACCCCTCTGGGTGGAGGGCGAGCTGTATGAAGGCCGCGTGGGCGGCGGAGGCCACTACTACGGCGAACTGGTGGAGAAGACCGAAGAAGGCGTCGTGGCGGCGCGCGCCCGCATCACCGTGTGGGCCCGCAACTGGCAGCTGCTCTCGATGCGCTTCCAGAAGGAGTCGGGGCAGACGCTCCACGCCGGACTCCGGCTGCGCCTGCTGGTGGAGGTGGGCTTCCACGAAGCCTACGGATACAGCCTCAACGTGCAGGACATCGACGCCCGCTACACCCTGGGCGACCAGATGCAGCGCCGCCGCGAAATCCTGCGCCAGCTGGAGGAGGACGGCATCCTGAACGACAACAGGGCGCTCCCCCTGGCGCGCCTCGTGCAGCGCATCGCCGTGATCTCATCGCCGACGGCCGCCGGGCTGGGTGACTTCGAAGACCAGCTGCACGGCAACGAATACGGCCTGGCCTTCCGCACGAAGCTCTTTCCCGCCCTGATGCAGGGAGCGCAGGCCCCCGAGAGCATCATCGCGCAGCTGACGGAAATCGACAGCCGCGAGTTCGACTGCGTGGTGATCATCCGCGGCGGCGGCGCGACGGCCGACCTGAGCGACTTCGACCACTACGCCCTGGCCTCGTGCATCGCACAGTGTCCGCTGCCCGTCATCGTGGGCATCGGTCACGAGAGGGACGAGACGGTGCTCGACCACGTGGCGCACCTCTCGCTGAAGACGCCCACCGCCGTGGCCGCCTTCCTCATCGAACGGCAGGCCGGAGAGCTGGCGCTCCTGGAAGACCTGCGCCGGCGCATCCCCCAGAGCGTGCGCACGCGGCTCCTGCAGGAGCATCACCGCATGGACCTCGTGGGCGAAAGGCTGCCCGCAGCGGCCCGCCGCCACTTCGAGCGCCTGCACCACCGGCTGGAGCTGACGGCACAGCGGCTCCGCAGCCTCGACCCGCAGCTGCTGTTGGAGCGCGGCTACAGCATCACGACCTGTGCCGGCCGTCTGGTGCGCGACGTCAGCGACCTGCGCGAAGGCGAGATCGTCACCACGAGGCTCGCCTCGGGAGAGATTTACTCCACCGTGAACACTATAGTGAAAATTGATAATTGATAATTGACAATTGATAATTGATAATTAAGGGTGAAATACGAAGAAGCCATAGAGAAGCTGGAGGCGATAGCCAGAGAGCTGGAAGAGGGGCGCGTGCCCGTGGACGAAATGTCGGTGAAACTGCAGGCCGCAGAGGCGCTGCTCAAGCTCTGTAAAGAGAAATTGCAGGCCGTGGAGGAGAAAATCGACGGGATTCTTGATAATAATTAGTGAGAAGTGCGCGCCGTTTCACGCGAATTTTGTATTTTTGCGCCTGATAATGTAAAAAACATAAAGATATGGAACAAATAGATTGGAGTAGCCTCGGTTTCGGCTACAGAAAGACAGACTATAACGTACGCTGCTACTACCGCAACGGCCAGTGGGGCGAAATCGAAGTAAGCAGCGAGGAGACCATCCCCATGCACATGGCAGCCACCTGTCTGCACTACGGCCAGGAGGCCTTCGAGGGCCTGAAGGCCTATCGCTGCCCCGACGGCAAGGTGCGCGTGTTCCGCAGCGACGAGAACGCCGCACGTCTGCAGAGCACCTGTCGCGGCATCCTCATGCCCGAGCTGCCCACAGAGCGCTTCAACGAGATGGTCGATCAGGTGGTGCGCCTCAACGAGCGCTTCATCCCGCCCTATGAGACCGGCGCCACGCTCTACATCCGTCCGCTGCTCATCGGCATCAGCGCACAGGTGGGCGTGCATCCCGCCACGGAGTATCTCTTCATGATCTTCGCCACGCCCGTAGGCCCCTACTTCAAGGGCGGCTTCTCGTGCAACGACTACGTCATCATCCGCGAGTTCGACCGTTCGGCTCCTCTGGGCACCGGCATCTACAAAGTGGGCGGCAACTACGCCGCATCGCTGCGCGCCAACAAGATGGCCCACGATCTGGGCTACGCCTGCGAGTTCTACCTGGACGCCAAGGAGAAGAAATACATGGACGAGTGCGGTGCCGCCAACTTCTTCGGCATCAAGGACAACACCTACATCACCCCCAAGTCCACCTCAATCCTGCCCTCCATCACCAACAAGAGCCTGATGCAGCTGGCCGAAGACCTGGGCCTGAAGGTAGAGCGCCGTCAAATCCCCGAGGACGAGCTGGCCACCTTCGAAGAGGCCGGTGCCTGCGGCACGGCAGCCGTGATCTCGCCCATCCGCAAGATTGACGACCTGGAGGAGAAGAAGAGCTTCGTGATCTCGAAGGACGGCAAGCCCGGCCCCGTCAGCACCAAGCTCTACAACCTGCTGCGCGGCATGTGAGAAAATCCGGTCTGATAACGGAGTCGCGTAAGAACGTGCTCCTCATGCTCTGCATTTTTGTGCTGGCAGGAGCGTTTGCCTCTGTGGCCGGCGTAATCGGCGGCGTGAAGGCCATGGTGGACCTGACGCTGTGGCTGCTGCCCTCAAGCCTGATA
>ONSH01000030.1 GCA_900320435.1 uncultured Prevotellaceae bacterium
TATGTCGTGTATCTTGGAAACGAGAATGGCCGTTTTGCGTGAATCGTGTTCCCTGTTGAAATAACTGGAGACTCGCCTCTTCAGGTTTTTGGCCTTACCCACATAGATAATGGTGCCGCCATCGTCCAGATATTGATAGCAGCCGGGCTTCTCGGGCAACGATGCCACGACGCCCTTCAATCTTTTCTGTCGTTCGGCGTTCTCTTCCGAGGTCATTGGAGAGTGTTTGTTTTCGTCGTAACGGTGATCAAATGACCATCAAAGTAGTGACGTCTACCAATCCCTTAAACAGGTCGCGCCCGTGAAGTCCTTCGTCAGTAATCTCGATGATGAAGTTCATGTAGATTTTTTTGGGATGGAATTGATTTACCAGCTTCCAGGTGGCTTTGGCGGTGCCTCCGGTGGCCAGCAAGTCGTCGTGGATCAATACCACGTCATTCTCGTCAATGGAGTCCAGATGCATCTCGACGGTGTCCACGCCGTATTCCTTGGAGAAGGATTCCTTGATGACCGTAGCGGGGAGCTTTCCCGGCTTTCTTGCCAACACGACACCGGCCTTCAGGCGTCCCGCCAAAGCTGCGGCCATAATGAAGCCGCGGCTCTCCACACCGACGATTTTTGTGATGCCTTTATCTTTATATAACTCATACATTTCGTCCAGCATGATCTGCATGCACTCCGCGTTTTTGTACAAAGTTGTTACATCACGAAAGTTGATGCCCTTTCTGGGGAAGTCCGGGATACATCTCAGGTTTTCCAAAAGTGTCTTGTTGTTCATAGGTATTTTATTTTTTAATGTGGTAAATGTTTCACGTGGAACACTAGCGCCCGAGACATTGATGTCGGAGGGAGACACCCCGGGAATACGTGATGCCTGGCCGATAGAGATCGGACGGATGCGCTCCAACTTTTGCCGCGCCTCCGTAGAGAGGGACTGCAGGGCGCTGTAATCGAAGTGCCCGTCTATGCGGATGTCTTCCAAGCGGTGCATCTTGTCGGCGAACTCTCTTTCTCTTCGGATATATCCCTCATATTTAATCATTACCTCGGCGGCTTCCAGCGTCTCCTCGCGTCGGTCCCCGATGTGGACAATCAGCGCAGCAAGCTGAGGAATGGCCGGTGCCAAGTTCTTGAGACTGAGCTGAGGACGCGCTAAAAGAGTGTACAGTCGGCAGCCTCTTTCCAGTGGTGTTGTGCCCAGCTGCTCCAAGTGGGGATTGATGCGTTCTCTCTTTACGGAAAAGTCTTGGGTGAAGGAGATGATGCGGTCGATTTCCTCCTTCTTGGAGAGCCAGTGCTGAAGGCGGTTTCTGTTGACGGCGCCAATCTCGAAACCCCGCTCCGTGAGGCGACGGTCGGCATCGTCCTGACGCAGGAGGATGCGGTATTCGGCCCTTGAAGTGAACATACGGTAGGGCTCGTCAACGCCTTTGGTGACGAGGTCGTCAATCAGCACGCCGATGTAAGCTTCGTCGCGGGCGAGAGTGAATGTTTTGGGCGCCGCTCCGCTGCCGGCAGCCGCACTGCGGAGGGCGGCATTCAGACCGGCAATCAGACCTTGTCCGGCAGCTTCCTCATAGCCCGTCGTGCCGTTGACCTGACCGGCCAGGAACAGACCGCCGATCACTTTGGACTCCAGCGTGTGGTGAAGCTGGGTGGGGTCGAAATAGTCATATTCGATAGCGTAGCCCGGGCGGTAAACTTTCAGGTCTCTGAAAGCGGGAATTTCCTTCAGAGCCTCTATTTGGGCGTCAATGGGCAGTGAGGAGGAGAATCCGTTGAGATAATATTCCCGGGTGTCGGTGCCTTCCGGCTCCAAAAACAGTTGGTGCTGATCTTTGTCGGCAAAGGTGACCAACTTGGTCTCGATGCTCGGACAATAGCGCGGCCCCACACTTTGTATCTGTCCGTTGAAGAGGGGAGAGTCGGGTAGGGCGGAGCGCAGCCGTTCATGCACCTTGGGGTTGGTGTAGGTAATCCAGCAGGGCAGTTGCGGCAGAGGGCGCCGCTGTCCCATAAAGGAGAACTTGTGGAAATCTTCGTTGCCCGGCTGCTGCTCCATCTCGTCAAAGTGTACCGAGCGTCCGTCAATGCGGACCGGAGTACCTGTCTTCATGCGTCCCTGCCGTATCCCGTGGCGGGTGATGCTTTCCGTCAGGTGAAGGGCGGCCGGCTCCGCACATCGTCCGCCGGGAATCTTGGTGCGCCCTATATGCATCAGGCCGTTGAGGAATGTGCCGGCGGTGATGACGACGCAGGACGCTTTGAAGCTGACATCGAGCAGGGTGCGCACGCCGCAGACGACGGGGCTTCCGTCCGGTAGCGTTTTTACACACAGTTCGACGGCCTGGTCCTGCCAGATGTCGAGGTTGCTTTGGTTTTCCAGCACCTCGCGCCATTTCCAGATGAATTTACCTCTGTCACACTGGCTGCGCGGACTCCACATGGCGGGGCCTTTGGAGCGGTTGAGCATGCGAAACTGGATGGCGGTGGCGTCGGTCACTTCTCCCGTGTGCCCGCCGAGAGCGTCGATTTCTCTTACGATCTGTCCTTTGGCTATTCCTCCTACGGCCGGGTTGCACGACATTTGGGCAATTTTGTTCATGTCCATGGTGATGAGACATGTGC
This sequence comes from uncultured Prevotellaceae bacterium, assembly GCA_900320435.1. Taxonomy (GTDB): domain Bacteria; phylum Bacteroidota; class Bacteroidia; order Bacteroidales; family Bacteroidaceae; genus Physcousia. The sequence continues at coordinate 2,629 of ONSH01000030.1, forward strand.
GTGCTCCCAAGCGCGCGGAGGCGCAGGCGGCTTCCGAACCGGCGTGTCCGCCTCCAATTACTATGACATCATAGGAGAATTCCATTTAAAACGCTCTCTTACGACTGCAAAAATACCTATTATTTTAAAAAAAAGCAAAAAAACTCACCCCTGACGTCCCTCAACTCTTAAACTTTTTATATATTTGCCTGGGGAAATACCCAAAAATGATGATAGATTAAAGGAAAATTATCAACAAATAACACAATAATTAAAAACGAAATCCTATGTGGTTAATTGATTCATCAATCGGAAGGAAAGTGGTAATGTCCGTAACGGGCCTTGCACTCATCCTGTTTTTGACCTTCCATGCATCCATGAATGTGGTGGCTCTCATCAGTGCCGAGGGCTACAATTGGATTTGTGAGATGCTGGGCAGTAACTGGTATGCTGTGGCTGCAACTGTCGGCCTGGCTGTGTTGGTGGCATTGCACTTCATCTTTGCCATCATCCTCACGGTGCAGAATGGCCGTGCGCGCGGCACCGACTCCTATGCCGTGACCGACAAGCCCGGCAAGGTGGAGTGGGCCTCCCAGAACATGTTCGTGCTGGGCGTCATCGTGATTCTCGGCATGTGCCTCCACCTGTACAATTTCTGGTGGAACATGATGGCCGCCGAGCTTATCGGTACGGATGAGGCCGCCGTCGCTCTGGCCACCAACGGTGTGTATCACATCGTCAACACCTTCTCCTGCCCGGTGTATACCTGCATCTACATCGTGTGGCTGATTGCCCTGTGGTTCCATCTGACCCACGGCATGTGGTCCGCCATGCAGACGTTGGGCGTGAGCGGCAAGATTTGGTTCAACCGCTGGCGTGCCATCGGCTTTGTCTACAGCACCATCGTCATCCTGATGTTCATGGCTGTGGCCGTAGCCTTCTGCGCCGGTTATGTTCCGAGCGACTATCAGGAGGTATGTGCAGCTCCTGCCGGCTGCCCCTGTGTGTAATAGAAGAGTTCAACCGTTCAAATGTTCAAGACAATGGCAAAAACTATAGATTCAAGAATCCCCGAGGGACCGATCGCTGAGAAGTGGACTAACTATAAGGCTCACCAGCGCCTCGTCAACCCCAAGAACAAACTGAAGCTCGACGTCATCGTTGTGGGTACCGGACTGGCAGGCGCCAGCGCCGCCTCCTCGTTGGCCGAGATGGGCTTCAATGTATATAACTTCTGCATTCAGGACTCGCCCCGCCGTGCACACTCCATCGCTGCACAGGGCGGTATCAATGCTGCCAAAAACTACCAGAACGACGGCGACAGCGTTTACCGTCTCTTCTACGACACCGTGAAGGGCGGCGACTATCGTGCCCGTGAGGCCAACGTTTACCGTCTGGCCGAGGTCAGCAACAACATCATCGACCAGTGCGTGGCTCAGGGTGTTCCTTTCGCCCGTGAATACGGCGGCATGCTGGCCAACCGTTCTTTCGGCGGCGCTCAGGTGAGCCGTACTTTCTACGCCAAGGGTCAGACCGGTCAGCAGCTCCTTCTGGGTGCCTACTCCAGTCTGTCCAAGGAGGTGCAGAAGGGCAAGGTGAAGCTCTTCACCCGCTACGAGATGGAGGATGTTGTCATCATCGACGGCCGTGCTCGCGGTATCATTGCCAAGAACCTGGTGACCGGTAAGCTCGAGCGCTTCTCCGCCAACGCAGTGGTGATTGCCACCGGCGGTTACGGCAACGCTTACTTCCTTTCCACCAACGCTATGGGTTGCAACTGCACCGCAGCCATCCAGTGCTACCGTAAGGGCGCCTATATGGCCAATCCCTCTTACGTGCAGATTCACCCCACCTGTATCCCCGTTCACGGCGACAAGCAGTCCAAGCTGACGCTGATGTCCGAGTCGCTGCGTAACGACGGTCGTATCTGGGTGCCCAAGAAACTGGAGGACGCAAAGAAACTCCAAAAGGGAGAGATTCAGGCTTGGGATATTCCCGAGGAAGACCGTGACTACTATCTGGAGCGCCGCTATCCCGCCTTCGGCAACCTGGTGCCCCGTGACGTGGCATCCCGTGCTGCCAAAGAGCGTTGTGACAAGGGCTTCGGTGTGAACAACACCGGCCTGGCTGTGTTCCTGGACTTCTCCGAGTCCATCAACCGCCTGGGTCTGGATGCCATGAAGCAGCGCTACGGCAACCTCTTTGATATGTACGAAGAGATCACCGACGTTTACCCCGGCGACTTCGGTAAGGAGATTAATGGTGTGAAGTACTACAAGCCCATGATGATCTTCCCCGCCATTCACTACACGATGGGTGGCGTTTGGGTGGACTACGAGCTGCAGACCTCCATTCCCGGTCTGTTTGCCATCGGCGAGTGCAACTTCTCCGACCACGGTGCCAACCGTCTCGGTGCCAGCGCCCTGATGCAGGGTTTGGCCGACGGCTATTTCGTGTTGCCTTACACCATCCAGAACTATCTGGCCGACCAGGACATCTGGCCCCGCCTGTCCACCGATCTGCCCGAGTTTGAGGCTGCCGAGAAGGCTGTCAACGCCGAGATCGACCGCCTGATGAACATCAAGGGCAAGCGTTCCGTGGACAGCATACACAAGGAGCTGGGCCACATCATGTGGGAGCACGTGGGTATGGGTCGCACGAAGGAAGGCCTGGAGGAAGGTCTGAAGCTGTTGAAGAACCTCCGTCAGGAGTTCAACACCAACCTCTTCATCCCCGGATCCAAGGAAGGTCTCAACGTCGAGCTCGACAAGGCCATCCATCTGAGAGACTTCATCCTCATGGGTGAACTGGTGGCTCAGGACGCCCTCCATCGTGAGGAGAGCTGCGGCGGTCACTTCCGCGAGGAGCATCAGACCGAAGAGGGTGAGGCCAAGCGTGATGACAAGAACTTCTTCTATGTCGGCTGCTGGGAGTACCAGAAGGACGACGAGACGAAGCCCGAGCTCATCAAGGAGCCGCTCAACTACGAGATCATCAAGGTGCAGCAGCGTAACTACAAGAAGTAATTGACCCTTAAACCGTATAAAACAATGGCAAAGAATTTGACTGTTACAATTAAGTTCTGGAAGCAGAACGGCCCCAAGGAAAAGGGTCATTTCGATACGCATGTGTTGAAGAACATCCCCGACGACACCAGCTTCTTGGAGGCTCTTGACATCATGAACGAGGAGCTCATCAGCGAGGGCAAAGAGCCTTTCGTCTTCGATCACGACTGTCGTGAGGGCATCTGCGGCATGTGCTCGCTCTACATCAACGGCACGCCGCACGGCAAGACCGAGCGCGGCGCCACCACCTGTCAGCTCTACATGCGTCGCTTCAAGGACGGCGAGACCATCACCGTGGAGCCCTGGCGCTCAGCCGGCTTCCCCGTCATCAAGGACTGCATGGTGGATCGCAACGCCTTCGACAAGATCATCCAGGCCGGCGGCTACACCTCCATCCGTGCCGGACAGGCTCAGGACGCCAACGCCATCCTCATCTCCAAGGAGGCTGCCGATGAGGCTATGGACTGCGCCACCTGCATCGGCTGCGGCGCTTGCGTAGCGGCTTGTAAGAACGGCTCCGCCATGCTCTTCGTCAGCTCCAAGGTGTCCCAGTTGGCTCTGTTGCCTCAGGGTCAGGTGGAGGCTGCCAAGCGCGCCAAGGCCATGGTGGCCAAGATGGACGAGCTGGGCTTCGGCAACTGCACCAACACGCGTGCCTGCGAAGCCGTTTGCCCCAAGTGTGAGAGCATCAGCAACATTGCCCGCCTCAACCGCGAGTTCATCTGCGCCAAGCTGGCCGATTAGACCTCATTTCCCTCCTCCCTCATCGGGGGAGGGCACAGACAATGAAAGTAACACTCCTAGGCACTGGCACCAGTTGCGGCACCCCCGTGATTGGGTGCCAGTGTCCCGTTTGTAAGAGCAGCGATCCGCGCGACCACCATCTGCGCTGTTGCGCCCTGATCCAGACGGAGACGACCAATCTCCTTGTGGATTGCGGTCCGGACATCCGTCAGCAGCTGACCTCCGTCGATTTTCACGGCGACTGGCCTCCGGAGAAGAGCAACTGGCCCAGAGCGGATCTGGGGCGCATCGACGCCGTGCTCATCACCCACGAGCACTACGACCACGTGGGCGGCATCGACGACTTGCGTCCGTTGAGCTATGCCCACGAGATTCCGCTCTACGCCAATGCCTATTCCTGCCAGCATCTCAAGGAACGTATTCCCTACTGCTTTGCCGAGCATCCCTATCCGGGTGTACCCCGCCTGAAGTTGTTGGAAACGGCACCCGGCGATCGCTTCACCGTGGGCGACATTCCCGTCACGGCGCTGGAGGTGATGCACGGCAAACTGCCCATCCTGGCCTTCCGCATCGGCGATCTGGGCTACGTCACCGACATGAAGACGGCCACCGAGGAGCAACTCAGCGTCCTGCGCGGCGTCAAGCTTCTTGTCATCAATGGCCTTCGCCATCGTCCCCACCACAGCCATCAGACCATTGAGCAGGCTTCGCGTGTGGCCCGCTGGATAGGCGACCAGCCGACGTATCTCATCCACATGTGCCACGACATCGGCCTCTACGACTACGAGGAGTCGTGGCTCCCGGAGGGCATCCATCTGGCCTATGACGGCATGACCTTTGAAATATAGTCTTCCCTATGGTAGCGACAGCACACGACAATCAGGAGGAGATGTTTCCCGTTGTGGACGAGCAGGGTAACATCACGGGAGCGGCCACGCGCGGCGAGTGCCACGGCGGCTCCATGCTGCTGCATCCGGTGGTGCATCTCCATGTGTTCAACGCCCGCGGGGAGCTCTATCTGCAGAAGCGCCCCGAGTGGAAGGACATCCAGCCCGGACGCTGGGACACTGCCGTCGGCGGCCACATCGACCTGGGCGAAAACGTGGAGATGGCCCTTCGCCGCGAGACGCTCGAGGAGCTGGGCATCGACATCAGCGAGGCGACGGTGGAGCGCCTGGACACCTATGTCTTCACCAGCGAGCGTGAGCGCGAGCTCGTCTATGCCCACCGTCTGACGTGGGACGCAGCGCTCTCGCCGAGTGCCGAGACCGACGGCGGCCGTTTCTTCTCGCGCGAGGAGATTCTCGCTCAGATGGGCAAGGGCTTCTTTACCCCCAATTTTGAAAGTGAATACCGGCGTCTGTTCTCCGGCGAGGCGGACGCCCCAAAATCCTGAGTTATGATCTACAGATATTGCGGCGCCAGCGGCGTGCAGCTTCCGGTTCTATCTTTGGGCCTGTGGCACAATTTCGGCAGTGTGGACGACTTCTCCGTGGCCGAAGCGATGCTGCTCAAGGCTTTCGACAGCGGCATATGCCACTTCGATTTGGCCAACAACTACGGCCCCGTGCCGGGCAGTGCGGAGGAGAATTTCGGCCGCATCCTCAAGCGTCATCTCTCGGCGCATCGCGACGAGATGCTGATCACCTCCAAGGCCGGTCACGACATGTGGCCCGGCGTCTACGGCACGGGCTCTTCGCGCAAGAACATCATCGCCTCCTGCGACCAGAGCCTGCGGCGCATGGGGCTGGACTATGTCGATGTCTTCTACAGCCACCGCTACGACGGCGTCACGCCCGTTGAGGAGACCATGCAGGCGCTGGTGGACCTGGTGCGCAGCGGCAAGGCGCTCTATGTCGGCATCTCCAAATATCCGCTGGAACTGCAGCAGCGCTGCTACGACTATCTGCGCGAGCACGACACGCCCTGCCTGGTGAGTCAGTATCGCGCCTCGATGTTCAACACGCTGGCGCGCCCCAATCTCGATCTGGCCGCCCGCGAGGGCAGTGGCTTCATCTGCTTCTCGCCGTTGGCTCAGGGCCTGCTTACGGGCAAGTATCTCAACGGCATCCCCGAGGGCAGCCGTGCGGCCAAAGACAGCGGTTTCCTGCAGCGCACGCAGGTCACAGCGGAGCGTGTGGAGGCGGCGCGCGAGCTCTCGCTCATTGCCGGGGAGCGCGGACAGAGTCTGGCCCAGATGGCCATCCAGTGGCTGCTCTCCGACGAGCGCGTCACCAGCGTGATTCTCGGCACCTCTTCCGTGCGTCAGCTGGAGGACAACCTGCGCAGCATCGAGGGCCCGGATTTCTCTTCCGACCAGCTGCAGCGCATCGAGGCCATCATCAGTCGCGAGGGCCTCACGCTTTAAACCTAATAGTATTACGCGCGCATGAGAGTCGGCATCTTCAGCGGTTCGTTCAATCCCGTCCACAGGGGCCACATTGCTCTGGCCGAGTGGTTTGTGCAGGAGGGGGTGGTGGATGCCGTCTGGATGGTGCGCAGTCCGCTCAATCCGCTCAAGGCAGCGGAGGCTTCGCTTCTGGCCTCCGACGACGACCGTTTGGCGATGCTCCGTCTGGCCGTAGAGGGTCATGACTCTCTCTCCGTATCCACCATTGAGGACGATATGCCGCGCCCGAGCTACACCGTCCTAACGCTGCGGCGTCTGCGCCGGGAGTGGCCGGAGCATGAGTTCTCGCTCATCATCGGCTCGGACAACTGGTGCCGCTTCCGCCGCTGGCGCTGCTGGGAGGACATCCTGCGCGAGTTCCGTGTGGTGGTCTATCCGCGCGAAGGTTCTCCGGTGGAGGAGGGGCCGACGGATTTTCCCGAGGCCAAGGAGGTTGTCATTGCCGCCGGAGCGCCGACTTACGAAATCTCCAGCACCGCCATTCGGCGCGCTCTGACCGAGGCGCCCGATGAGGCTGCTTCGATGCTTTCTCCCCGTGTGCTGGACTACATCCTCTCCCGAGGGCTCTACGGTACCTCAGAGCAGGTCGATTAGGGGCCAGTCGGCCTCACACCAGGGCAAATCCTTCATTTCTTCTTTGGTGCACCAGCGTGCGTCGGCGTGCTCCTTCATCGTGAACGTCCGCGACGGGGCGGTACATCTGTAGGCCGTCAGCGTGATGGAGAAGTCGGGATACGTGTGGCGCACCTCGCCGACGAAGTCGCCCACCTCCACCTCGTAGTCCATCTCCTCGCGCAGTTCGCGGCGCAGCGCCTCCTGGGGCGTCTCGCCCTCTTCTATCTTGCCGCCGGGAAACTCCCAGTGGAGCGAGGTGTAGGCGTAGCGCGTGCGGGGCTTCTGCATGCAGAGGATGCGGCCCCCGTCGACGACGACGGCGCAGACCACGCGGTAGTGGGGCAGGGTGCGGCTCTTGTCGCCGTTGCCTATGAATTCCGTCCAGGGGCAGACGGTCTTCTCGTCTAGGTCCTCCTGATCGCCTTTTCGTGTCCAGTATTGTCCCATGAGCGAGAGGGGATTAGAGGCGCAGCCTTACGCCGCCGAAGACGGTGGCGCGGGGCATGTAGTAGCCCAGATAGGTCTGATAGCTCTGTGCCAGCAGGTTTTCGCCTTTGACGAAGACGGTGAGCAGACGGCCGCCGAGGCCCTTGGCCTTGTCGAGGGCGATGTTGTAGTGGGCGTCGAGATTCACCAGGGTGTATTGCTCCTGCGGTGCGTCTTCTCCGGGCGTGAGATAGAGTCCGTTGATGTGCTGCACGCTCACGAGGGCGCCCCAGCGGGGATGGGTGTAGGCGCCGGAGATGAAGAGCTTGTGCTCGGGCGCACCCTCTACGGGGTTGCTCTGGTGGAGATAGGCGTAGTTGGCCGTCAGCTTCCAGCGGGGCGTGAAGCGGTAGTTGCCGAACACCTCGATGCCGCAGTTGCGGAAGTCGCCCGTGTTCATGTTGCGGGGCCGTCCGCCCGTGCGCACGACGGTGATGAGGTTGTCGCCGTCGATGAAGAAGACGTTGGCGCCCACGGTGCCCTTATCCCAGAGGCGCTGCGTGTAGGAGATCTCGTAGTTCATCATCTTCTCGGGCTCCAGATCGGTGTTGGAGGGCGGGAACATATACATCTCGCGCAGCGTGGGGGCGCGGAAGCCCTTGGAGACGGAGGCCTTGATGTCGGCGCTCTTGGTCACGTGGAAGGCGAGTCCGCCCTGCGGGATGCACTGTGCGCCGACGACGCTGTGCCAGTCGTAGCGCGCTCCGGCGTCGAGCGTGAGCCACGAGGCCAGATGCTGGCGCAGGTCGAGATAGACGCCCACTTCGTCCTGCTTCTGCCATGTGGTCGGCCGTCCGTCGTCGCCCTTGGTGAGATAGGTGCGGGCGCCGTTGACCTTGTCTTCGTTCCAGGCCGAACCGCCGAAGTGCTGCCAGTCGAGTCCCAGCGTCACGAGGCTGCCCTTCCACAGCTGTGCGGTCTCGTAGGCCGTGAGGCCGCCGATGAAGTCTTTCTGCTCATACCAGTTCTGTCGGGGCGTTTCGGCTGCGGTGTGGCCGTCGTCGATGTGGTGGTAGCCCCAGTCGTAGTAGCCGCGTACGACGCCGTTCCAGCGCTTGTAGTGATTCTCCAGCGAGACGGAGGCCAGACCGCGTGTGATGTTGGCTTCGCAGTCGATGAGGGGTGCCGTTTCGGGGCCGGGATTCTCGGCGTCGAAGTGGGTCAGGTTGACGTCGCCCTTCACCGTCCAGTTCCTGCAGATGTCGTAGCCCAGCTTGGCGAATCCGCCGTACTGACGGAACAGGGCGTTGTCTCTGTGGCCCGAGGTGCTTTGGTATTGCAGTCCGGCATTGCCCGAGAAGCGGCCTTTGCGCCACAGCTCCGAAGCTTCTCCGGCGAAGGTGCCGTAGGAGCCGCCCTGCAGCTGCACGTCGCGTATGACGGTGTCGCGCTCGGCCTGTCGGGTGACGATGTTAAGCACGCCGCCCATGGCGCCCGAGCCGTAGAGCATCGAGGCCGGTCCCTGGATCACCTCCACGCGTTCGGCCATCATCGTCTGATAGGCGTCGGCGACGGGGTGGCCCATCAGTCCGGCGTATTGGGGTTGTCCGTCGATGAGCACCATCAGCTGTGCTCCGCCGCCCACGCCGCGTATCTTCATCGCGCCGGCGGCTCCGGTGGAGACGCTGTAGCCCATCACGCCGCGCGAGGTCAGGAAGAGGCCGGGCGTCTGCTCCATCACGGTGGGGAGCACGGAGGGGCGATACTGTTCGGTGAGGGTCTCCCGGCCGATCGACGTCACGGTGTAGGGCAGCAGCCGGCTGTCGACGGCCTGTCGCGTGCCGGTCACTACGAGGGTCTGCAGCGAGTCGGTCTTGGGTGTCACCTCTTCTTGTGCGCTGGCTGTCAGGGCGCCGGTCATCATGGCGCCTATGGCGACCATTTTCAGCATTTTTGTGTTCATTGTTGCGGGTAGTATGTTGTCGTGTGTTGTCTTTCGGGCGCAAAGATACGAAAAATAATTGACAGTGGAGGGCGGGCCGTTAAGAAATTGTTTTTTGTTCCCCAACGGGGGAGAAAAAATTCTCTAACTGGGGAGTAAAAATTCTCCAGTTAGGGAACTAGGGGGCAAGCAGTAAAAATTTTAGCGCCTCACGAGTTTCTCTTGCGTCTGAAGATCCTCTTGAAGAACGTGCCGGAGCGGTCGCTGTCCTTCGGGTTGTCTTCGCGGTCGGTGCGGGCCAGAGGGTCGTGATTGCCGAAGGCCGATTTGCCGACGGTGATGCCTGCGGGGACGGTGATGGAGGTCAGACGTGAGCAGGCGGAGAAAGCACCGTCGCCGACGAGGGTGACGCTCTCGGGGATCGTCACCGAAGTGAGGCTTTGGCAGCGCTCGAAGGCATAGTCGCCGATGACGGCGACGCCTTCGGAAATGGTCAGATCGCTCAGGCCGCTGCAGCCCGAGAAGGCCACTTCGCCCACGGATTTCACGTTGCCGGGAATGACGACGGAGTTCAGACCTTCGCACCAGATGAAGGCGCCGCAGCCGATGTCGGTGACGCTCTTGGGTATGTTGACGGTCTTCAGGCCCTTGCAGTTTTGGAAGGCGCTCACGCCGATCTTCGTCACGCTCTCGGGAATCGTGATGTCGCTCAGTTGGGCGCAGTTTTTGAACATCTCTTCGCTGATGCTGCTCAGACCCGAAGGCAGTTTCACGGATTTCAGGCTGCTGCACCATTCAAAGGCTCTGATGCCGATTTGGCCGACGCTTTCGGGAATGGTCAGGCTGTCCAGCGAATCGCATTTGGTGAATGCCTCCTCGCCAATCGTGGTCAGGCTCTCGGGAAGGCTCACGGACGCCAGTCCTCTGCACATCATGAAGGCCCGATCGCCGATGGTGCGAACGCCCTCCGAGAGTGTCAGGCTCTTCATATGGACGCAACTCTTGAAGGCCGCTTCGCCGATTTCGCCGACGCTGCCTGGAACCGTCAGTGAGGAGAGGCCCCAACAACTTTCGAAGGCTTTACTGCCGATGACCTTGAGGCCTTCTGTCAGCGTGAGGGACTTCATCCCCCAGCAGCCCTCGAAGGCTCTGTCGCCGATGGTGACGACGCTCTGGGGGATCTCAATGGATTTCAGGCGGAAGCAGCTATCGAAAGCCTCCGCTCCAATTTCGGTGACGCTCTCGGGGATCGTCACCGAGGTCAAATCCTCGCACTTGGCAAAAGCCCTTTCCCCGATGACGGTGACGCCTTCGGGAATCACGATGTTGCCAACGGCGTTCCGGTCGCATGCCGTCAGCATGGTCGCGTTCCTCTGATTAATAATAGTCAACCAATGATCCTTCACAATACAATACCTTTGCTTGTTAAAATACTGATGAGACCGATGATGTCTCTGATGTTCAAATGCAAAAAAAGCGTGGAGACTATCCGTTGCCCGCTCCACTCACTGAGGCCGTAGGATTGCCCAATCCGTCAGAACGAGCAACTACGACCCCACGCCGATATGTCAAACGCACACACTCAGTATGCTGCTTTATTCCGCATCAGGGAATAAAGACGGCATCTGTATGTGGTGTTTATCAACATACCCATGGGCGTCTACCGTTGCTTGTGTTCGTTGACGGATTATGAGAGTTTCCTACGCTTTCAGTGAGTCAAGAACAAAGCGCGTGATATACGCCTTTTCCATATATGGTGTCCCGCTTGCACCTTCAGGAACGCTTCCCTCTGGCTTTTCCCGGCCGCTTCTGTAAAGCACCATCGGCGTGGAGACATTGCAAAAGTACAACTTTTTTCTGTTTCTGCAAATTTTCTGAGCGATTTTTTTGAGAAAACAGCGTTAAATTCCCAAAGAATTTGTCAAAAGGTTCGTTAAATGATGTCGTTTTGTCAACAAATCGGATTTAGAAACACGTATAAACGCTCCGATTTTTTCGCAGGATAAATACCTGAAAATCAGCGTCGGCCTGTTCGCCCTGACCTCAATCAGAGACCCCGCAGAGACCGGGCAGAGCCCGAGCAGAGGCGCTGTTTGGCCTGCTTTTTGTAAAGAGAAAGTCAAGGGCAGTCGGAAGGCAAATTAATAATTTTCAGGGACCAACCTTTCCTCTTTCAATTATTTTTTGTATCTTTGCGGCGAAAACAAAAAACAGACATCCTTATGGCTACAGTGGACGACAAGAAGATTATCTTCTCGATGGTGGGTGTGAGCAAGACCATCCAGCAGAACCAGAAACAGGTGCTCAAGAACATTTATCTCAGCTTCTTCTACGGCGCGAAGATCGGCATCATCGGTCTCAACGGCGCCGGCAAATCCACGCTGATGAAGATCATCGCCGGCCTCGACCAGCAGTATCAGGGCAACGTCGTCTGGAGCCCGGGCTATTCCGTGGGCTATCTGCCGCAGGATCCTCCCCTCAACGAGGAGAAGACGGTGAAGGAAAACGTGATGGAGGGCGTGCAGCACGTCTACGACGCTCTGGCCGAATACGACGAGATCAACGCCAAGTTCGGCCTGCCCGAATACTACGAGGACCCGGACAAGATGGACCAGCTGATGCAGCGTCAGGCCGAGTTGCAGGACATCATCGACGCCACCGACGCCTGGAACATGGACTCCAAGCTGGAGCGCGCCATGGCGGCGCTGGGCTGCCCTCCGGGCGACTGGAGCGTGACGACGCTCTCGGGCGGTGAACGCCGTCGTGTGGCCCTGTGCAAACTGCTGCTGCAGAAGCCCGACGTGCTGCTTCTGGACGAGCCCACCAACCACCTCGACGCCGAGTCCATCGACTGGCTGGAGCAGCATCTGCAGCAATACGAGGGCACCGTCATCGCCGTCACCCACGACCGCTACTTCCTCGACGATGTGGCCGAATGGATCCTCGAGCTGGATCGCGGCGAGGGCATCCCCTGGAAGGGCAACTACTCCAGCTGGCTGGAGCAGAAGAGCCAGCGTCTGGCGCAGGAGGAGAAGACCGCCTCGAAGCGCCGCAAGACGCTGGAGCGCGAGCTCGAATGGGTGCGTATGGCTCCGAAGGCCCGTCAGGCCAAAGGCAAGGCGCGTCTGAACTCCTACGAGATGATGCTCAACGAGGAGCAGAAGCAGAAGGAGGAGAAGCTGGAGATCTTCATCCCCAACGGCCCGCGTCTGGGCAACAAGGTCATCGAGGCGGAGCATGTGGCCAAATCCTTCCCCGAGAAGACGCTCTTCACCGACCTCAACTTCATGCTGCCGCCCAACGGCATCGTGGGCGTCATCGGCCCCAACGGCGCCGGCAAGACGACGCTCTTCCGCCTCATCATGGGTCTGGAACAGCCCGACGCCGGCAGCTTCTCCGTGGGCGAGACGGTGCGTCTGAGCTATGTGGACCAGCAGCACAAGGACATCGACCCTTCCAAGTCGGTCTACGAGGTTGTCTCGCAGGGCAATGAGACCCTCCGCCTGGGCGGCAGGGACGTCAACGTCAGGGCCTACCTCTCGCGCTTCAACTTCAGCGGCGCGGATCAGGAGAAGAAGTGCGGCGTGCTCTCCGGCGGCGAACGCAACCGCCTGCATCTGGCCATCGCGCTGAAGCAGGAGGGCAACGTCCTGCTTCTGGACGAGCCCACCAACGACATCGACGTGAACACGCTGCGCGCCCTGGAGGAGGGCCTGGAGGCCTTCGCCGGCTGCGCCGTCGTCATCAGCCACGACCGCTGGTTCCTCGACCGCATCTGCACGCACATCCTGGCCTTCGAGGGCGAGGGCCGTGTGTTCTATTTCGAGGGCAACTACAGCGACTACGAGGTCAACAAGGCCAAGCGTCTGGGTCTGGAAGAGCCCAAACGCACCCGCTATCGCAAGCTGATGGAGGAGTAGCTCACAGCACGGCTTCCATGCCGGTCTTCTGCACTTTCATGCCCATGCGGCGGTAGAATTCATAAGCGCCGTCGTTGCCTTCCCATACGTTGAGGGTGATGCTGTCGCATCGGAGCGAGCGTGCGTAGTCGCGCACGTATTCGTAGAGCGCCCGGCCGATGTGCTGTCCGCGCATGGTTTCGTCCACGCAGATGTCGTCGATGTAGAGCGTCTTGCGGTCCTGCAGCAGGCGGTGGTCTCTCACCTGTGTGATTTGGCAGAAGGCGTGCCCTTCTATCTTGCCGTCGTCATAGACGAAGACGGGGGTGTCTTCTCTGCCGATGATGGCTTCCAGCTCCCGTTCGTCATATTTCGGTGTGTTGTTCTTGAAGAGGTCGGGCCGTAAGGCGTGGTGTACGGCATCTGCTTGGTAGAGCAGTGCGTTGAGTCCGGGGATGTCTCGCTTCTCGGCTTTTCTTATCATTGCTTTGGCTATTATTTCCACGATACTGCAATTTCAATGCCCAAAGGTAGTGAATTTTTTTCGAAACGCCTTTATTTTTTGCGTGAAAATTGTTCATGAAGCTTCGCTCCATAGACATTTCTCACGCTCGGCAGTGTCGGAACAAGCTCCACACTGCACTCACTTACTCGAAAATGCTCACGCAAACAATGCAAGCAAGCAAGCAAACAAAAAAAGGCCGTCGGAATTGCTCCGACGGTCTTTTTCTAGTTTCAGGATTCAGGTTTCAGGTGCCCTGAAAGGGCTAAATAACCTAGCGCAGGGCCTTGGCCCTGTGTAAATGGATCACCCCTATCCCCAACGCCCCTGTAAGGGGCTAATAATTATGGGTGGTATGGGTTATACCGATAGGGGCGAGCCCCTATCCTGTGTTATTAGACCCTTTCAGGGTCATCAACGGCCCTACCCTTTGTGTGGTAGCTGTTGACCGCTCCGCCAACGGCAGCATTGAGTGCCTTGCAGCGGAACGCGCTGTTGATTTTAATAGGTACGCCAAAGTGCGCGCGTAAAGGCTCCAAGACCTTCTGACACAAACGTACCAGGTTATCGACTTCCGCAGCATTGATGCGGTTCTCTATTTTCTTCTTCTCAGCGGTGTCGCTGTGAAGCATTTCTTCCAAAGTA
>ONSH01000078.1 GCA_900320435.1 uncultured Prevotellaceae bacterium
TCGCACTTTCTCAAATGCGGGTGCAAAGGTATGCCTTTTTTCCCAACCCACCAAATATTTCAACAAGTTTTTTCGAAAAAAAGTGTTTTTACCCTCAAATTCGGCCCTTTTTCGCACTTTTTTGGCTCCATACTATGTTCAATAGCATAAAATGGGGCCATTTTGCCCACTCCCGCAGAGGCGCCCTTTTTATTATATTAATAAGGTTTGCGCGAGGGAAGGTCGATTTTTACGCTCTAGTTAGAGAAAATTTGCGCGCTAGTTAGAAAACAAATTTTCCCTAGTTAGAGAGCCCGTTTTTTGGGGTTTCCCGTGGGGCCGTAAATTTTCCCCCGTGGGAGCGCAATTTTTTCGTTTCACTCCTCAACGGCCATAACGGACATTGCGGACAAACGTTAATTTGTGTCCGTTCCTAATTATTCTTTCTTCACCGGCTCAACCGTATATCCCTCGCGTCGCAGCAACGCAATGACGGATCTGGGGCCCATGAGGTGGCGGCAGCCGACGGCAATCAGGCTGGGACACTGCGTGATGTTCTCACGGATGACGGGAATCCATTTAATGTTTCGGTCATGAAGAATTTCGTGGTTATTGTCGTCCTTCGATTCTGCACCGGGCACATATCCGGCCCCATTCATGAACTTCCAAAACATACAGGTGTCATTCTTCAAATAGACATCGGCTAATGCCTCATAAAAACTATTTACACTCTTATTGTTAATGATGTAATGCACGATGTTATAGAGGCTCTTGACCTGTTCCTTCATCGACAGCGTATCTATGACCGAAGTATCCGTAAACTTTGAAAAAAGAGTGCCTGAAATTTGTTCTCGTGCCTCCACATATCGCGGTTCAATGCCGCGCATGACAGTTTCTTGCTTCAATATAACGTCAACAGGGGTGCCCCGCCTTATGCCAAAAGCCATGTAAAATCGCATACGGGCTAACCAGTAATGCGGGTTCTTCTTCCAATATTCGACATCTTTCATCTGGTAGGTCAGGAACTTGTTTACCTCGTTGAAATGCGCCACTGAGTCGAAGAGCGGCTTGTAGTATGTTCCCTCCGGCATCAAATACTCCGCTCCGGGGTGTTTTATCCATTGCATCATTTTCTTCAGATCGGAAACAATGGCAGCCGAGTCGGTTTCGGAAACCTCAGTATTCATACCTCCTTCGAAAAGCACGGCCTTCACACTGTTCATCGCATCGTTCAGTCCGCTGATGCCGAACACTTCTTCCCGAGTGAAGTTGTGTCCTTCGCCGTGACAGGTACCGAAGAGATAGGAGGTCTGCGTCAGGCCGTTGCCGCTGATTTCCCAAAGCCATCCGGGGCCTTCGGGGGTGTTGTTTTCAGGGGCTTTGCTTTCGTTTTGTGCGGCGATGTGCAGCGCCGATGCCAGCAGAATTGCCGGCAGAATGATGTGACGGAAGTTCATGGTTTGTTGATGCGTTGCGGTTCGTTTTTGTGTTTTTCGACCGCAAAAATACTATTTTTCTGTGTAACTTCCTGCTGGCCATCTCAGCAACGGCACAAATCAAGTCAGAAGTGTCGGAGACCGTAGAGCTGATGGGCATCCTCTCGCGCACGGCGGGATTTCAGGAATTCAGCAACGACCTTGCCGGTCAGTATTCCAAAGACACCGAAGCCTGGTTTGCACAATACCATGAGCACCCGACTGTCACCTACTACAAAGAGCTCCGTGCCAAAAACGGCATCGCCTACGATCGGGTGACGAATATGGCGGTTCATCTGGAAACAGAGCAAGGCAAGGTGAAGCTTGTCGGCAATCGCGATGAACTCACCGGAGGCTGGAAGGACGTTGACCTCGATGACTTCATCAAGCGTCTCAACAAGTTCTATACGGACACACGTTTCCATGATTTCTTCGAGCAACACCGGACGTTCTACAACGACTTTCTGCAGGCATACGATAAAAATATCATTCCCATTAAGCCTGAATGGTACGGTCAATTCTATAACGGCGCTGCACCTGCGGAGCAGTTCCGAATCATCATCGGTTTCACCTACGGAACGACCAACAACGGCGCCAGCCGACAACTGCCAGGACAAGCCCGCGAGGTGTTTGCCGTCTGTGGTTACTGCATGAACCCTCAAACAGGTCGCCCGAATTTCGACAGCAGTCTCCCGCTCCATGAGTTCAATCACTCCTTTGTGAATCCGCTTTTGGAGAAGGCTGAAAATGAGAAGACTATGCAGGAAGCGGGACAAAAGCTCTTCCAACGCTCACAATCAGCTATGGAGCAGCAGCACTATGACGACTGGCACATCGTTATCAACGAAAGTCTTGTCCGGGCCGCTGTCATTGTCTATTTCTACGAAAACGGCTTCAATCAGGTTGCTATAAAAATGCTCAACTATGAAACAATGAGCCAAGGTTTCCCGTGGATGCTCGACGTCGTTTCCGCCCTCCGCTATTACTCCACCCATCGCGAACAATATCCCACGCTTAACGATTTCTATCCCGAGATTGCCCGTTTCCTGAGCAAATACAGCGAATAGCACACGACAAGCAAATTACGGTTTTGTCAAAAAATCGGCGACGGATTCTCGAAGAAATGCGCCTTGCAGGGGAAGCCTAAGTCTCTGAAAATCAATGTCGGCTTGTTCGCCCAACCCCCAATCAGATACCCCGCAGAGACCGAGCAGAGACCGAGCAGAGACCGTAAAAGCGGGTTTTGATGTAAAGTTTTACGTACAGTCAGACTGGTGGCTAACTTGCGTTGTCTCGTGAAGCTTCGCTCCACAGACATCCTACTCGGCTATTGCTCCACAGCTTATGTGACCGTCTGTTCGGTGTCCCCTGGCATCGTCGGTGCTATTGGGTGCGGCATCGCGGTGCTGTCAGATGCCTTCGGTTGCACCTCGGCCCCATTCGCTCCGCGCAACACAAAAAGCGGCACTTACACGATAATTTTCGCGGGAAAATTTGGAGATTCGGACAAAAACCGCTACCTTTACGCAGTTTATTGTGCAAAGTACCATGGAATCCGTTCGCTTTTCCACCCATAAATGGCTGTCGCCGCTGAGCTGGCTCTACGGCCTGGGGGTGAACGTGCGCAACGAACTCTTCGACATGGGATGGCTCAAAAGCGTCTCCTTCCCCATCCCCGTCATCAACATCGGCAACCTCACCGTGGGCGGAACGGGGAAAACGCCCCACACGGAATATCTCATACGCCTCTTGAGCCGCGAATTTCGCGTGGCCGTGCTCTCACGCGGATACCGCCGCGAGAGTTCGGGCTACGTGCTGGCCAAACCCGACACACCCGCCTCGCAGATCGGCGACGAGCCCTGGCAGATGAAGCAGAAATTCCCCGAGGTGTATGTGGCCGTAGACGCTAACCGCCGCAGGGGCATCACCCGGCTGATGCACGACAGGGAGACGCACGACGTGGACGTCATCCTGCTCGACGACGCCTATCAGCACCGCTACGTGAAAGCCGGACTCAACATCCTGCTCGTCAACTGGCACCGGCCCATCCATCTGGACCGTCTGCTGCCCGTGGGGCGTCTGAGAGAGCCCTTCCGCAACCGCAACAGGGCCGACATCGTCGTCGTGAGCAAATGCCCCCGAGACGTCAGTCTGATGGACATGCACGTGATGCAAAACCATCTGGCGCTTCCGCCCTTCCAAGACCTCTTTTTCAGCGCGTTCCGCTACAACAACCTGCGGCCCCTCTTCCCCGAGGCCGGAGCCCCCAGCATCACGCCGGAGTCGCTCCGGGAGACCAACGTGCTGCTCGTCTCGGGCATCGGATGCCCCAAGCAGATGGAGAACGAACTCAAGCCGCTAGTCAAGAGTCTCAAGACACTCACCTTCCCCGACCATCACGGCTACACGGCCTCCAACGTGAAATGGGCCGAAAACCTCTTCTCGCGACTGCCGGAACCCCGCATGGTGATCACCACGGAAAAAGACGCCGCACGCATCGCCGAAAAGGTGAGCTACGACGGATCGGAACTGCAGCGATCCACCTACGTGCTGCCCGTCGAGGTGGCCTTCCTGCAGGATCAACAGGAAACATTCAACAAAAAAATATTGAGCTATGTACGAACAAATCTTAGAAACCGCAAAGTGGATTAAGGGCAAAATGCAGCATTCGCCCAAGACGGCCATCATCCTGGGCACCGGACTGGGACAACTGGCTGCGGAGATCAAAAAGGAGATGGAGATTCCCTACGCCGAAATCCCCCACTTTCCCGTGACCACCGTGGACGGTCACGCCGGCAAACTTATTTTCGGCACGCTCGGCGGCAAAGAGATTCTGGCCATGGACGGCCGCTTCCACTACTACGAGGGCTACAGCATGAAGGAGGTAACGTTCCCCATCCGCGTGATGAAGGAGTTGGGCATCAAGACGCTCTATCTCACCAACGCTTCGGGCGGCGTGAACCCCAGCTTCCGCATCGGCGACATCATGATTATCACCGACCACATCAACAATATGCCCGAGAATCCCCTCCACGGGGAGAACATCCCTCAGGGCCCCCGATTCCCGGACATGGGACACGCCTATGATCCCGAACTCATCGATCTGGCCGACGCCATCGCCGCAGAGAAGGGTCTGAAGGTGCGTCACGGCGTATATGTGGCCACACAGGGTCCCTGCTACGAGACGCCCGCAGAATACCGCATGTATGCCCAGTGGGGCGGCGACGCCGTCGGCATGAGCACCGTGCCCGAAGTCATCGTGGCCCGTCATGTGGACATCCGCTGCTTCGGCGTGAGCATCATCACCGACCTCGGCGGTCACGGACAGGTGATGAAGGTGACACACGAAGACGTGCAGAAGGCCGCCAACGAGGCACAGCCCCGTGTGGCCGCCATCATGCGTGAAATGATCGAGCGTTCCTGATGGAGATCGCCAAACTGGGTGAGTTCGGCCTGATACGCCGTCTCACCGAATCCATCGCCCCGACACAGTCCTCCACGCTGAAAGGCGTGGGCGACGACTGCGCCGTCATCGCGCCGACAGATGGCGAAGTGACGCTCGTCACCACCGACATGCTGATGGAGGGCGTCCACTTCGACCTCATCTACACCCCGCTCAAGCACTTGGGCTACAAGGCCGTCGCCGTGAATCTCAGCGACCTCTACGCCATGAACGCCACACCGCGACAACTGACGGTGTCGCTGGCCATCGGCAAACGCTTTCAGGTGGAAGACATCGACGCACTCTATGAAGGCATGCGTCTGGCCTGCGAGAAATACGGCGTGGACATCGTGGGCGGCGACACCACCGCCAGCATGACGGGTCTGGCCATCAGCATCACCGCCATAGGCACCGCACGGAAAGAAGACATCGTATATCGCAACGGCGCCAAAGAGACCGATCTCATCTGCGTCACGGGCAATCTGGGCGCCGCCTATATGGGCCTGCAGCTGCTGGAGCGCGAGAAGGCGGTGTATCTGCAGCAGGCACGCGAGAGCGGCGGCAACACCAGTGTGCCCTTCGAGCCCGACTTCGCCGGACGCGAATACATCCTCGAGCGCCAGCTCAAGCCCGAGCCCCGACGCGACATCATCGCACGACTGAAAGAGGCCGGCATACGCCCCACCTCGATGATCGACATCTCCGACGGCCTCAGCAGCGAGCTGCTCCACATCTGTCACGAGAGTCAGTGCGGCTGCCGCATCTACGAAGAGCGCATCCCGCTGGACTATCAGACTGCGGTGGCGGCGGAGGAGTTCAACATGAACGTGACCACCTGCGCACTCAACGGCGGCGAAGACTACGAGCTGCTCTTCACCGTGCCGCTCGCGGATAAGGAAAAGGCGGAGGCGCTGGAAGACGTCAAAGTCATCGGCTACATCTCCAAAGCCTCACAGGGCAAAGTGCTCGTCACACGCGACAGCGCCGAGTTCGAGCTGAAGGCTCAGGGATGGGTGATGCCGTCGGAATAGCATCGACCCTCTTCCTTCTTACATCTTACGCCAAGCGCCGATCACTTCGCCCACATACATCGTGTGGAAGCCGGAGCCGTTGTTGCGATACATCTGCTTGGGCACATCGCTGCGGAAGCCTTTCGGGTCGAAGGGCGCTGCGTACATCGTCTTGCACTCAATCACCGATTCTGCCTCAGTATAATAAGGTGTACCGTTGGCGGTGTAGGCGGTATGCAGCTTCAAGGCGACAGCCTTGTCGCCGTCGCGTCCGCTCTTTGAGCCCATATAGCGGAGCACGTTGGCGTGCTTCGGGCCGAAGGTCATCACGGTGAAATACTGCGACTCGTCCATGAACTTCTTGGTGTAGCGCTTCTCGGCCACATAGACCGTCAGCGCCGTGCGGCCCCAAAGGGTGCCGATGCCGCCCCAGCCGATGGTCATGGCGTTGTGTTTCTTCTTGCTGCCTGCAGCCAGAATCTCAGCCTTGCGGAACCACTGGAAGCCGTTCTCGCTGAAACCCTTCTCCACCTCGAACTTCTCAAAGCCGTACTCTTCCTGCGCCTTCACGCCGGAGCACAGCATCAGCGCTGCCACTGCGAGCACCGCAGTCATCACGTTATTTTTCATCATTTCTAAAAATTAGTCTTAAACTGTTGCGATAGTTAAAGTAGTTCCACATCCAATTGATCAGGACCACTATTTTGTTTCTGACACCCAACAGCGATCTGAGGTGAACCACCAGCCACAGGAGCCAGGCCGTGTTGCCGCCGAACTTCAGACGGCCGATTTCTGCCACCGCCTTCCGACGGCCTATGGTGGCCATCGTGCCAAGGTCTTTGTAGTGGAACACGAGGTCGTTGACATTCCCTGCTCCCTGCTTGGATGATGCGCGAAGCCTGATGGTTTTGGCCACACAGTCGGCCTGTTGCATCGCCACCTGTGCCAACTGCGGATGTCCGTGAGGATAATCCTGATCGCCGTCCACGATGCTCACGTCGCCAATGGCAAAGACATCGTTCATGCCCTTCACCCGCAGACAGGTGTCGGTAACGATTCTGCCTCCGGCACCCAGCGTCATCTCCGGCGTTGAGGCGATGCGGTTGGCCCGGACGCCCGCCACCCATATCACGGTCTTCGCAGCCAACGTGCTGCCGTCCTCCATATGCAACACGCCGTCACGATAGTCGGCAACTCTCGTGCGCACCATCACCTCCACGCCCATCTCCCGGAGGTCGCGCTCTGCACGCACGGAGGAAGCCTCGTCCATAGATTTCAGCAGGCGCACGTCGCTGTTCACCAGCACGATGCGGATCTTTGAGGTGTCAATGTCGGGATAGTCACGAGGGGCTATCGTGCGCTTCATCTCGACCAGCGCGCCGGCAATCTCCACGCCCGAAGGCCCTCCGCCCACAACGGCGACAGTCAAGAGCGATTGGAGCGTCTCTTCATCGGTCTCCACCTCGGCTCGCTCCATGTTGCTCAGTATGGTGTTGCGCAGGTTCATGCCGTCCATCACCGTCTTCATGGGCAGCGCGCCGGCGGCAATGTGGTCATTGCCGAAGAAGTTGGTGGTGGCGCCGGCTGCTATCACCAGATAGTCGTAGTAAAGCTTGCCGAATGAGGTTTGCAGCACCTTTTCGCTGGCATCGATGCTTTTCACCTCGCCCATGCGGAAATAGACGTCTTCTCTCCCCTGCAGTATTTTGCGAAAGGGAAACGAGATGCTGCTGGGCTCCAAACCGGCCGATGCCACCTGGTAAATCAGAGGAGGGAACTGGTGGTAGTTGTTCTTATCTACCAGCACCACCTGCATACCGCAGCCTTTCAGGGCTTTCATCAGACGCAGACCGCCGAGTCCGCCGCCGATGACGACGACTCTTGTCTTACCTTTATGTCTTATATTGGCTTTCATACTGTAAACTGAAGTCGGTGTTTATTTAAACTTGGGTTTGAGCTCGTCGGGGGAGTCGTTGGTGAACATGTTGACGGGCGGCGCCTCACGTTCGTAGAGATGGCGAAGCACCTCCTCGTCGAGCGAGAGCGTCGGGCGAAAAGACTCCGACGACATATAGAGCAGAATGCTGCGGCGCAACTGGCGCGCCACAATGCGGCGGTCGAGGTCGGAGGAGACATCCATCGTCGTTATCACCAGACGTCCGCCCGAGACATTGGCCTCGAAGAGCATGCCCAGCTTGCGGGAGAGATGCCAGGTGTCGATGGGCTGCACGATGGGCTGGAAGTCGCGGGGGAACTCGGCCAGATTCATGCACTGGGCCCGATTGGTGAGCTCCCACCACTGGAGGTCCTGCCAGTCGTCCGTCGGGAAGTCGCAGAAGACGGGATGCTCGCGCTGAATATATGCACCGGTGGTGTGCGGCGGGCGCATCTTGAACCACGACGTGTTCCAGAAAACAGGCAGGAAACGATGCATCACATCACTGCCGTAGCGCACCCGTCCGGCTGCCGTGAGCAATACCTTGCCGCCGCGACGCAGCGCCGCGAGTGCAGAGTCGAGATCAGCCGTCACCAACACGTCGGACTCGAAGCGGCGAGCCTCGTCGGGATAGAGCCAGAAGTCCCAATGATTGCGGTGGCGGCCATCGGCCTCTACGGTGAGCGTCAGCTTGTCGGCCTGAGTGAGGCGGGAGGGCAAAAAGACGATTTCATCGCCCCTGTGGCAACGGCCGCGCTGCAGCACACCCTCGCTGCCTGCGATGGTGTAGCCGAGCTCCGGATCACCTGAGCGTCCGCCCAGATAAAGGTCCACGCCGATGCGCACGGTGTCCGTATTGGAAAAGGTAAAGCGCGGGAAACGCGCCAGAGGCACGGTGTCGCTGCAGAACTCACGCCAGTCGGCAGCGGAGCAATAGCCCTTCTCACGCCAATGCACATTGAGCGGGCCCACGAGCGCAGAACCCTGACCGGCGTAGTCGTTGAGACCCAAAAGCTGGAAGCCGGCGTAATGCGGCGTGCGCAGATGGCGCTCCGTCTCATATTTGTAGGCCAGGAGCTGGAGGCGTCCGCTGGCCATGAGGAACTTGCGCGCCTGAGAGGCCATACCGTTGGCCGCAAGAAGGTCGCGGAAGATGTCGAAATTGCCGGCACGATAGACACCGGTGTATTGCGACGTCTCACTGAGATCGGGGAAAGCGCACCACTGCCCCTGCTCGTGAGAAATCATGGGAGAGCGGTTGGGCAACGTGTCGGTGTAGTGACGGGGAAAGAGAATCTCGCGCCCGTAGTCGTCAAGAGAAGAGGGCCGGCTGCGGTCCCAGGCGAGACCGCGCGCACCGCCTTTGACGTGAAACTCCGACCCGTAGTCCCACTCCCATCCGCCGCCGACGGAGGCCACAGTGTAGAGGCGTGAAGGATCATGAGCCTTCATCTCGCGCACGAAGTCAACGCCCCACTCCACCCAGCGTCCGGCCGGCTCGTTGCCGGCAGCCATCATGACGAAAGAGGGATGGGCGCCGTATTGGTCCAAAATGGCGAGGCACTCCTGCTTGAGATACTCGTCGATGCTCTGGCCGAGGCCGAGCTTCACTCCGTGATTGGGCCACGAGGGGCCCTCGGGCTGCAGGTAGAAGCCCAGGCGGTCGGCTGCCACAAAGGCCGCTTCGGGCGGGCAGTAGCTGTGGAAACGCATGTGGTTGAGGCCGAAACTCTTGCAGATGCGGAAGATGCGCT
>ONSH01000066.1 GCA_900320435.1 uncultured Prevotellaceae bacterium
AAATACAGCCACGCCACGATGGTGAGCGGCATGCAGACGGTTTCGACCTCGTTCCTCGACAACCGTCACGCCAACACGCAGGTGCCCAAGTACATCGGCTTTGAGCGTATCGCACAGCTCGACGCCTCGATGACGACATACGCCAATGCCGCACGCAACTTCTGGACCGACGTCACCGCCAACCGCACCGTCTGCATCGGCGGCAACTCGATGAACGAATGGTTCATGGCCTCTTCGGCCGCACAGCGTTACGTCAACGAGTGCAACGGCCCCGAATCGTGCAACACCAACAACATGCTCAAACTCTCGGAGTCGCTCTTCGACGCCACCCACAACGGCAAGTATGCCGACTTCTACGAGGCTGCGATGTACAACCACATCCTCTCCACGCAGGACCCCGTGACCGGCGGTTATGTCTATTTCACGCCGCTGCGTCCTCAGGCCTATCGCATCTACAGCAAGACGAATCAGGACATGTGGTGCTGCGTGGGCACGGGCATGGAGAATCACTCGAAATACGGCCACTTCATCTACACCCATTCGGCCGACAACCAGACGCTCTACGTCAACCTCTTCGTCAACTCTGAACTCACGAGCAACGTCTTTGCCCTCAAGCAGGAGACAGAATTCCCCTACTCCGCCGCTTCGAAGATTACCGTCAATAAGTCCGGCAACTACACGCTGGCCGTACGCAAACCCTCGTGGGCGGCAGAAGGCTTCAGCGTCAACGTCGGCGGTTCGTCCTACACGGCTGCCACAGACGGCTATGTGAAGATCACGCGCTCGTGGAGCGCCGGCGATGTGGTGAATGTCGCTCTGCCCATGACGCTGCGTTGGGAGCAATGCCCCAACCTCAAGGACTACATCTGCTTCAAGTACGGCCCCATCCTTTTGGGCGCACGCACCACTTCTTCGGATCCCACCAGCCCCGCTTACGAGGCGCTGACGCACGAATACGCCGAGGGTGAACGCATGGGGCACGCCGAAGACACTTACACCACGAAGAAGACGCTCTCCACGGCGCCTCTGCTCATCGGCAACCGTGCGGACGTACTCTCGCGCATCACGCCGATTGAGGGACAGCCCCTCAAGTTCACCATCGACTGCAGCCGTGAAGGCAGCGACGCCTGGACGACGCTGACGCTCGAGCCCTACTACAGTCTCCACCACACGCGCGTGATGAATTATTGGTATCAGGCCACGCAGGAGGACTATGACAACTCCTCTTGGGCACAAGACGAGCGCGAGGCTGCAGCTCTGGATGCACGCACCATAGACTTCATCCGTACGGGCGAACAGCAGTCCGAAGCCGGCATCACGGAATATAGCGCAGGCTCCACCGTCGGCACTTTCAACGACGAAGTCTATCGCGACGCTCCGGCCGGAGGATGGATTCAGTACATCCTCACCAATAGCGAAGGCATCACGGAGGATGTCGGTCTCATGTGCCGCTTCAACGTAGCCGACAAGGGTCGTAAGGCCGCCATCTATGTGGACGGCGTGTTGATCCAGAACTACACCGTGCCCTCTTCGGTCGCTACGGCCAACGAGAACGGCTTCTACAACAAGGAATGGATACTGGACGAAGCACTCCTCAAGGACGAACACGGACAGCCCAAACAGACGATTACTTTCCGCATTCAGGCCGATTTCGGCACACTGTGTCCCGGACTTTATTATCTCAGGCTGACCAAGGAGGCGCCCGACCCTTTCGCTGATTACGAGCACTACGGCTTCAAGTGTACGGACTTCCGATACAACCCCGATCAGTGCTCGTCCGTCAGCTACGACGAAACAGCCAACACCTTCACCCTGCAGGGTAAGACCACCGGACAGCGCAATGTGTCTTACGCTATGAAGCTGGATGCCACCGACAAGTATTACGTGCTCGGCTCGGAATACTGGTACGTTGTTGAGGGACAGGGCTTCTCCACAGAAAAAGCCGACGACACCTATGCCTGGTGGATGAATGGCTTCAATAATGGTGGCCAGGTTCCCCCCAACATGACGCTCAATATCGAGCGCGGTGGACAGAGCTATCAGGTCTTCGCCTGGGATCTCTCCAAACAGCCGCAGCTCAACGGCAACTTTCCTGTTGACGAACCCAAAATCGCCATCTCGTCCAACGGCAGAGACTGGATCGACTGCATCGGACTGACAACGTCCGACCAAAGTTCCAAGCGCGCCACCGTCACCTATGTGGCTTATCTCAGCGACGAGGCCTTTAAGGATCGCTACGACATCAAAGAGCCCGAAGCGCTCGGCGAAGACGTCACCGCCACCTATCTCAAGAACCCCTCCTTCGAAGCCAATGTCGGCACGAAGGTCATTCCCACCGACTGGTCATTGTCCAACACCAATCTCGCCTGGTACGGCGTCAACAACCGTAACGGCAATGACGACAATCCCACCGACGGCAACAGACTCTTCGGCGTTTGGAACGGCTCGTCCGTCGCCGTCGAGCTTTCGCAGAGCGTCACGCTTCCGGCAGGACGTTACGTGCTGACTGCCGACATGCTGGCCTCCAACCGCACCAACACTGTGCGTCTGGGCAATCAAAGAATCTTTGCCGGCAGCAACATTGCTTACTTCAAGGATCAGTGCGCTCCCGGCACGGGTGACAATGTGCCTCTGCAGACGGTGCGTCTCGACTTCACCGTTCCCGTTACGGCCGCAATCAACATCGGCGTTGCCACTTCCGACGCCCCCAATGAGACTTGGTTCAAGGTGGACAACTTCCGCCTCTATCTGCAGGAAGACCTCACAGGCATTCGCGTTCTCCCGAAGAATGACGGCAAGAGCGCAACACCCGACGGCAAATACTGGGAAAAGAACCGTCTTGTCATTGTCAAGAACGGACACAAATATTCCTCCTCGGGCAAACGTATCAGGTAAATAATACAGCTTGATTCACAATATAGTAAAAGGGCGCCGATTCGGCGTCCTTTATTATTCAGTCAGACAGACTGTTTGTGCGACTGTCTGTGTAAGACGGTTTACTTTCTCGTGATATGCAGGAAGCGCGTCATCTTGCTCGAGAGCGAGCGGTCCATGTTGTCGATGAAGCTGTCGAGCAGCTTCACTCCGCCCTCTTCGGGCAACACATCATAGTCGGCAATGACGGCGGGAAGGAAGCAACTCTGCTCCTTCTCCAAACGAACTTCCTCGCGCGTGTCTCTGATGCGAACGGTGCAGGCACCTTCCAGACAGGTGGTGATGACGAAGCTGTCGTACTTGATGAGGTTGCGGTGAATGGGCGCATTGGCTTCCACTACACGCGTGGTGAAATACGGGCTGTCGACCACGATGTTGGCAGAATTGTCGGCCCCGTTGTAGAGCGTGCGGTATTCGTCCACAACTTCATAGTCGATGGCCTCTGCCGCCAGTTCCGTGTGCAACTCGCGGGGCTTGCCGTCGAGCCCGGGACGGTTGTAGTCGAAAATGCGGTAAGTAACGTCGCTCGACTGCTGCACTTCGGCCAGACGAATGCCGCCGCAGATGGCGTGCACTCTTCCGGCGGGCAGGTAGAACACATGGCCGGCGCTGACTTCATGACGCGCCAAGACTTCGGTGATGGTGCCGTCGGCCACACGCCTGCGGTATTCTTCCGGCGTGATCTTCTGCTTGAATCCGGCGTAGAGATAAGCTCCGGGCTCAGCGTCGAGCACATACCACATCTCGCTCTTGCCCATCTTGCCGTGAACCCTTCGGGCCATCTCGTCGTTGGGATGCACCTGAATGGAGAGATCCTTGCGGGCGTCGATGATCTTCACCAGAAGCGGCAGCTTGTTGCCGTAGTTGGCAGCAACGGCGCGACCGAGAATATGCTCCGGATCTGAGTCGATGAAGTCCGTCAGCAAACGGCCGCTCCAAGGACCTGTGGCGATTTCGCTCTCGGAGCCCGGAACGGCGGAAACACTCCACTCCTCCGTGCCCCAAACGAGATGCTTGGTGTTGGGCTGAAACAGCAGCGGACTCATCAGCGTTCGGCTCTCATGGGGTTTTCGAGGAAGTCCTTGTAAGACAGGCGGATGCCGTCTTCAAGCTCCGTCTTGTAGGTCCAACCGAGATTGGTGGCTTTGGAGACGTCGAGCAGCTTGCGGGGCGTGCCGTTGGGACGGGTGGTATCCCACTTGATTTCACCTTCGTAGCCAACCACTTTGGCCACCAGCTCCGTGAGGGCCTTGATGGTGAGTTCCTTGCCGGTGCCGGCATTGACGGTCTCGTTGCCCGAATAGTTGTTCATCAGGAAGACGCAGAGATTGGCCAGATCGTCCACATAGAGGAACTCGCGCAGAGGACTGCCGTCGCCC
Organism: uncultured Prevotellaceae bacterium; assembly: GCA_900320435.1. Taxonomy (GTDB): domain Bacteria; phylum Bacteroidota; class Bacteroidia; order Bacteroidales; family Bacteroidaceae; genus Physcousia. Next base: position 4,314 of record ONSH01000066.1, read on the forward strand.
CAGCAGGTGACTTCCTTGAGGCCGCTGACTTTGGCCTCGTGGAAACGTCGGATCAGCGCAGGCAGCACATGGGAGTGCTCGGGATGATAGTTGTCGTTGGGACCGTAGAGGTTGGTCGGCATCACGCTGATGTAGTCGGTGCCGTACTGACGGTTGAGGAACTCGCAGTATTTCAGGCCGCTGATTTTGGCCAAAGCGTAGGCCTCGTTGGTCTTCTCGAGTTCGGAAGTCAGCAGACAACTTTCGGGCATCGGCTGCGGCGCCATACGGGGATAGATGCAGCTGGAGCCGAGAAACTCAAGCTTCTTGCAGCCATTCTTCCAGGCGGCGTGGATGACGTTCATCTCCAGAATCATGTTGTCATACATGAAGTCGGCCAAAGCACTCTGATTGGCCACGATGCCGCCCACTTTGGCTGCGGCCAAAAAGACGTATTCAGGCTTTTCGGCGGCGAAGAAGTCGTTCACGGCCTGCTGGTTGCACAGATCGAGCTCCTTGTGCGTACGGGTCAAGATGTTGAAGTAACCCTGACGGTGTAGTTCGCGCACAATGGCGCTTCCGACCATGCCGCGATGACCGGCCACGTATATTTTTGCATCTCTGTTCATCATAGTCGTTCCTGTTTTTATCGGTTTAATTTTCTATTCTGCGTACAAAGGTATGAAAAAACTTCGAAATAGCAGTATTTTACTGCTAATATTTTCACGAATTCGACATCATTATTATGCAATCCGCGCTGAATAATCCCCGCTGACTTTATGCAGAAATCCCTCTTCGTCCGAGAGAAATATGCGAAAACAGCGCCTCTGCGTGGTCTCTGAGGGGAGTCTGAGGGGAGGCAAAAAAGGGTCTTTTGGACCTCTGGTTTTCACCATTTCGTTGATAATCTGCGCGTTGACTTTTTCCTGTTTCCACGCAAAATATGCAGTGACGTTTTTCTGCAGAATGTCAATATTTTTCAGAGTACGGAACAGGTTTGTCCGTCTCAGGGTTGAGGCATCACGAATCTGGCTTCAAGCACCAGACGCAGGGCGTAACGCTTCTTTGTGCCGGCCTTCGAGACCGACTTGCTGTCGCGGGCAAAGGTGAACGCGCCGTCGTCGCAGAGATAGCGCTCGCTCTCAAGGAGTTCGTCGCTGCAAAGCTGGCGAATCTGCTGCGCCTCGGCTCTGGTGGGAATGTGCCACCCCACTTCACCGGCCTCTGCACATTCGTCGGACAATTGTTGCGCCGTCCCGCTGTTTTCCTGCGCGTTGGCTGAAGGAACTCCGACCCATTCGCTTGCGGAGAGCAGTGTAAGGGCAATGACAGCATATTGATTGACAGCAGGTTCGTGCACAATCTGCAGTACCTTCATGCCGCCGACGCTGCCGCCGACGGAGAGGTCTTCCGGTAAATCCTTGTCGTAGAACAACGCGGAGGAAGTGCCCGTCTTGGTCTGGCGAAACACATCTTCGGCGGCACTCTTTTGGGTCTTTTTCTTTTGAACGGATGTTTCAGTCTCTTCTTCAACCAAATCGTCCAAAGAGACGGAAGAACAACACGTTAACGTCAACGCTGCAGCTCCGGCCGCACAGAGACCGGCGAGCGTGCGGCGCACATCAGTCGCGGCGGAAAATATCGCGCGTGTAAACCTTGTCCTGAACATCGCTGAGGCAGTCGTCGAAACGATTGGCAATGATGGCGCGCGAGAGGCGCTTGAATTCGCTGAGATCGTTCACCACGCGACTGCCGAAGAAGAGCGTGCCGTCGGCCAGAGTGGGCTCGTAGATGACGATGTTGGCACCTTTGGCCTTGATGCGCTTCATGATGCCCTGAATGGCGCTCTGACGGAAGTTGTCGGAGTTGGACTTCATCGTGAGGCGATAGACGCCGATGGTGGGAGGCTCGACACTTGCGGCGTTGTGACCGTAGGTGTTGTTTTCGCTGTAGGCAAACCATCCGGCCTTGCGCAACACGGCGTCGGCGATGTAGTCTTTGCGCGTGCGGTTGGACTGCACGATGGCCGTCATCATATCCTGCGGCACATCCTGATAGTTGGCCAGAAGCTGCTTCGTGTCTTTGGGCAGACAATAGCCGCCGTAGCCGAAGGAGGGATTGTTGTAGTGCGTGCCGATGCGGGGATCCAGACCGATGCCCTGAATGATGGCGGCGGTGTCGAGACCTTTGACTTCGGCGTAGGTGTCGAGTTCGTTGAAATAGGACACACGCAGCGCCAGATAGGTGTTGGCGAAAAGCTTCACGGCTTCAGCCTCCGTAGAGCCCATAAAGAGCACACGGTCAGTGGCTTGCGTGAGCGGCAGCGTGCCTCCCGGATTCAGTTCGCCGGCAATCTTCGAGCCCTCCACCAGCAGGCTGGCAAAAAGATGTGCAGCTTCCTGAAGTTCAGCAAGATTGTCCACCTCAAAGAGCTTGGGCACGCCGACGATGATGCGGCTGGGATACAGATTGTCGTAGAGCGCCTTGGATTCGCGCAGGAATTCGGGTGAGAAAATGAGGCGAAGACCCTTGCCGTAGCGCTTGTAAAGCTGGCGGCAATAACCCACGGGAATGGTGGACTTGATGACCATCACGGCCTTGGGGTTGACCTCCAGTACCAAATCTATAACTTCCTCAACATGAGAAGTGTCGAAGAAGTTTTTCTCGCTGTCGTAGTTGGTGGGAGCGGCAATAACCACGAAGTCGGCGTCGGCGTAAGCCTCGCGGCCGTCGAGTGTGGCACGAAGACCCTTTTCGCCGTCGGGATTCACCACTTTGGGGAGATACTGCTCAAGGTAATCGTCCTGAATGGGCGAAACGCCTCGATTGATTTTCTCCACCTTTTCGGGAACGACGTCCACCGCCGTCACGCGACGGTGTTGCGCCAGAAGTGTGGCGAGAGAGAGCCCCACATATCCGGTGCCGGCAACGGCTATCTTCAAGTTTTTGAAATCCCTCATAAATCGATTTTAAGGTTACGCCTTTAACGAAAAGGGTGATTCCGTTGGGATTCGAACCCAAGACCCACAGCTTAGAAGGCTGTTGCTCTATCCAACTGAGCTACGGAACCATCCAAAATCGCGGCAAAGGTATGAAAAATTTTGGAGTTAGACGGATACAGGCACTATTTTTTTTGGAAAAGCGGCCGGATATGTCATCTTTTTCGTATCTTTGCAGGGCAAATTTAAATATAAAGAGGAACAAACGACTATGTTTTCAGGAATTGTGGAGGCCACAGCGCGCGTGGTGGCCATTGAACACGATGGGGGCAACGTGCATCTGACTCTCACCTGCCCCTTTGCCGGAGAGCTCGGCATCGACCAGTCGGTGGCGCACAACGGCGTCTGTCTCACGGTGGTCCGCTTGTTGGAGACGGCCGAAGGTCCGGCCTACACGGTGACGGCGATGCGCGAAACGCTGGAGCGCTCCAATCTGGGCGAGCTCCGAGAGGGCGACGAAGTCAACGTGGAACGCTCGATGGTGATGAACGGCCGCCTGGACGGCCACATCGTGCAGGGACACGTGGACCAGACGGCCCTCTGCACCGACGTCGAGGAGCAGGATGGCAGCTTTCAGTTTACCTTTAAATACGATACGTCAAAAGACTTAGTCAGAAGAGGTTACTTCTGTGTGGACAAAGGCAGCGTGACGGTCAACGGCGTTTCGCTCACCGTCTGCCGTCCGACGGAGGACACATTCCAGGTGTGCATCATTCCCTACACCTACGAGCACACCAATTTCCACAACATCAAGGCGGGCAGTCGGGTGAACCTGGAGTTTGACATTCTGGGGAAATACATCGCCCGCATGCAGAGTCTGCTCTAAAGTCTCCGGCGCCTAAAAAAGCGCCTTAACTTTGTTAAAAATACAAAACAGAGGGGGCAAAGTTCGAATTTTTTCGTATCTTTGTCCCCGAATTGCGCAAACAGAGCTTGTGCAAAGGCATAAACACCGCTGATAAGAAAGAAAAAATACAATATGAAAAAACTGATGACGTTGGCAGCATTTCTCGCGGGCGCGCTCGGCGCGAATGCAGAAATGTGGACGCTCCGCGAGTGCATCGACTACGCTCTGGAGCACAACATCACAATCAACAAAAACCGTGTAGCCGAGGAAGCTGGCGAAAGCAATCTGGCACAGTACAAGAGCCAGCTCTGGCCTTCACTCACCTTCTCCACGATGCAAAACGTCACCTATCGCCCGCTCCAGGACGATATCACCACGCGTACGGTAGACGGTCAGGTGACGATCAGCAGCAACAAAGTCACCGGCAACAGTAACTACAATCTCGCCATGAACTGGACCGTGTGGAACGGCGGCGTGAACTATCTCAACGTGCGCAACCAGCGCATCACCAACAAAATCGCCGAACAGGCCACCGAGACTTCGGAGAAGACCATTCAGGAGCAGATCACGCAGTTCTACGTGCAGATTCTCTTCTCGAAGGAGGCCGAAGCGGTGAACGAGCGTTTGGCCGAAACGGCCCGCCGTCAGTGGGAGCGCGGACAGGAGATGATGAATCAGGGGCAGATGTCGAGAGCCGACGTCGTGCAGCTGGAAGCCCAGAAGGCTGCAGAGCCGACGTCGTGCAGCTGGAAGCCCAGAAGGCTGCTGCCGAATACAACATCGTCGCCGCCAAGACGCAGACGGCCAACTACCGCCGTCAGCTCAAGCGACTGCTTCAGCTGGACCTGAACGAAGAGTTCGACGTGGAGAGCCCCGTGCCTGCCGACGATGCCGCAATGACGGACATTCCTTCGGCGCAGGAGGTTTATGCCGAAGCATTGGCCACAAGGCCCGAGATTCGCGGCGCTGAACTCGGTGTGGAGCAGGCTGAACTGGCCTACAACATCGCCAAAAGAGGCTTCTACCCCACCATCTCCGTGAGCGCCAACGTGGGTGATTCGCACAACACAGCCAACGACAACAGCGTGTGTGCCCCTTTGGGACCAGCGCAAAACCAAAACGGCCAAAGAGAAAGCGCGTCAGCAGATGACGACCGCCCGTCTGGATCTGGCCGACAAGCGGCAAACGCTCTCCAGCTCCATCGAGCAGTTCTGGCTCAACGCCACCAGCAACCAGCAGCGCTTTGTGAGTGCGCAGGCCAAGCTCAAGAGTCAGGAAGAAAGTTATCGTCTGGTGGACGAGCAGTTTCACAACGGACTGAAGAACGTGGTGGATGTGCTCGAAGCCCGCGACAACATGCTCTCTGCCGAGCAGACCAAGCTGGAGAGCAAGTACAACACCATTCTCAACAGCGCTCTGCTCCGCTTCTACATGGGCGAAGACATTGATTTATAATACACTACAACGAGAACGAAAAACAATACAATAAGATGAAGAAAATCGTATTACTGCTTGCGGCCGCTGCAACTCTCACATTTGACAGTTGCAAGAAAGGCCCTGAGTTCATCTACTCCACCGAGACGGTGGCGCGCCGCGACATCACCACCAGCGTGACGGCCACAGGCACCATCGAGCCCGTGACAAAAGTGGAAGTCGGCACTCAGGTGAGCGGCATCGTGAGCCATCTCTATGTGGACTACAACAGCCAGGTGAAAGCCGGACAGGTGATTGCCGAGCTCGACCGCACCAATCTGATATCCGAGGTGGAGAACACCCGTGCCATGCTCAAGAGCGCCGAGAGCGATTTCGCCTATCAGACGCTCAACTTCGAGCGTTATCAGGCGCTTTATGATAAAGGGCTTGTGAGCGCCAACGATTTCGACAAGGCCCGTTTGGCCTACAACCAGTCCAAAGAGACTGTGGTGCAGCGCCGAGAAGGCGTGAAGAAGGCCGAGACGAATCTCGGCTACGCCACCATCACGAGCCCCATCGACGGCATCGTCATCTCCAAGGAGGTGGAGCAGGGCCAGACGGTGGCTTCGAGCTTCAACACCCCCACCCTGTTCACCATCGCCCAGGACCTTACGCAGATGAGGGTCATCGCCAATGTGGACGAGGCCGATATCGGCGAGGTGAACGAGGGGCAGAGAGTGAGCTTCACGGTGGACGCTTTTCCCAACGACACGTTTGAAGGCGTCGTGAGCCAGGTGCGCCTGGAGGCTACGACAACGAGCAATGTGGTGACCTACGAAGTGGTCATCACGGCCTCCAACGACGACCTGAAACTGAAGCCCGGTCTGACGGCCAACGTGACCATCTACACCCTCGAATTGAGAGACGCCGTTGCCGTTCCCAGCAAGGCCTTCAGATTTACACCCTCGGAGGCAATGCTTAACGAAGGCGAAAGCATAGAAGACGCGCCGCAAAAGGGCTCCAAGGTGTGGGTGAAGGAAGGACCGGTGCTGAAGGCTTACATCGTCGAGCCCGGCACTACCAACGGCATGCTCACCGAGGTGAAGAGCGGACTCAATGAGGGCCAGGAGGTCATCGTTGACGTCACGTCCACCGAGATAGAGGTTGAAGAGGAGAATGCTCAGAACCCCTTCATGCCCCATCCGAAAAAAAGAGACGAAAAGAAGAAGTGATGAGCGCAATGGAAAGAAAGGTTGTCATCGAACTGGATAACGTGAAGCGCGACTTCCGCGTGGGCAGCGAGACGGTGCATGCTCTGCGCGGCGTCAGTTTCAAGATCTACGAGGGTGAGTTTGTCACTATCATGGGCACTTCGGGCTCCGGCAAGAGTACGCTGCTCAACCAACTCGGATGTCTGGATACGCCCACTTCCGGCGAATACTATCTGGACGGCATTCCCGTGAGGAATATGAAGCGCTCCCAGAGGGCCGTGCTGAGAAACCGCAAGATCGGCTTCGTCTTCCAGAACTATAACCTGCTGGCCAAGACCACTGCGGTGGAGAATGTGGAGTTGCCCCTGATGTACAACACCACCTACAGCGCCAAACAACGTCGCGAGGCCGCCGTGAAGGCCCTCAACGCCGTCGGTTTGGGCGACCGTCTGGAGCATAAGTCCAACCAGATGTCCGGCGGTCAGATGCAGCGTGTGGCCATTGCACGTGCGCTGGTCAACAATCCCGCCGTGATTCTGGCCGACGAGGCAACGGGTAATCTTGACACCCGCACGAGTTTCGAGATGCTGGTACTCTTCCAGAAGCTCCATCGCGAGGGCCGCACCATCATCTTCGTGACCCACAACCCCGAGATTGCGCAATACTCCTCACGCAACATCATGTTGCGCGACGGCAAAATACGTGAAGACGTCGAGAACAACAACATCCTGAGTGCGGAAGAGGCATTGGCCGCATTACCCAAGCCTCAGGATGACTGAACACTGAGAAAGGAAAGAGACTATGAGCTTTACCAATTTGATACGCGTTGCCATCAGGGCCATTCTGAGCAACAAGAGCAGAACGCTGCTCTCGACGCTCGGCATCATCATCGGTGTGGCTGCCGTCATCATCATGATGTCCATCGGTCAGGGGTCGAAGGAGAGCATCCGCAAGGAAATCTCCAAGATGGGCTCCAACGTCATCACCGTGCGCCCCGGAGCCGACATGAGAGGCGGCGTGCGGCAGGATCCCAGCGCGATGCAGACGCTCAAGATGTCGGACTATGAGAGTATGCTCACCGGCCTGAAATACGTGCAGCATGTCTCGCCCGAAGTGACTCAGGCCGGACAGGTGGTCAACGGCAACAACAATACGACAACCACCATCTACGGCGAAGCGCCCGAGTATATGACCATCAAGCTCTGGACCGTGCAGGAAGGCGACTGTTTCACGGATGAAGACGTCCGTAAGAACGCCAAAGTCTGTGTCATCGGCAAGACGGTGGCCGACGAACTCTTTCCCGGCGGACAGAATCCCATCGGCCGCTCCATTCGCTTCAAGAACATTCCTTTCAGAGTGGTCGGTGTGCTCAAGAGCAAGGGCTACAACAACTGGGGTATGGACCAGGACAATCTGATCATCGCACCCTACACCACCGTGATGAAGCGTATCGCCGCTCAGACTTATTTCTCCAGCATCAGCGTGAGTGCGCTCTCTGAAGAAGTCAGCGAGAAGGCCATCGAAGAACTCACCGCCCTCTTGCGGGCCAACCATAAAATAAAGGAGGGGATGGACGATGACTTTACCATCCGATCGCAGCAGGAAATCATGGAGACGATGTCGTCGACGATGGACACCGTGACGCTCATCCTCGTAGTGGCAGCGGCGTTCTCTCTATTGGTGGCCGGCATCGGCATCATGAACATCATGCTAGCGCACGAAGGAGATTGGCTTGCGCATGAGCGTCGGCGCCCGCGGACGCGATATCTCACGCCAGTTCCTCTTTGAGAGCATCATCATCTCGCTCACGGGCGGTCTGATTGGCATCGGCGTGGGCTATTTGGGCAGTTGGGCGGCACAGTTGATGATGTTGCCCGCCAGCGTGCCTCTGTGGAGCGTCCTGCTCTCGTTCGGTGTGTGTGCCTGCATCGGTCTCATCTTCGGCTATGTGCCTGCCAGAAAAGCGGCGCTCATGGATCCCATAGAAGCGCTCAGGTATGAATAATTATATAGGAACAAACAAAAACAGTAATATGAAAAAGATTGCTTTGATGCTGTTGGCCGTATGCCTCACAATGGGCGTTTGCGCCAAGGAAAAGAAAGACGACAGTAAGTATCTGGTGGGTGC
>ONSH01000076.1 GCA_900320435.1 uncultured Prevotellaceae bacterium
CACCTCTTCCCATTCCGAACAGAGAAGTTAAGCCCGCCCGCGCCGATGGTACTGCACACCCGTGGGAGAGTAGGTAGCCGCCGTTTTACAAAAGAAGCCCTTTGGTCCAAAAGATCAGAGGGCTTTTTTGGTTTTATGGCGACGGAGATGCCGGTTGCCGTTCTTAAATTCATTATGCTTTCTTTCTCAGGCAGCTGCTGCATTCTCCGCAGTCCTGCTTGAAGTCTTCGCCGAAGAAGCGGAGCAACTGACGAGATTTGCACATCTCTTCATTCTGAATATAGTCCAGCATGCTCTTCAACTGACGCTTGTAGCGCTCCTTGCGTTCTTCGTAAATCTCCCGGGAAAGCACCACCTTCTCCTTTAACACCCGATTCTGCACGAAGGTGACGCGAGAGGAATGCTTCTTGGGAATGTAGTGTACGATGTGGAGCTGGGAGAGATGAATGAGGCATTCATACACCTGATGTTGTGTGTAGCCTGTTTCGCGGGCGATGAGCGACTCGTCGAGCCAGCAGTATTGCGAGAAGATGCCGATGTTGTTGCGCAGCAGGCTGGTGACAATCTTCTCGTTCTCTTCTCCCGTGATGGCGTGATAGAGTTCAGAGCGTGTGGCGGGAATGTAGATTCTGCTGACGGCGCTCTCCTCCAGACGGAAGTCCAGATAACCGGCGCTGGATAGTAACTCCAGCGCGCTGACGGCCATAAGTGAGTGCAGATGAAACGCTGTGCAGAACGCCATCAGGTCAAAGTCTCTCGTCATCCCCTGCCCGTCGCCCTCTGCCACCTGAAGGAAGAAGCAGAGTTTCTCATAAGCATCGCGGATGTAGTCTTTCTCCGGGAAGCGCGTCTCTAGGCGTCGTTGCATCACGCGGGCGTCGTCGCCCTCGGTGATGATGACAGCGTGGGCCTTCTGCCCGTCGCGTCCGGCGCGACCGGCTTCCTGGAAATAGGCCTCCAGGCTGTCGGGCGGGTCAAGGTGTATCACCAGACGTACGTCGGGTTTGTCGATGCCCATGCCGAAAGCGTTGGTAGCCACCATGATACGCAGATTGTTGGCGCTCCAGGCCTTCTGGCGCTCGTCCTTCTCGCTGTCGGAGAGTCCGGCATGAAAGTAAGTGACGCGATGACCCAGCTGATGGAGCATGCGTGCCGTCTCCATACAGTTCTTGCGGTTGCGCGTGTAGATGATGCACGAGCCCGGCCAGCGCTCCAGCACTTGCAGCATGCCCAGCGTGCTGACATCGTGACGCTCCACCGTGTAGATGAGATTCGGGCGGTGGAAGCTCATGCGGATGACGTTCTCCTCGCGGAAATCCAGTTGGTGCTGTATGTCGTGCACCACCTCCAATGTGGCCGATGCCGTAAGGGCGAGAATGGGCACTCCCGGTTTCTCCTTGCGTATGTTCTTAATCTCCAAGTAGGAGGGTCGGAAATCGTGGCCCCATTGGGAGATGCAGTGTGCCTCGTCAATGGTGATGAACGACACGTTCATGTGACGCAGTTTGGAGAGAAAGAGCTCGGAGGAGAGGCGTTCGGGCGAGACGTAGAGAAATTTGTAGTTGCCGAAAATGCAGTTCTCCAGCGTGACGATGATGTCCTCTCGCTTCATCTCGGCATAGATGCAGGCGGCCTTGATGCCGCGTTCGCGAAGATGCTTCAACTGGTCCTTCATCAGAGCGATGAGCGGCGTGACGACGATGCAAATGCCCTCCTGAGCCAATGCCGGCACCTGAAAGGCAATGCTCTTGCCGCCGCCCGTAGGCATCAGTCCCAGCGTGTCGCGCCCGCTGCCGATGCTCTCGATGATCTCTCTCTGGATGCCCCGAAAGTCGGAGTAGCCGAAGTAGCGGTGCAGAATGTCCTGGTATCGGTTCATTCGTCCATCAGCGAGATGTCTTCAATCTGCAGCTGTATCTCTCCGTGCTTGTGGGTATTCTCCTCGACGGTGTAGACGATATCAAAGGCACGTTTGGTTTTGATGTAGCGCGCCAGAGCGCTCTGTCCGAAGGCGATGCCGCTCATCACGTTGTTGCTCCTGTTGTCCACAAGTTCGAGCTTGATGTGCTCCTGATTGCGTCCGACCACTTTGCTCGTGCCGTAGTCGTAGACGCGGCGGGTGCAGAAGACGGGCTTCGTGTTGTTGGGGCCGAAGGGCTCAAAGCGGCGCAACTCGTTGAAGAGGCGACGGCTGATGTCCTTAAAGTCCAGCATGGCGTCAACGTCGAGCTGCGGCTGCGTCTGTTCGGGCAGGATGTGCTCGTCCACATACTCTTCGAAGCGGCGTTTGAACTCCGGCACGTTGACCGCCTTGAGCGTCAGGCCGGAGGCATAGGTGTGTCCGCCGAAATTCTCCAGCAGATCCTCGCAGCTCTCGATGGCTTTGTAGATGTCGAAGCCGGCTACGGAGCGTGCGCTGCCGGTGGCCAGATCGTTGTCGCGCGTCAGCACGACGGAGGGCCTGTTGTAGATTTCCGTCAGACGGCTGGCCACGATGCCGATGATGCCTTTGTGCCACTCTTCGTTGTAGATGACGATGCCTTTGTGCTCGTGGCGCTCGTCGATGGAGGCCACAATCTGGTTGGCCTGTTCGGTCATCACCTTGTCGAGGTCTTTGCGCTGCTCGTTGTAGTGATTGATGACCTCGGCCATCTCCCGCGCTTTTTCGGGATCTTTCTCGATGAGCAGAGCGACGGACTCTTTGCCGTTCTGTATGCGTCCGGAGGCGTTGATGCGCGGACCGATTTTGAAGATGATGTCGGTGAGCATGATCTCCTTGTCGGAGAGTCCGCACACGTCGATGATGGCTTTCACGCCCACGCTGGGCGATTGGTTGATCTGACGAAGGCCGTGATAGGCGAGTATTCTGTTCTCCCCAAGGATGGGCACGATGTCCGAAGCAATGCTGATGGCGCAGAGGTCGAGCAGGGGGATGAGATCGGAGAAGGGAATTCCGTTGCTGGCGGCGAAGGCCTGTATCAACTTGAATCCCACACCGCATCCGCACAGGTGCTCGTAGGGGTAGGTGTGATCGACGCGCTTGGCGTTGAGCACGGCCGCTGCGGGCGGCAACTGCTTGTCGGGCACGTGGTGGTCGCAGATGATGAAGTCGATGCCCAGGCTCTTGGCGTAAGCGATTTCCTCCACCGCCTTGATGCCGCAGTCGAGCACGATGATGAGTTTCACACCGGTCTCGTGAGCGTAGTCCACACCTTTGTGCGACACTCCGTAGCCGTCCTCGTAGCGGTCGGGGATGTAGTAGTCGATGTTGGTGCAGTATTGGTGGAGGAATTTATAGACGAGTGCCACCGCCGTGACGCCGTCCACATCGTAGTCGCCGTAGACGAGGATGCGCTCCTTGCGTCCGAGGGCCTCGTTCAGGCGGTTGATCGCCGCCTTCATGTCCTTGAAGAGGAAGGGATCGTGCAGCTGAGTCAGTTGCGGGCGGAAGAACTGCTTGGCCTCTTCCACGGTCTCCACGCCCCGCTCCACGAGCAGGGTGCCGATGACGGGATGGAGGTTCAGCATGCCGGCCAGATGCTCTGCACGCTTTGCCTGTTCGTCAGTGGGTTGGAAGTGTTTCCACTGATAGTTCATATTCTTGCTCCTCTTCCGCTTAGATATTCAACTTGGCCCGGATGTCGGCGGGAATGGCTCTCTTGTTGATGATGATGTTCATGGTCTTGTAGGCCGCATAGGGCTTGGACACATACCAGAAACCCTTATAGGGTCCGTAGTCGCCCCACGAATTCTTCATCATGAAATACTCTTTGCCGTGCTGGTCTTTGGCGATGCCGTAGATTTGCATGCCGTGATCGTCGGTGGTCTCCCAGTTGTCGTAGGCCTCCTGACGCATATCCTGCGTGACGGTCTTCTCGCCCTTGTTGTCGCTCTCGCTGATCTTGGCTTTCTCGCCCGTCCAGCGGCTCTGGTCGTAGCCGGCTTCACCCTCTTTGCTCTTGAGGGGCACGGTGGCGACGCATTTGTTCTTGCCCTCGCGGCGGGCAAAACCGTTTTCGCTGACATCGGCGCCCCAGGCGAAGGTCCATCCGTTCTTCACGCTCTCTTCCATCACGCGCATCAGCTCGTCCAGAGGCAGATTGTAGCTGGAGCCCCAGCGCCAGTTGTCCTGAATCTCGAGGATGAACTGTGTGTAGAAGGGGTGGTGCGTGTAGCTCGTCAGCGATACATAGTCGTCGGCATTGAGGCCGAGATAGTTGCTGGCGAAGGTCTTTGGTGTAAACTTATGTCCCTTGTACTCAAACTCTTCCGGGCATTTGCCGAAGTAACAGTCGAGCATGCACTGCACGGCGTCCTTCCAGTGGGGGTTGATCTTCTTGGCCTCGCTTTTGGAGATGGCTTCCACGTAGGCCCGCATGGGCGAGAAGAAGCCGCTGAAGTTGAAAAGCGAGTCGCCGTAGAGCGTGTTGGGGTAGGGCATGATGCCTTCGGGCACGAGTCCGTAGTGCTCCAGGCAGTAGATGGCGTCGTAGAACGAGCCGCCCTCCGTGAAGCTGGCATCCCCGTGGGTGCGCACGTTGCGGTCGGCGCGATCCGTGTAAGTCTTGCTCACGAGGAACGACTCGCACAGGTCGATGTCCTTCATCTCGGGGTGCTTCTTAAGCACCTCGCTCTCGAGGAAGGCCAGAGAGGAGTAGCTCCAGCAGGTGCCGCTGTTCTTCTGGTTTTTGATGGAGGTGACGGGATTGGCCACCACGGTGGTGAAGATGAGGGTGTCGGGGTCCGCTTTGGGCTTCGCCTTCTTCCCGGGCTTCGCGACGCCGCTCGTGGCGACGGCCAAAGCCGTAAGGATAATGAACAGTTTCTTCATCGTATTGTCGTTTTTGTTTTATTCGTCTTTGTTCCAGCCGCTCTGGCTCCATCCTCCGGCTTTCCACCAGCTCATCTTCTTGAAGTAGGTGTTCCAGAGGAGATAGATCTTGCCTTCCTTGTCGCCGATCTTCACTATGTAGACGTCGTAGTCGCTTTCGGGCACGTTCATGCTGACGCCGCTGTAGTGCTCTTTGTCGGTCAGGGTGCGATGCTCATTCGTTTTGGTGGTGTACATCGACGCCCAGGGCTCACTCTGTGTCGGCATGGTTTTATAGGGCACAGCCTTATCCAACAGGGGGCGCCAGTTGTCATACTCCTCTTCTGTGAGTATCTTGCCCATCACGCTGCTTATGTCGTAGGGGATGGGAGCGATGGCACCATAATTGCCTTTGCTGTCAGGCCCAACGATGAACTCTCTGGGGCTATAGACCTGTGCTGTGGCGACCCCTTCGGGCGTTGCGTCTTTGTCGGCGAAATATTTCTTAACGAGCGGCGCGGTGGCCTTGGCTAGTGCGTCCAACTCGCTCGTCTTGATGCATGAGAGGGGGAAGTTGCGCAGATACTGGCTTGAGTTGTTGTAGTAGTCGGTGTAGGCCTTGATGATGGCCTCCATGTCGGCGTCGCAGAGTCCCTTGGCTGCAGTGTGATAGGGCGCGCCGTTGCCGGGCGTTTCCGTGGGCGCTCCGATGATCCAGTCGGCCTGGTGGCGCAGCTCGTAAGCGGTCTCAATGCCCTGCATGAGGCAGGCATCCCAGAGGATGTAGTCCATGTGGACGCCCAGCTTGTTGAGTACCCACTTGACGGACGAGATGTTCATCTGGTAAGGGCCGTTCGCCCCGCTGTTGTTCCCGTTGTCGATACCGAAGGCTCGGGCCTGACGGGCGCCGGAGCTTTGACTCTCCTGGTATTCCTTCAGCAGCTCCTCTTTGGTTTTCTCCATCGGTGCCCATCCGCTGCCGTGTGACCAGAGCACGAGGGCATAATGGTCCGAGGGATAGTTCTTCACCATCTCTTTGAGCGTGGCGAGCATCACGGTGGAGTCGGCGCTGTTGCGCTCGGTGTAGGTCTTCCAGGTGCTCGCGCCGAGTTTGTTGTAGAGCTTGACGGCGGGCTGCGAGGCGTTGTCGCAGTACACGAGTATGTTGCAGTCTTCCGGAATCATGTTGCGGCCCGCGGCATAAGCCAACTCGTTGAGGTCGCTTTCGGCGGCGGTGGAGAGCGAGTTCTCTGCTACCATATAAACGAGCACGGTGCGGCGCACGGTGCTGTCGGTGTTGTCGTTGATCTCGTCCGAGAGATCGTCCGTACAGCCCGTCAATGTCCCCAAAACGAGGAAAAGGGGCAGGATATAGCGTATATATAACTTCATTTGGGGACAAAGATAATAAACTTATCTGAAATATCGCAGAACGTCGCCCCAAAGAAATGTTAAAAGGCCCGATTTCTTCCCTCTTCCCCGCCGCAGAGCCGCCGCATCGCTGCTGTATCACTGCTGCAGAGCCGCTGTTTCTGCGCAGAAATACGGGAGAAACACGAAGGAAACACGAGAGAAACACGAGAGCTGAACGAGAACTGAACGGGGGCAGAGGGCAATAAAAGGGGAGGGTTGTGCGTTTACATTTCGGTTATGCAATGGACAGATCGCATACGTCAGGTTAAAATCCTCCTGGTTCTCTCGGCCCTCGCTATCGCGGCGGCTTCGCTCGTCATTTCCCATTATCTGGTGCGCGACCTCGAAGCGGAGGAGATGCGCAAGATGGAGGTGTGGGCTGAAGCGATGCGCTCGCTCTCCGAGGCCGACGAGACAACGGATATGGCGTTGGTACTCAGTGTGATAGAGAGCAACAACACCATTCCCGTCATCGTGATGGGGTCGGACAGCACCGTGCAGATCTACCGCAACCTCATTCTGAACTATTCTTCGCCCGAAGACAGCGTGAACCAGCTCTATGCTGCCGCGCTTCAGATGAGCCGTTCGCATCACGTCATCCCCCTTTCCGTGGGCGACGGAGAGTACGTTCACGTCTACTACGACGACTCGCTCCTCTTGCGCCGCCTGGAGTGGTGGCCCTATGTACAGCTGGGCATCGTGCTCATCTTCGTCGTGGTGGCTATCTTTGCGATGATGAGCAGCCAGCGTGCGGAGCAGAACAAAGTGTGGGTGGGGCTCTCCAAGGAGACGGCCCATCAGCTCGGCACGCCCATCTCCAGCCTGATGGCCTGGGTGGAAGTTTTGCGAGAGAACTATCCCGACTCCCGAGATGGACAAGGATGTGAAGCGTCTGCAGCTCGTAGCGGAGCGTTTCTCCAAAATCGGTTCGCTGCCGGAGCCTGTCGAGACGGATATCTGTGAACTGGTGGGCCGTGTGACGACGTATATCGGCCGTCGCGCCTCCAATCGTGTGAAGATCACCACCACGCTGCCCGATGAACCGCTGCGGGCGCTCCTCTCGGCCTCACTCTTTGAGTGGGTGATAGAGAATCTCTGCAAGAACGCCATCGACGCGATGGACGGTGAGGGCCACATCCACATCATGGCGCGCAGCGAAGCCTATTGCATCGCCCTCGAGGTGTCGGACACCGGCAAGGGCATCCCTTCGAAGCATTTCAGCACGGTCTTTACGCCCGGTTTCACGACCAAACAGCGCGGCTGGGGTCTCGGTCTCTCTCTGGCGCGCCGCATCGTGGAGGAGTATCACCACGGACGCATTTTCGTCAAGCAGAGCGAGCTGGGCAAGGGGACGACGTTTCGCATCGAGTTGCCGCTTTATGATGGCGAAAACACGCCCTCTGATGAGCAAAATGGCTAAAAAAGCGAAAAAAGACTAAAAAGTTTTCTTCTTTCCGCTCCGTTATCCCCAAATTTTTCGTACCTTTGCACCCCGAATTATGGACGCGACAGACGCTTTGAAGATAGATTTGCGTGCTTTAAGCACCAACGTGCAGCAATTCCGTGCCGTGCTCGACGATGCCTTCTTCTCTTCGCTGGACCAGCAGGAGATAGCCAAGGGCTGCGTGGAGGCCGACATCACGGTGCAGCGCACATCCGAGGAGACGTTCGACGTCGTGTGCCGCCTCCGAGGTGAGGTGGAGGTGCCCTGCACTTACTGCCTCGAGCCCATGACGCTGCCCGTAGAGGCAGAAGACACGCTGAAGGTGCGCTTCGGCGAGAGCGAAGGAGACGACGGCGAGACGCTCACCGTCCTCTGGCGCAAAGGTCTGCTCGACCTCTCGTGGCCGCTCTATGAAATGACGGCGCTGGCCGTTCCCATCCGCCACGTCCACCCCGAGTGCGACAGCGAAGACGATAACGATAACGAAAACTGAATTATAAACCCATAACGAAAATTCTATTATGGCACATCCTAAAAGAAGACAATCCAAGACGCGCACTCTTAAGCGCCGTACTCACGACAAGGCAGTAGCACCCGCACTGGCTGTATGCCCCAACTGCGGTGCCTTCCACATCTACCACACCGTTTGCCCCTCTTGCGGCTACTATCGCGGTAAGGTTGCTATCGAGAAAGAAGCTTAAGACCGTTGGATAAAATCAATGCCGTCATCACGGGTGTAGGCGGCTACGTTCCTGACTATATCCTCGACAACGAGGAGATGTCCCGCATTGTGGACACTTCCGACGAGTGGATCATGGAGCGTATCGGCGTCAAGACCCGTCACATTCTCAAACCTGAACAGGGCTCCGGCACGAGTTACATGATGACCCGCGCAGCGGCTCAGTTGTTGCGTAAGACGGGCGTAGATCCTGGTTCTGTCGAGCTGGTGATTTGCGCCACGACGACGCCCGACTATCATTTTCCCTCCACCGCCTCTCTGGTGATCGGTGCGCTGGGGCTGAAGAATGCCTTCGGCTTCGACATGGAGGCCGCCTGCAGCGGCTTCCTTTATGCTATGGAGCTCGGTGCGGCCTACATCCGCAGCGGACGCTACAAGCGCATCATCCTGTGCGGCGGCGACCACATGTCGTCCATGACCAACTACACCGACCGCAACACCTGTCCCATCTTCGGCGACGGTGCGGCCTGTGTGATGATGGAGGCCACCACCGAAGAGGTGGGGCTCATCGACGGCGTTTACCGCGTGGACGGCAAGGGTCTGGACCATCTCCAGATGAAGGCCGGCGGCTCCCACAAGATGCCCACCCACGAGACGGTGGACGCTATGGAGCATACGGTCTATCAGGAGGGCAGGGCGGTCTACAAGCACGCCGTGCTCGATATGTCTTCCGCCGTGAAGACCATCGCCGAGCGCAACGGACTCACCAGGGACAACATCGCGTGGGTGGTGCCCCATCAGGCCAACATCAACATTGAGCGTTCGGTGGCCGGACGCATCGGCATCCAGGAGGATCACATCATGATCAACATCGACCACATGGCCAACACGTCGGGCGGCACGCTGCCCCTCTGCCTGTGGGAGTACGAGCCGCAGCTCAAGAAGGGCGACAAGCTCATCTTCACGGCTTTCGGCGCCGGATTCACCTGGGGTGCCAGCTATATGATATGGGGTTACGACGGCGCCCCCGAGGCGGCCAAAGAGCCTGCAGAGTTTTACAAGGAGGGCGTCATCTCCCGCGAGGAGTGGTACGCCAAGAGGAGGCGGGACGATGGCTCATAAAGCAGGTTTTGTCAATATTGTCGGTAATCCGAATGTAGGAAAGAGTACGCTCATGAACCTCTTGGTTGGTGAGCGTATCTCTATTGCGACCTTCAAGGCGCAAACCACCCGCCACCGCATCATGGGCATCCTCAACACGCCCCAGATGCAGATCTGCTTCTCCGACACACCCGGTGTGCTCAAGCCCGGCTACCGTCTTCAGGAGCAGATGCTTCAGTTCTCCGAGTCGGCCCTGCAGGACGCCGATGTCCTGCTCTACGTCACCGACACTGTGGAGCAGCCCGACAAGCACGCGGAGTTTCTCGACAAGGTGCGCCGCATGAAGGTGCCCGTCCTCGTGCTGATCAACAAGATAGACCTCTCCGACGAGCAGGGGCTCAACGCCCTCTACGACCGCTGGCACGAGGCGCTCCCCGGGGCGGAGATCTTCCCCATCTCGGCGCTCCACCGCTTCGGCGTGGACCGTGTGCTCTCGCGCATCGAGGCGCTGCTGCCCGAGTCGCCCGCCTATTTCGACAAGGACCAATGGACCGACAAGCCCGCGCGCTTCTTCGTCACCGAAATCATCCGCGAGAAGATTCTCCTCTACTACGACAAGGAGATTCCCTACAGCGTGGAGGTCGTCGTGGAGCAGTTCAAGGAGACCGACCGCAACATCCACATCAACGCCGTCATCTACGTCGAGCGCGATTCGCAGAAGGGCATCATCATCGGCCATCGCGGCGTCGCCCTCAAGCGTGTCTCCTCCGAGGCGCGCAAGAGCCTGGAGCAGTTCTTCGGCAAGAGCATCTTCCTGGAGATAGCGACTGATGCGAAAGAGAGAAGTAAAGAGTTAGAAACCATTAAATATAACGCCCTATGTCCAATATCGTAGCCATTGTAGGAAGACCCAACGTCGGCAAGTCGACGCTCTTCAACCGCCTCACTCAGACGCGCCACGCCATCGTGAGCGACGAGGCCGGCACCACGCGCGACCGTCAGTACGGCAAGTGCGACTGGCAGGGGCGTGAGTTCTCCGTCATCGACACGGGCGGCTGGGTGGTCAACTCCGACGACATCTTCGAGGTGCAGAACGGCGTCACCGATCTCGACGAAGAGGTGGCGGCCATCCTGCGTCGCACCAAGAAGCCCGTCATCCTGGTGACCAACAAGATGGACAACAACGAGACGTGGCTTGCCGCCGAGTTCTACGCACTCGGTCTGGGCGATCCCGTCGGCATATCGGCTGCCACCGGCAGCGGCACGGGCGACCTTCTGGACCTCGTCCTGAGCAAGTTCCCCAAGCAGGGTGAGGAGCTCCCCGAGGAGAACATTCCCCGCTTTGCGGTGGTCGGGCGCCCCAATGTCGGCAAGTCGAGCATCATCAACGCCTTCATCGGCGAAGACCGCCACATCGTCACCGACATCGCCGGCACCACGCGCGACAGCATCTACACGCGCTACGAGAAGTTCGGCTTCGACTTCTATCTGGTCGACACGGCCGGCATCCGCAAGAAGTCCAAAGTGTCTGAGGATCTGGAGTTCTACAGCGTGATGCGCTCCATCCGTGCCATTGAGAACAGCGACGTGTGCATCCTCATGCTCGACGCCACGCGCGGCATCGAGGCGCAGGATCTCAACATCTTCCAGCTCATCCAGAAGAACCAGAAGAGCCTTGTGGTGGTCGTCAACAAGTGGGACCTCGTGGAGGACAAGACGCAGCGCGTCATGGACACCTTCATCGACGCCATCCGCGACCGCATGGCCCCCTTCACCGATTTCCCCATCATCTTCGGTTCGGCGCTCACCAAGCAGCGCATCTTCAAGGTGTTGGAGACGGCTGCCGCCACTTATGAGAACCGACGCCGCAAGGTCTCCACGCACCGCCTCAATGAGGAGATGCTGCCGCTCATCGAGGCTTATCCGCCACCATCGATGAAGGGCAAGTACATCAAGATCAAGTATTGTTCGCAGGTGCCCGACACGCATGTGCCCACCTTTGTCTTCTACGCCAATCTGCCCCAATACGTCAAGGAGCCCTACCGCCGCTTCCTTGAGAACAAGATACGCGAACGTTGGAATTTCAACGGCACGCCCATTAACGTATTTATACGCCAGAAATGATGAGAAAGACTGTTTTCCTGCTCCTCGTTGCCGCGCTGGTACTCGGTGCCTGCCGCAAGAAGACCAGCGACGAACTCACGCACGACAGCGCCCGCGCCGCCGCAGAGCGTTTCTACGGGATGCTGATCGAGGGCCAGTGCGAGGCTTATGTCAACGCCCTCGAGGGCAACGACGTGCGCGACAGCCTCACGCGCTGTGAGATGATCGACGCCGTCACGCAGTATGTGGAGCAAGAGAAGGAGGCTCATCGGGGTCTGTGTCAGGCTGTGGCCGTCGCCGACACCATCTTTGCCGATTCCCTCTGCACCGTCAGTCTCGACCTCACCTACGGCGACTCTCTGGTGGAACACGTGGTGCTCCCGCTCGTCTTCAGCGGGGGAGAATGGAGGATGCGATGAGACGGCTTCTGCGCACGCTTTGGACGCCGCTCTATCCCGTGTTGGTCTTCCTTGTGTGCCAGCTGGCCGGAGGCCTTGTGCTCTATGTGGCGCCGGGCGGTCTGGCCTGGTCGCTTCTGGCCGTCGATGTCCTTTGTGTGCTGTGGCTGGTTTTCGGCCGTTTGATCATCGTGCGCGACGTGCATGTGGATCTCTCGTGGCGCAGCGGCCGTTTTCTTTGGGCGTTTTTCGGGGCTCTTGCCGTCATTCTCGCGCTCAACATCTTTTCCGAATGGATGAGCCTGCCCGACCTCATTGAGGACGCTGTGTGCGATCTCGTGCGCCGTCCGCTCGGTGTGGTGGCCATCGCGCTGCTGGGGCCTGTGGCCGAGGAGCTGTGTTTCCGGGGTGCCGTCATCGGCGGCATGCTGCGTCAGGGCTGCCGTCCCTGGACGGCTGTCGCGGTCTCTGCGCTGCTCTTCGGGCTGATCCACATGAATCCGGCGCAGGTGCCGTTTGCTGCGGCGATGGGCCTCGTGCTCGGCGTGCTCTATCTGCGCACGGGCAGTCTGCTCCTGCCAATCTTGGTGCATGTGGTCAACAACAGCCTCTCCGTCCTCCAGATTCGCCTCATGGGCGATGCGGCGCGCTCCTTCACGCTGACGGGCTGGATGGGCACTTCGCTGGCGGCCTTCACGGCGCTGGTCTCGTTCAGTCTCGGCGTCTTTCTGCTTTGGCGCTTCCTGCGTTTGGACAAGCGGACGCTGCGTCGGGAAATCAGGGCGATGAAGAACCTGTATTCTACAGAAGCTCTGGATAATATGTCTCTTGAGATAGAGATGTTCTTTAGCCTTCAGGACCAGTGGGATGCGGCCCAGACGGTGCTGCTCTACAGTGCTTTGCCCGACGAGGTCAACACCGATTATCTGCTGCTTTCGGCCGAGAGCGACGGCAAGACGGTGCTCTTGCCCCGTGTGGACGACGAGCGCCTCACGCTTCATGTTTACAGTCCCGACTCTATGGCCCCCGGGGCCTTCGGTGTCATGGAGCCTCAGGGCCCCGAATTTCCTCCTTCGCGCTACGGCGAGATAGAGCTGGCCGTTGTGCCCGGCATGGCTTTCGACCGCAGGGGCCATCGTCTGGGGCGCGGCAAGGGCTACTACGACCGCCTGCTGCCGCTGCTGCCCGCCGCCCGGGTGGTGGGACTGTGTTTCCCCTTCCAGGTGGTGGCTTCGGTGCCCCATGAAGCCCACGACGCCGAGGTGCGTCCCTTTATGCCCGATCAACTGATTAACCTCTGAGCCCTATGATAGTCTGCATTGCCGAGAAACCTTCCGTGGCCAAGGATATTGCCAAAGTGCTGGGTGCGAACTCTTCGCGCGACGGCTACATGGAGGGCAACGGCTACCAGGTCACCTGGACCTTCGGCCATCTCTGCGAGCTCAAGGAGCCGCACGAATACAATCCCCAGTGGCGCCAGTGGACGCTCTCCTCGCTGCCCATGATCCCGCAGCGCTTCGGCATCCGTCTGAAGGCCGACAAGGGTGTGGCGCACCAGTTCGAGGTGATTCAGCGTCTCATGCAGGCCGCCGACAGCATCATCAACTGCGGTGATGCGGGGCAGGAGGGCGAGCTCATCCAGCGCTGGGTGATGCAGCTGGCCGGCGCGCGCTGTCCTGTGCAGCGTCTGTGGATCTCGTCGCTCACCGAGGAGGCCATCCGCGAGGGTTTCCAGACGCTCAAGGACCAGTCGGCCTACCAGTCGCTCTACGAGGCCGGACTCATGAGGGCCATCGGCGACTGGACGCTGGGTATGAATGCTACGCGCCTATATACCATTAAATACGCCCGCCGCTCGGCTGCGGCGCAGGCCTCCCAGGTGCTCTCCATCGGTCGCGTGCAGACGCCCACTCTGGCGCTCATCGTCAAGCGTCAGCGCGAGATCGAGCAGTTTGTCCCCGAGCCCTACTGGGTGCTCTCCACCGTCTATCGCGAGACGACCTTCACGGCCGTCATGAAGGAGGGCGACCGGGGCTTCCGCACTCAGGAGGAGGGCCGTCAGGCTATGGAGGCCATCAGCGGCACGCCGTTCTCCGTCACCTCCGTGGAGAAGAAGAAGGGCAGCGAAGCGCCTCCGCGCCTCTACGACCTCACCTCGCTGCAGGTCGACTGCAACAAGAAGTTCGGCTTCTCCGCCGAGCAGACGCTGGGGCTCATCCAGTCGCTCTACGAGAAGAAGGTGGCCACCTATCCGCGTGTCGACACCACCTTTCTGCCCGACGACGTCTATCCCAAGTGCCCGCAGATCATGAACGGCCTCTTCAAGACCGTCTGGTCGGGCCGTGCGCCTTATGCCGAGTTGGTGCGTCCTCTGGGCGGCGGCAAGAAGCTGCTCAAGAGCAAGAAAGTCTTCGACAACTCGAAGGTCACCGACCACCATGCCATCATCCCCACCGGCGTGCCGCCCTCGCAGCTCACGGAGATGGAGCAGAAGGTCTTCGACCTCATTGCGCGTCACTTCATCGGCGCCTTCTATCCCGACTGCCTTTTCGAGACGACCACCGTCTTGGGCGAGGCTTCCGGCGTGAAGTTCCGTGCCACCGGCAAGCACATCACGCAGCCGGGCTGGCGCGACGTCTGGGCCGGACAGGAGAAGCAGAATGCCGACGACAAGCCCTACACCGAAGCGACGCTGCTGCGCGCCATGGAGACGGCGGGCAAGACGGTGGAGGACGAGACGCTGCGCGACGCGCTCAAGGAGAACGGCATCGGCCGCCCCTCCACGCGTGCCGCCATCATCGAGACGCTTTTCCGCCGCCGCTACATCCGCAAGGAGCGCACCTCGCTCTGGGCCACTCAGACCGGCGTACAGCTCATCGACATCATCCACGAGGAACTGCTCAAGAGTGCCGAGCTCACGGGCATCTGGGAGAAGAAGCTGCGTCAGATCGAGCGTCGCGAGTACGACGCCCGTCAGTTCCTCGACGAGCTCAAGCAGATGGTCACCGACCTGGTGGGTGAGGTGATGCGCGACAGTTCCAACCGCCATGTGGAGTCCGCTCCGGAGCCTCCCGCCCC
>ONSH01000079.1 GCA_900320435.1 uncultured Prevotellaceae bacterium
CGGTTGTAGTGGAGATAGTCGGTGACGTCCATGAAGACCTCGTCGACGGAATAGGGATGGATGTCCTCGGGCGCCACATGACGCAGGTAGATGTTGTAAATCTGCCGACTCACCTCCACATAGCGCGCCATGCGCGGCGGCGCCACAAGATAATTCAGCTTGAGGTCGGGGCGGGCCTTCAGCTCGACATCGTCGGAAGAAGAGCCCGTGAAGCAGCCCGACGGCAGACGGCGCCGGCGCTCCTCATTGACCTCCCTGACGCGCTCCACGACCTCGAAGAGGCGCGCCCGTCCGCTGATGCCGTGCTGCTTGAGCGACGGCGTGACAGCCAGACAGATGGTCTTCTCCGTGCGGCTCAAATCGGCCACAACGAGATTGGTGGTGAGAGGGTTGAGCCCGCGGTCCACGCACTCCACAGAGGCGTAGAACGACTTCAGGTCGATGGCGATATAGGCTCTCTCCTTCTCCTCCATAGCGGCAGGCTATATCAGTCCGGTATCTGACACTCTCCCGTCACCAGATTGAGGCGGAAGCGCTCACAGTAGTGGAAGCGGCACTCGGTGCCCTCGAAGGTGATGGGGAAGATGATGATCTTGGAGTTGGGCAGGTCGGGGTCCATCCAGCGGTCGCCCACATAGAGATAGGTGGTCTGCTTCGTGCCCTTAATCGTAAGCACGGCGGCAGCCTGCGTCCTGAAGGCGACGGCGTCGCCGATGTTCTCCAACGGCGTCCAGCCCGAGGTGAGGCTGTCGGAATGGGAGATTTTGCACTGGTTGGGACGCCAGCCCGTGCAGGCGGAAGAGAGCATGAAATAGCGCCCGTCAACCCGCACAATGGCAGGGGCCTCACGGCTCTTGCCGGGGAAGAGCTGCGTGTGCTCCGTGACGGAGAGCAGGTCGTCGGAGAGGCGGAAGAGCCCCAGATTCTGATTCTCCTCAGTGGTGGAGATGAACCAGGCCGTGCCGTCGTCGTCGGTGAAGACATTGCAGTCGCGGCTCTTGATGCCCAGAGGACGTCCGCTCCAGACTTTTCGGTAAGGACCCTGCACGCTGTCGGCCACAAAGCAGGCGGCCTCGGAGGCGCCGTAGTTGTGCGACTCCCAATGACACCAGACGACGTATTTCCCCGTCTTCTCCGAATAGAGCAGCTTGGCGCGCTCGATCATGCGGCGGTGTCCGAGTTCGGGATCGGTGACGCCGTTTTCGATGATTTTACCGAGAAAAGTCCAGTGCACCAGGTCGCGCGAAGAGTAGAGATTCACGTCGGGACGGAAGGCGCGGCCGCGATCCTCGCCGCACATATACCACACGCCGTCGCGATAGAGGAAGCCTGGCGCATGCGCCTGCACGGTGTTGCCGTCGGTGTCCTGCCAAAGCGTGCCGTTGACGATGTCCACCCACTCTCCCTCCGCATGCATCGGGAGCCACAGAGTCAAAGCCGCAAGAAGGGCTGTCAGAGTCTTTTTCATAGTTGTGATGTTTTGATGTTGTTTGTGTAGATTTGCCCCACGAAGATACACACTTTTTGCCAACAATCAGCCCCATTTAACACTTGTTAATGACAAAATCGGCGCTATCGCTCCCCTTTTTGCCGTTTTTCCGCTACCTTTGCACGCAAAACCGAAAACAGAAAGACTCAATATGTGGTGGCGCTCCGTCATATTTCACGCCGTGACCTCCGGGATCATCCTCACGGTGGCCGTGCATGCACTCTGGCTCCTCTCGTGGATCATCGGCAAGCTGGCCGGATGGCGGATTCACTATGCGCCCTTCGGATGGACGGCGCTGGCTCTGGTGCTCTTCTTCTGGGCCCTCTTCGCCTACGGCCATTATTTCGGCCGCTACCGCTATGAGGTGAACCGCATCACATTCAGCCACAAAGCACTGCCGCGAGCCTTCTCCGGGCTGCGCATCATCCACATCTCCGACCTCCATGTGGACTCCTACCTCGACCGCCCCGAAGCGCTCGACCGCATCGTCGACGCCGTCAACGCCGAAAAGGCCGACATCATCTGCTTCACGGGCGATCTCACCACAGGGCCCTTCCGCGAAATAGAGCCTTTCATCCCCACCCTGCGCCGCCTGAAGGCCAAAGAGGGCGTGGTGAGCATCCTGGGCAACCACGACTTCTTTATCTACAGCCCAGAATACCACAACGACCGGGAGCGCTCCGCCGCTGCCGACCGGCTGACACGCCTGGAGGAAGACAGCCTGGGCTGGCGCGTCGTGCGCAACAGCAGCATCATGCTCCGCAGGGGCAGCGACAGCATCGCCGTGGCCGGTGTGGACAACATCAACGGAGGAGAGGGATTCGCCACCATACAGAAGGGCGACCTGGGCCGCGCCATCGAGGGGCTGGAGGGCGTGTTCACCGTGATGATGACCCACGATCCGAGCCACTGGCGCGCAGAGGTTTTGCCTCGCAGCGAAGCGCAACTGACGCTCTCGGGCCACACACATGCGGCCCAGTTCCGCATCCTGGGATGGTCGTTGTCCAATCTGTTTTTCAGCGAATGCGACGGACGCTACGACGAAGGCGAGCGCACGCTCTATGTCAACGCCGGCATCGGCTGCACGGCGCCATTTCGCATAGACTGCCCCTCGGAGATCACCGTCATCACACTCACGGCTCCCTGACAAGCTCGAAGTCGCAGGCCGAGAACCACGTCAGCTTGCTCGAGGCGTGGTGTGTCAGACGCGGATCGGTGGTGATGCCGTAGTAGATGGTCTGGCCGGCCTTCAACGGAATGTTTTGCACCTTGCGCAGCGACCAGCCTTTGGCGTCGCCCTCCCAATCGGGCATCGCGCCACCTTCACGTCCGAGCGCCCTTACGGGGACCGTCTTTTCGAAGATCGGCTTCTCATCCGGATGGCGGGCAGAAGTCCCGATGCGCACATAAAGGTAAGCCCCAGGAGCGTCGGCTCTGGCCGCCGCCGTCAGCGTGTAGGTGCCGCCCTCCAAGGTGCTGTCGCAGAGCTCGGCGGTGTAGAGGAGACGCTTGCCCTCTTTGGCGTGGCCCTCCAGATAAGCATAGTCCTGCGTGCCGTCATAGTATTCGCCGGAGGCCACTGCGCCGTCGCCGTTGTTGACAATAAGCTGCCAGTCCCAGCTTTTGAGATATTCGTCCGCCGTCATCTGATCATCGACGGCGTCCTGTTCGCTCCATTCCACCGACTGTATGGGCAACGAATATATCCACTGCTTCACGCTCTTGCCCATGGCCAGACACCAAGTGGCGGTCAAAGCAACCAGGGGAATCAGCACCAGCACGGCAATCCACCACTTCAGCCCCTGACGCTCGCCACGCGTCCAGCGACTGACAACAACGACGAGGAGCACCAGCATCACCGCCCCACCGATAAAATAGAACCACAGCGTGACGCCGGCAGGCTCCAGCATGCGGGACATCGTCTCCAGCGTGGTGTCCATCAGGCCGTGCAGCCCGAATCCCACAAGG
Source organism: uncultured Prevotellaceae bacterium (assembly GCA_900320435.1). Taxonomy (GTDB): domain Bacteria; phylum Bacteroidota; class Bacteroidia; order Bacteroidales; family Bacteroidaceae; genus Physcousia. The sequence goes on from ONSH01000079.1 coordinate 3,458, forward strand.
CCCAGCATCATCGCCGCCAACAAAAGCAGCGGCAGCAGGACAATCGCCAGCGGCACCAGCAACAGGGCAAAGAAGAGCGCCTTCAGACAGCCGTTGCCGCTCTGAGGCGTCACACTCCTGTCCACGGGCACCACAATCCACATCACCACATAGACAATCATCACCGGCACATTGGCAAAGAGCGCCAGCAGCACGGCACCGATGCGCCAAAGCGTGGGATCTCCGCCCACATAACGGGACAGTCCGGAGCACACACCGCCCAAAACACTGTTGGATGTATCGCGCATGAGGCGCTTCCCTTCAAAACGGTTCGTCATACAGTCTGTTTTTCTCGCTTTTCGTGACAAATGTACAAATTATTTATGAGAAAAGAGAGCGTCACAGAGGATTTTAAGATTATTTTTGTATCTTTGCTTTTTGTAAGAAAGAAAAAAACAGATATGAAATACTTTGTACAAGCATTTCGGGCGTGGAACAGCACCACACTCGTGTTCCGAATCTTCATCGGTCTGGTCGTAGGCGCCATACTCGGTATCCTCGTGCCCAAGTGGACCGGCATCGCCATCCTCGGCCAGGTGTTTGTGAGTGCGCTGAAAGCCATCGCTCCGGTGCTGGTGGCCGTCCTGGTGACGTCGAGCATCGCCAAAGCCGGCAGCGGCTTGGGGACGAGATTCCGCACGGTGATGGCATGCTATCTGATCAGCACCTTCGTCGCCACACTGTGCGCCGTGGCTGGCAGCTTCCTCTTCCCCGTCGATCTGCAGTTCGCCGACACCGCCGGCGCCACGGCACCGAGTGCATTGGCCGACGTATTCAACAACCTGCTGACCAATATGGTGACCAACCCCCTAATCTCCGTCTCCTCAGCCAACTACATCGGCATACTCTGCTGGGCCATCCTGTTGGGCCTCGCGCTGAAAAGACACGGACGGGTGAATACGATCAATGTGGTGAGCGACTTCGCCGAAAGCGTTTCCCGCATCGTGAAATGGGTGATCCAGACCGCGCCCTTCGGCATCATGGGTCTGGTGTTCGCCACGGTGTCGGAAGGCGGGCTTGAGGTATTCACCGTCTACGGAAAGCTGGTGCTACTGCTGGTAGCCTGCATGCTGGTCAACGCCTTCGTCTTCAATCCCCTGATTGCCTACCTGATGGTGAAGAAGAACCCCTACCCCCTGCTCTTCAGATGTTTGAAAGAGAGCGGACTCAACGCCTTCTTCACCCGCTCGTCGGCAGCCAACATCCCCATCAACCTGAACCTCTGCCATAAGCTGGGGCTCGACGAAGAATTCTACTCCGTGAGCATCCCCCTGGGCGCCACCATCAACATGGACGGCGCCGCCGTGACCATCACGGTGATGACGCTGGCAGTGGCTCACACTTTGGGCATTGAGGTCACCTTCACGACGGCCCTCTTCCTGGGCATCATCGCTACGCTGGGCGCCTGCGGCGCTTCGGGCGTGGCCGGAGGTTCGCTGCTGCTGATCCCGATGGCCTGCTCGTTCCTGGGCATCGGCAACGATGTGGCCATGCAGGCCGTTGCCGTAGGCTTCATCATCAGCGTCGTGCAGGACAGCGTGGAGACAGCGCTCAACTCCAGCGGCGACGTGTTCTTCACTGCCACAGCCGAATATTACGACCAAAAGAGATTGGAAAAGAAAAAGGCGTCAGGAGAATAAGTCGCCCTGAAGCGGATTTCCGTATTTGCTGCCCATCGTGCGCCCCAGATGGGAGTAGGCCAACTCCGTCACTTCGCGCCCGCGCGGCGTGCGCTTGATAAATCCTTCTTTAATAAGGAAAGGCTCGTAGACCTCCTCCACAGTGCCGGGATCCTCCCCCACTGCGGTGGCAATGGTGCCAATGCCCACGGGACCGCCCTTAAACTTGTCGATGATGGCCGTCAGGATTTTGTTGTCGATCTCGTCCAGACCGTAGCGATCGATGTTAAGCGCCTCCAAGGCCACACGGGCAATATGGATGTCGATGGTGCCGTCGCCTTTCACCTGAGCGAAATCGCGCACACGGCGCAACAGAGCGTTGGCAATACGCGGCGTGCCGCGACTGCGGCTGGCTATCTCGCCGGCAGCCTCCTCATCGATGGAGAGGCCCAAGATGGTGGCCGAGCGGATGATGATGCGCTGCAGCGTCTCACTGTCGTAGTACTCCAGGTGCAAGTTAATGCCGAAGCGCGCTCTTAAAGGCGCCGTCAAGAGACCGCTGCGCGTGGTGGCACCGACCAGCGTGAAGGGCGCGAGGTCAATCTGAATGCTGCGTGCAGAAGGGCCCTTGTCGAGCATGATGTCGATGCGGTAGTCCTCCATTGCCGAATACAAATACTCCTCCACCACGGGCGAGAGACGATGAATCTCGTCAATGAAGAGCACATCGTTCTCCTCCAGCGAAGTGAGGATGCCGGCCAGGTCGCCGGGCTTGTCCAGCACGGGGCCGGAAGTCAATTTGAATCCGACGCCCAACTCGTTGGCAATGATGTTGGACAGTGTGGTTTTGCCCAATCCAGGAGGGCCGTGAAGCAGCGTATGATCGAGCGGCTCTCCACGGAATTTAGCCGCCTCGACGAAGATGCGCAGATTCTCCACCACCTTCGCCTGACCGCTGAAGTCATCGAAGGAAAGGGGGCGAAGGGCGTTTTCAAAGTCCTTCTCTTTCTGCTGACCGCTTTGGTGGATGTCAAATTCCATATAACCTCCGGATAGGGGCTGAATTACTCGTCTTCGGTGATGGCGTCCATGACGCGGTGGAATTTATCGGCCACGCTGTTGGCATAGTACGAATAATCCATCGCAGCGAAAATATAGACTGCGGCGCAAAAAGCAAGCCACACCACGAGAATAATGCACCAAACACTCATAGTTCTTATGTTTTCAGGCGCAAAGATACAAAAAAAGTTTGAATGAGGCCGTATTTACCCCTTAATTTTTTACGGCATGAAAGGTTTATACTCCGGACTGCCCACATAAATCAGTCGTCAAGCATCACGAAGGAAGCCCAAAAAACGGGGGCGCTGTATTCCGGGGTGTTTCGCACAGCCTCCTGGGCAGTGCGAAACGCCTGACGGCGCGTCTGACCGGAAGCCAAGGCAGAATAGAACTGCGTCATCATCAGCTGCGTGGCTCCGTCGCTGACGCTCCATAAACTCATCAACAGGGTGCGTGCACCGGCCTTTTTGAAGCCTCGCTGCAAACCGAACACGCCGTCCTCCTTCAGCTCTCCAAGACCCGTCTGGCAGGCGGATAGCACGGCGAGATCGAGGCCGCGGAAATCAAGTTTGGC
>ONSH01000033.1 GCA_900320435.1 uncultured Prevotellaceae bacterium
GGTTTCAAAGACGTAGAGCGTGTCGGAAATCGCACAATGCCAGGGGTTGCGGACTTCAGGCTGGGGAGGATCCGGGAACAAACGGACGAAGGCGGACGCGTTCTGCACCTCACCCGCAGCGCTCTGCACCTCCACATTCACCCTCAGACGGGGGAAGAAGCCGTCACCTTTGGCCACAGCTTCAGCAGGCAACACATAAGAGAAGCGGCCTTCGGCATCAGTATATACGGTGTCCAGACGCTGCAACGGCTGCACGTCCTTGCGCCACAAACACCCCCAACGGCTCAGGGAAGCCGTAACACGTGCCCCCCGAACAGGCACACCGTTGTAGCCCGTTGCCACACCCTGTACGCTGACGCTGTCCGCCTCAAGCGAAATCCAGAACGTGGGGCGCCGGTATTCCTCCACCGCGAACGTTACAGACTCTCCGCCTGCTTCAATGGCAAAGCGCCCGGTGCGCCCCTCCTTCGGCAGAGAGAAGTTGCAGGCAAACACGCCGAGCGTGTCCGTCACCACCCAGACGGTGTCAATGGCGTTATGACGGGCGTCTCGCAACACTACGGGCATATTGAGCGCCGGAAGCACTTCGGCATCCCAATGGCGTTGAGTATAGGCCACACCGCCAAGATGCACGGTCTGACCGGGGCGGTAAATCGGACGGTCGGTGAAAAGCGACAGACGTCGCCGAACCTCCATCGAGGGCGGAATGTATTGGAAATAATGATAGAAATTAGCCGTGTCCACCAACAGCGTGTCCATCGGAGCTCCGCTCATGGCATCCACCTTCCACAGGCGCACCTTCCCGCCCGGGAGTCCCATGCTGAAGACTTTTTGAGGAGACACGTTGAAAGTGATTTCCGTGCGTTTGGGACGTTCGGCCAAACGCACTGCAGGGGTACCTTCCAAACGAAGACGATATTCTCCTGCGGGCAAAGAGTTAAGCTGCAGGGTGTCGCTGCGGCTTTCCGTAGGAGGACAGGCCGGCAACGTCAGGCGCAGACGCTGCACCGTCTTCTTTCCCTGCATCACCCGAAGCGTGGCGTTCTTCATGTTGCGAAACCACAAGACCACGGGTATCGCCTTTCCGGGATAGACCGTTGCGGCTACATCAACGCTCAAACGGGGCGTCAGACGGGAAACGGAATCGTCGCGCTCCCATGTAAGCCAGCGCACGGCATCCTTCATCCCCTGCTTTTCGTAGAAATCAATCAGGCGCTGCAGCGAGAGCACGGAGTCCTCGCGCCAATACTGCTGCGGCAGAGACCATTGCATCGCCTGCCACACCACATAGAGCATGTCACCTCCAAAGATTTTTTCCTGATGTCCCCTCGTCACGACAGGCAGCCAGCTTTTGGTGGATTCTCCGTGGAGCCGCTGCTGATCGGCCAGAGCCTCGCGGAAAAGCGTTCGGGCACGCTCGTTCCACTCCACCCGACTCCACTCCTTGAGCTTGTCGGGTGCGGAAGGTGTTTCTCGCTGATAGACCTGAGCCAACGAAGCCCGCTCTGCATACAGGCGGGCCAAAGCGGCAGTGTAGACTGGATGCTGATGACAAATGCCCTCCAGGCGACGAATGTCACCGTAGATGCTGTCGGGCACCAATTCTTCGCGTGTCAAACAATCGTCCAGAAGGGTTGCCAACGCACGACCGGGACGATCCGCACCCATGGAAATCAGCGGCAGGAACGTGAGCAGAAGTAGAACGCGCCTCATAAAAAACTTTTTATCAAATCGCTTTCAAAAGATTTTTAAGGAACTCCCAGAATTCGGCCACAGTCTGAATATTGACCCTTTCATCGGGCGTATGGGGACTCTTGAGCGTCGGGCCGAAAGCAACCAGGTCCATACCGGGATATTTTCCCCCGATGATACTGCACTCCAAACCGGCGTGACAGACGCGCACCACAGGCTTCTTACCGAAAGTGGCTTCAAACACCTCCTGCATCTTGGCCACGATGGGCGAATCCCAATTGGGCTGCCAGGCGCCGTACTCGCCGTCCATCGTCACCTTCATGCCTGCCATGGCGAAGGTGCTCTCGAGCATCTCCTGCAGGTATTCGAAGTAGGTAGCCTGACTGCCGCGAGCCAAAATTCTGAACTCCGCACGACCCTCACCCATGTTGATGATGGCCAGATTGGACGACGTCTCCACAATGCCGGGAATGGAGGGAATGTAGCGCAGCACACCGTCGTGACAGGCCAGAATGGCGTCCACGAGGTTGTCCCGGATCTCGGCCGGCATCTGCTTCGGCGCCTTCTCTGCCGCAGCAAGCGTCAGGGTGATGCCGTCCTCAATGAAACGGAACTCCTCCCGGAACGCCTTCTCGCAATAAGCCACGAGGTCGTGCAAATCCTCCACATTCTCTTTCGGCAACGAAAGCACTACTTCGCAGGTACGGGGAATGGCGTTGCGCATGTTGCCGCCCTTCCAGCTCACCAGACAGGCATCGTCGTCCTGAATGGCCTGACGCACCACGCGCGCCATCAGCTTGTTAGCATTGGCCCTGCCTTCATGTATCTCACAGCCGGAATGGCCGCCGCGAAGACCCTCCAAGCGCACCCGAACCGTGACGTCGTCTGCCTCCGTTTCCTCCTCCTGATATTGCAGCTCGGCCGTGATGTTGATGCCTCCGGCGCTGCCTACGACAAACTCTCCGTGGGTCTCTTCGTCGAGATTGAGCAGTATGTCGCCGTGCAGCGTGTCGGGCGAGAGATTGTTCACACCGTGCATACCCGTCTCCTCGTCGGCCGTAATCAGGGCTTCAATCGGGCCATGCTCCAAATCTTTTGACTCCATGACGGCCATAATGGCAGCCACGCCCATGCCGTCGTCGCTGCCGAGCGTGGTGCCCTTGGCCTTCACCCATTCGCCGTCGACGTAGGCTTCGATGGGATCGGTCTCAAAATTGTGCTGCACCTCGTCGAGTTTTTGAGGCACCATGTCCATGTGGGCCTGCAGCACCACGCGCTTACGGTCTTCCCGACCGGCAGTGGCGGCCTTCCTCATGACGATGTTTTCTGCATTATCCTTAAAAGCCTCCACGCCGTGCTCTGCAGCCCATTGGAGCAGGAACTGCTGAACCTTTTCGAGATGACCGCTCGGGCGGGGCACCTGAGTGAGCAGGTAGAAATTCTTCCAGATAGCCTGGGGATTGAGATCTTGAATGTTCATCGTATTTTGATTTTAGTTAAAGACAAAGCCGCCAGAGCATAGAGCCCCAGAAGCACCACCAACAGCGTTTGCAACGTGTGGACGAAAAGGGCAAACACGGCGCCGTCGTCAGCCGAAACGCCATAGAGCATCAGCACCGTCTTGACGGCGAAATGCCAGGGACCCGCACCGTTGGGCGTGGGCACCAGCACCGCAAAGCACCCCACCACGAAAGCCACCAAAGCACAGTCACTACCCAAAGAGGCGGTGAAATCGAAACATTGGAACGCCACCCAGAAATGCAGGTAATAGCTCAGCCAGATGGCCACACTGTAGAGCACGAAGAGCGCGGGACTCTTCACTCTCTTCACGCTGACCAGCCCGTCGCGGAAGCCTCTCAGCCGTTCCTTCACGCTGCTGAAAAGTTGCACACGCCACACCAGCCACAACGCCGTACAGAGGATGAGCACGCCGCTCAAAGCCGTCACCCACCAGCCCGCCGGCGTGAAGCGACTCAGCACACTGCCCAGACTCAGCCCCGTGCGCTGCATGAAGCGAACAAAAACCGGAATCTGCCACAGCACGGCACCCAATGTCAACAGAAGAATCATCAGCATGTCGATGATGCGCTCCGAGACCACACTGCCAACCAGACGGGAGAAGTCGGCGCCGTCGTAGCGCCTCACCACCCCGCATCGCAGCACTTCGCCGCTACGGGGCACCACCAGCGAACTGGCGTATGAGAGGAAGATGCTGTTCAGGATGACGGACAGACGCCCCTCCTTCAGCACCAGTTTCCAGCGCAGGGCACGAAACAATTGTGCCGTCACGCCGAAAGGCATGGACAAGAGTATCCACACCCAACAGCGGCGGCTCGAAAGTGACAGCATCACCACGGACCAGTCGATGCCCCGATACATCCACCAAAGAATTGCTGCCGCCAAAACAAGCGGCAACCCGATTTTTACGACTGCTCCGGAGTGTTTTTTCACTAAAAATTCATATCTTTGCAACAAAATTACAAAAAAATCGCAACACGATGCATCAAGTTCGGCCAAAAAAGTTCCTTGGGCAACATTTTTTAACGGACCTCAGTGTGGCACAGCGCATTGCCGACACCGTTGACCTCTGTCCCGATCTCCCAATCCTGGAGGTGGGGCCCGGCATGGGCGTCATGACCCAATACCTCATGAAAAAGGGACGTCCGCTCAAGGTCGTCGAATTGGATTTCGAGTCGGTGGCCTATCTGCGCAAGACCTTCCCCACCCTGGAGGATGACATCATCGAGGACGACTTCCTCAAGATGCACCTCGACAACACTTTCGGCTCGCAGTTTGTACTGACGGGCAACTATCCCTACAACATTTCCTCCCAGATCTTCTTCAAAATGCTGGAGTTCAAGGACTACATCCCCTGCTGCACCGGCATGATACAGAAGGAAATGGCCGAGCGCCTGGCTGCCCGCCCGGGCACCAAAGCTTACGGCATCATCACCGTGCTGCTCGGCTTGTGGTACGACGTGGAGTATCTCTTCACGGTGCCGCCCACGGTATTCAATCCGCCCCCCAAAGTGCAGTCGGCGGTCATCTGCATGCGTCGCAACGGTGTCAGCGAAATCGGGTGCAACGAGCGACTGCTCACCCGCCTGGTGAAACAGGCTTTTCAACAGCGCCGCAAGATGTTGCGCGTCTCGCTGCGCGGCATCCTGCCCGAAAACCATCCTTTTTCCACGCAAAGACCGGAACAGCTCAGCATTGAGGAGTTTATTCAACTGACAAATGACGTAGAAAAACAAGTTTAGAGGAAAAAAAATCAGAACTTAAGTGTGAAACTTAAAACTTTTTTTCTACATTTGCGTGTAAAAGCGACATTTCTACCATAATTACCAACCAGAAGTCTCAACTATGGAATTCTTTGTTTTGATTGGCTGTGTGGCCCTGCTCATGTACGGCATGAAGGTGATGAGTGAAGGCCTCCAGAAGATGGCGGGCGCCAAATTGCGCAAGGTGTTGGCCACGATGACCACCAACCGGTTCACCAGTCTTTTGACCGGTGCGTTTATCACCGCCAGCGTGCAGTCTTCCACAGCCACCACCGTGATGACGGTGTCGTTCGTCTCGGCCGGATTGCTGACGCTCTCCCAGGCCATCAGCGTCATCATGGGCGCCAACATCGGCACGACGCTCACGGCGTGGATTATGGTACTGGGCGGTGCGTTCGACATGCGCAGCGTCGTCTATACCGCCATTGTCATCTCCATCATCCTGATTTACTCCAAGCGCAACATCAACCTGGGTGAATTCATCATGGGTCTGGCTCTGATGCTCCTGGGCCTCACCACCCTCAAGAGCAACGCCGTGGAGATGCATCTCGACCAGAATCCCGTCATTCAGAACTTCTTCGCCTCCATCTCCGGCTGGGGCTACGGCAGCTATCTGCTCTTCCTCTTCATCGGCGGCATGCTGACCTGTGCGGTGCAGTCTTCCGCCGCCATCATGGCCATCACGATGACGCTTTGCTCCACCGGCGTGCTCGACATCTACATGGGCATCGCTCTGGTGATGGGCGAGAACATCGGCACCACCATCACTTCCAACATCGTGGCCCTCTCGGCTTCCACCCAGGCACGCCGTGCGGCCATGGCCCATCTCATCTTCAACCTCTTCGGCGTCTGTTGGATACTGTGTATTTTCCCCTACTTTGTTGATGCTGTCTGCGAGCTGGTCGGCTGCAATCCGCATGAGGAGATTGCCGACAAGAACATTCTCAACGCCGTCCTGGCCGCCTTCCATACCGCCTTCAACGTCTGCAACGTGCTCATCCTGATTTGGTTTGTGCCTCTTTTGGAGAAGGCCGTCTGCTTCATCATCCCCAACAAGCAGGGCGCCGATGAAGAAGAGAGCCGCCTGCTCTACATCTCCGGCGGTTTGCTCTCTACGGCCGAGCTCTCCATTTTCGAAGCCAAGAAGGAACTCAACGTCTTCATCGCCCGTTGTGTCCGTATGTACGGCTTCGCGGAAGAGTTGCTCCACACCGATAAGGGCGAGGACTTCAACAAACTCTTCTCGCGCATCGAGAAATACGAGAACATCACCGACAACATGGAGATTGAAATCTGCGACTACCTCACGAAAGTGTCCGAGGGACGCCTTTCGGCAGAGTCCAAAGTGGAGATTCAGCGCATGATGCGCATGTGCGGCGAGTTGGAGAGTATCGGCGACTCCATCTACCACGCCGCCCGCACCATCTCCCGCAAGCGCCAGTACGGCAAGGAGGACTTCACCGAGAAGCAGTATCAGCACATCCACTCCATGATGCAGCTCACCCGCGAGGCCATGGAGCTGATGCAGTCCACCATCGAGCAGGGCGACCACCGCTACGTGGATCTCAACCGCAACTACAACCTGGAGCACGAGATCAACAACTACCGCAACCAGCTCCGGAATCAGAACATCACCGACATCAACAACAAGCTCTACGATTATCAGACCGGTGTCTTCTATATGGACCTCATCGCCGAATGCGAAAAGGTGGGCGACTACGTCATCAACGTCATCGACGCCTCCGGCCTGAAAGAGAAATATCCGACTAAAGTGGTGAAAGGTTAAGGAGAGAGATTATGAGAACGTTTTGGAACATCAAGGGCGGCCTCCATTCGATGGAGGAGTGGCAGAGCGGCTGTTGGATTCAGATCACCTGCCCGACGGACGAAGAGGCCGACTACCTGGAGAAGACCCTCGGCATGCCCGACTATTTTCTCGGTGACATCGCCGATACCGACGAGAGAGCCCGCTACGAATACGACGACGGCTGGCAGCTCATCATCATGCGCATCCCCTACGTCAAGGAGGTGCGGTCGCGCACGCCCTACACCACCATCCCTCTGGGCATCATCATGAAGGACGACATCCTCATCACCGTGTGCCACTTCGAGACCAACATGATGATCGATTTCGTCACCTTCCACCAGAAGCGCGGCACGGGCTTCACCGACGCCGTGGACTTTGTCTTCCGCGTGTTCCTCTCCTCTGCCGTGTGGTATCTGAAGCGCCTCAAGCAGATCAACCTGCTCATCGACAAGAGCAAGCGCAACCTCGACCACCACATCGACAACGCCGACCTCATCTCGCTCTCGCGACTGCAGGACTCTCTGACCTATTTCATCACCTCCATCCGCGGCAACGAGAACCTGCTCTCGAAGCTGAAGTTCAAGTTGCCCGTGGACGATCTCGACGCCGACCTCATTGAAGACGTCAACATTGAGATGACCCAGGCCCGCGAGTCGGCCGGCATCTACACCAACATCCTGGAATCCACGATGGACACCTACGCCAACATCATCAACAACAACATGAACGGTGTGATGCGCGTCCTGACCTCCATCTCTATTATCCTCATGTTCCCCACCCTCATCTCCTCGCTCTTCGGCATGAACCTTGTCAACGGCATGGAGTCGGAAACATGGGGCTTCCCCGTGGCCCTGATACTCTCTGTGGTCACCACCGCCGTCTTCTGGTGGTACTTTCATCGCAAACAATGGATCTGAATATGGAAACAGAAAACACACCGCTCTACTCCTCCAAAGAGGAAGTAGTGGCACGCGTGCAGGCACTGGCTGCCGGCACCACCTCCGGCGACAAACAGGAGATTGACCTCCTGAAGTCGCTCTACTACAAATTTCACAACCAGGAAGTCATAGCAGCCCGTCAGGCCTTCATTGACGGCGGCGGCGAGGCCGAGGCCTTCATTCCCGACGTTGACACGCTCGAACCGCAGTTCAGAGAAGCCATACAAACCCTCCGCCAGCGCCGCGCCGAAGAGATGCAGCGTCTGGAGCAGGAGCGCGTGAAGAATCTCGACCGCAAGCTCGACATCCTGGAGCGCATCAAGGAGATGGCCCTCACGCCCGAAGACGCCGCCAAGAATTTTTCCGAGTTCAAGCTGCTGCAGGCCTCCTTCAAGGAGGGCGGCCCCGTGCCTCCCGAGCGCGCCACCGAGATATGGAAGAACTACCAGCTCTACTGCGAGCAGTTCTACGACCTGCTGAAGATGGGTCACGAGATGCGTGAATACGACTTCCGCAAGAATCTCGAACAGAAACTCCTCCTGTGCCAGCGCGCCGAAGCTCTGGCCGATGTGGAGGATGTGCTCAGCGCCTTCGACACCCTGCAGCACCTGCATCAGGAGTGGAAGGAGATCGGCCCTGTGGAGAAGGATTTGCGCGAAGACCTCTGGAATCGCTTCAAGGCCGCTTCCACCGTCATCAACAAGCGCCACCAGGCCCACTACGACGCCATCAAGGCCGAAGAGGAGGAAAACCTCAAAAAGAAGGAGGCCCTCTGCGAGAAGGTGGAGGCCGTCGACACCGCTCCGCTCAACACCTTCGCCGACTGGGACGCCATCGCCAAAGACATTCAGGCCATGCAGTTGGAGTGGCGCAACATCGGTCGCGCGCCGCAGAAGGACAATCAGGCCGTCTACGAACGTTTCCGCACCGCCTGCGACAAGTTCTTCACTGCCAAACAGGCCTACTTCAAGGCCGTGAAGGCCAACATCAACGAAGCGCTTGACAAGCGTCGCGCCCTCGTGGAGAAGGCCGAAGCCCTCAAGGACAGCCGGGAATGGAAGGAAACCGCCGAAGCTCTCATCCAGCTGCAGAAGGAGTGGAAGGAGCTCGCCGCCACGCCGCGCAAGCAGAGCGAACAGCTGTGGCAGCGCTTCAAGGCTGCCTGCGACGCTTTCTTCGAGGCTCGCAAAGCCAACTGGGAGGAGACGCGCCAGCAGCGAGAAGCCGACCGCGAAGCTCTTCGCACACGCGCCAAAGCATACAAGGAGAAAGCCGAGGCCCGCGCTCAGAAGCACGCCGAACACATTCAGGAGCTTATCGACGGCGACCGCCAGAAGCTCAAGCGCGCCTACGACGCCATCAAGGCCGAGCTGCAGAACTACGAGAACAACATCGGCTTCCTCACCGCCGCCTCCAAGAAGGGCAACAGTCTCATCGACCAGACGCAGAAGAAGATCGAGTCGCTCAAGAAGGACCTCGAGCAAATCGCCCAGAAACTCAAAGAGTCATGAAACACTTTCTTGCCGTCGACCTCGGCGCCACCAGCGGACGTACGATTCTCTCGTCCGTGGAGGCCGGTAAGGTCGTCATGCGCGAATACACCCGTTTCCGCAATCCGCAGATTCCTTTCGCCGGCCACCTCTATTGGGACCTCCCCCAGCTCTTCAACGAGATCCTCGAGGCCCTGAGAAAGCTCGCCGCAGAGGGCGTCACCATTGAGAGCATCGGCATCGACACCTGGGGCTGCGACTTCGCCTTCTTCCGCCCCGACGGCCAGCTCGCGGCGCTCCCCTACTGCTATCGCGACACCCACACCGACGGCGCCATGGAGCGCTACTTCGCCGAGTGTCTGCCGCGCGAGGAGGTCTATCGCAAGACGGGCATCCAGTTTATGCCCTTCAACTCTCTCTTCCAGTTCTACGTCATCGGCCGCGACGGAGGCTTCTCTGCCGACGGCCTCTCGGTGGCGTTCATCCCCGACGCATTGGCTTATATGCTCACGGGGCGCATGGTGTGCGAATACACCGTGGCCTCCACCTCCCAGCTGCTCAACCCCGTCACGGGCGACCTTGACGAAGCGCTGCTTGCGAGCGTCGGATTGAAGCGGAGCCAGTTCGGCCCGCTGGTCCAGCCGGGCGAATGCATCGGCCGGCTCACGCCGCAACTGGCCGAATACACCGGACTGGGTCCTGTGCCCGTTGTAGCCGTTGCCGGCCACGACACCGCTTCCGCCGTCATCGCCGTTCCGGCCGAAGACGACAATTTTGCTTATCTCTCCTGCGGCACCTGGAGCCTCTTGGGCATCGAGAGTCCCAGCCCCATCATCACCGCTGAGAGCGCCAAGGCCAACTTCACCAACGAGGGCGGCATCGACGGCACCACCCGCTTCCTCAAGAACATCACCGGGCTGTGGATCTATGAGAACTGCCGCCGCGAGTGGGGCGAGAGCGTGCCTCAAAACGTCAACGACCTCAACGCCCTCTGCCTGGAGAGCAGCTTCGCCGGGCTCATCAATCCCGACGACCCCGCTTTCGCCCATCCCGTCTCGATGACGGAGGCCATACGCCACAGCTTCGCCTCTCGCGGAGAAGCCGCTCCCGAGACGCCGGCCGACTTCGTGCGCTGCATCTTCCGCTCTCTGGCCCGCCGCATCCGCGAGGTGCTCGACCTGCTCACGGGGCTCTCGCCCCATCCCATTGAGCGCCTGCACGTCATCGGCGGCGGCAGCCTCAACCGCCACCTCATGCAGTTCATTGCCGAAGAGCTCGGGATGCCCGTCATCACCGGCCCCGCCGAAGGCACCGCCCTGGGCAACACTCTGGTGCAACTGCGCGCCTCCGAGCGCGAGGGCCTCTCTCTGGCCGAACTGCGCCGCATCGTCCGCAATTCCATTAACACAAACATCTATAGACCATGACATCAGAACTTATCTCCAAGGCCTACGCCATAGCCAAAGAGCGCTATGCTGAGATCGGTGTGGACACCGAGGCCGCTCTGGCTCTTCTTCAGGACTTCCACCTCTCCATGCACTGCTGGCAGGCCGACGACGTACACGGCTTCGAGGTGCTGGCCGGCAACATGAGCGGCGGCATCCAGTCCACCGGCAACTTTCCCGGCGCTGCCCGCAACATTGACGAGCTGCGTGCCGACGTGCTCAAGGCCAAGAGCCTCATCCCCGGCAGCCACCGCCTCAATCTGCACGAGATCTACGGCGATTTCAAGGGCAAGGCTGTGGATCGCGACGAAGTCACCGTGGAGTATTTCCAGTCGTGGATCGATTGGGGCAAGGAGACGGGCACGCTGCTCGACTTCAACTCCTCTTCCTTCTCCCATCCCAAGAGCGGCTCGCTCACGCTGGCCAATCCCGACGAGGGCGTCCGCAAGTTCTGGATCGAGCACACCAAGCGCTGCCGCGACATCGCCAACGCCATGGGTGAGGCTCAGGGCGACCCCTGTATCATGAACCTCTGGGTGCATGACGGCTGCAAAGATGTTTCCGTCAACCACGCCCTCTACCGCCGTCTGCTCAAGCAGTCGCTCGACGAGATCTTCTCTAAGAAGCAGCCCATGATGAAGGACTGCATCGAGGGCAAGGTGTTCGGCATCGGCCTGGAGAGCTTCACCGTCGGCAGCCACGACTTCTATACGGCCTATGCCGCACAGAACGACAAGATTCTCACCATCGACACGGGCCACTATCATCCCACCGAGATGCCCGGCGACAAGGTGTCGGCCGTCCTGCCCTTCATCAAGGAGCTCATGCTGCACGTCTCCCGCCCCGTCCGCTGGGACTCCGACCACGTGACCATCATGGACGACCCCACGCAGGATCTCTTCTTCGAGATTGTGCGCGCCGACGCCCTCAGCCGCGTGCACTACGGCCTCGACTTCTTCGACGGCAGCATCAACCGCATCGGCGCCTATGTCATCGGTTCGCGTGCGGCCCAGAAGTGTATGCTGCGCGCCCTGCTGGAACCCCGCGAGCGCATCTCCGCTCTCGAGCTCAAGGGCGAGGGCTACAAGGTGCTCGGCCTCATCGAGGAGCAGAAGGCCATGCCCTGGCAGGCTGTTTACGACGAGTTCTGCCAGCGCAACAACGTGCCTGTGGGCGAAGCCTACATGAAGGAAATCGACCGCTACGCCGCCGAGGTGACGGACAAGCGATAAGCCCCCGAGCCCTATGTCACAACACAGCAGCCTCAAGAGCACCGTTGCGGTGTCTCTCACCAACTATCTGGATGCCGGTGCCATCGTTGCCGGCGCCAGCGGCCTGACCCTCTGGCAGAAGTATCTCGGCCTCTCCGAGGTACACCTGGGGTGGCTCAACTTCATCAGCGCCAACTGCCTGGGCGCCGCCATCGGCGCCATCATCGGCGGCTTTCTGGCCGACCGCTACGGGCGCAAGTTCATCTTCACCTACAACCTGCTGGTCTATATGACGGGCGTGCTGCTCGTCATGCTCAGCGTCAACTTCCCCATGCTGCTGGCGGGCTTCCTCATCACGGGCATCTCCGTCGGCGTGGGCGTGCCGGCCTCGTGGACCTACATCAGCGAGAGCTCCGAGGTGAACACGCGCGGCCGCAACATCTGCATCTCTCAGATGTCGTGGGGCGTGGGCCCGATGGTCATCCTGCTTCTGGGCATGTTCTTCGCGCCCGGCGGCTATCTCTTCTCCTGGGTGGAAGCGCTGGCTCATGCCGTCGGCGGCGAGACGCTGGCGGGCGATGCGCTCAACGTGTTCTCTTCGCGCGTGGTGTTCTTCTCGCTCTTCGTGGTGGCCTTCATCGCCTGGAATCTCCAGCGCGGGCTGCAGGAGAGTAGCGAGTTCGAAGCCACTCAGGCCAGCGGCAAAAAGACCGGTCTTATCGACAACATCCGCGTGCTCTTCCAGAACCGCATCGCACTCGGCACCGCCTGCTTCCTGGCCGCCATCTACCTCACGTGGAACCTCGTGGCCTCCGTCCTGGGCTTCTTCCTGCCGCACATCTACGAGACGGCGGGCGGCATCAGCAACGAGCAGGCCAACTGGATTGCCTCCACGCAGTGGATGGCCACCGTCGTCACCACGCTGGGCCTCTCCTTCCTGCTCGACCGCATCAGCCACCGCTTTGTCTACATCCTGGGCCTTCTGATTGCCATCAGCGCCTGGGTGCTCATCGTCACCGTGGGCGTCAACAGCCGTGCGGTGCTTTGGGGCTTCGCCCTTCTGTGGGGCGTGCAGAGCGGCCTCTCGGTGCAGATCTTCTACGCCTTGTGGGGCTCGGAGCTCTTCCCGGCCAAGTTCCGTGCTGGCGCTCAGGGTCTGATGTTCTTTGTCGTGCGCGGCCTCTCGGCCGTGTGGGGCATTGTCTTCACGATGATCTACGGCCCCGCCGGCGAAGGCTTCACGCTGGCCTCCTGGTGCATGATCCTGCTGCTGGTCATCTCGCTCGTTGTGGGCGTCATCGGCTGCCCGAACACCCGCGGCAAGAGCCTGGAACAAATCACCCGCGAACGCTACGGGGACAACTATTGATAGTTGAAAGTTGAAAGTTAAAAGTTGAAAGTTATATGAAATCCATTCTCGAAGGCCGTCCCGAGCTCAAGGCCGTCATCGACCAGATCGCCGAAGTCACCGGCTACCTCTGGCAGAAGGGCTGGGCCGAGCGCAACGGCGGCAACATCACCGTCAACGTCACCGAATACATGGACGAGGCCTGCCGTGCCTTGCCCGCCATCTCCAAGCCCGTCTCCATCGGGCTCACTCTGCCCCATCTCAAGGGCAAGTATTTCTATTGTAAAGGTACGGGCAAGCGCATGCGCGACCTGGCCCGCCAGCCGATGCAAAACGGCTCCATCGTGCGCATCCTCGACGACTGCGCTTCCTACGAGATCATCGCCGACGAGCCCGTGATGCCCACCTCCGAGCTGCCCACGCATCTGGCCCTGCAGAACTATCTGCTCGAGACCGGCAGCCGCTACAAGGCCACGCTCCACACGCATCCCATCGAGCTGGTGGCCATGAGCCACATCCAGCGCTTCCTCAAGGGCGACGAGATGACGCGCGTGCTTTGGAGCATGATTCCCGAGACGCTGGCCTTCGCTCCTCTGGGCATCGGCATCGTGCCTTACGGCCTGCCCGGCAGCGTCTCCCTGGCCGAAGCCACTCTGGAACAGATCAAGACCCACGACGTGGTGCTTTGGGAGAAGCACGGCACCGTAGCCGTCGGCACCGACATCATGGACGCCTTCGACCAGACCGACGTGCTCTGCAAGGCGGCCAACATCTACATGTGCGCCCGCAACATGGGCTCCGAGCCCGACGGCATGACGGCCGAGGCCATGAAGGAGGTGCAGGACGTCTTCCATCTGCCCACTTCGCGCCCCTGTTGAATTTCAGCCAATAAATCTCCAGCCTTATGAAAAGATTTGCTTTCAAGATGTATCTCAAGCCCGGCTTTGAGAAGGAGTATGAGAAGCGCCACGCCGCCCTCTGGCCCGAACTCAGGAAGATGATCAAGGATGCCGGCGTCTCCAACTACAGCATCTACTGGGACCGCGACACCAACATCCTCTTCGGCTATCAGGAGGTGGCCGACGGCGCCGCCAACACGCAGGATGTCTCTCAGGCCGACGAGATCACGCTCAAGTGGTGGGCCTACATGAAGGACATCATGGAGACCAACCCCGACAACTCTCCCGTCACCGTCCCCCTGCAGGAGGTCTTCCATCTCGACTGAGCCCGGAGCCATGAAATCCAACACCCTGCGCGGCGTCAGCTTCGCCATCATCTTCGCCGTCTACGTCTTTGTCTTCATCTTCGGCCTGGTCTGCTTCGAGGCAGCCAGGGAGTCGATGCCCGAGCTGTGGGCCGTGCTGCTGGCCGACGTGCTGGCTACGGTGGCGGTGTGGGCCGTCGGCGTGGCCTGCCGCAACGTCTCCGTCTACGACCCCTACTGGAGTGTGGCCCCGCCCCTCGTCTTCACGGCGTGGGCCTTCTACAAGGACTGCTTCTCGCTGCCCGTCGTGCTGCTGCTCGTTGCGGTGTGGTATTGGGGCATCCGCCTCACGGGCAACTGGGCCTACACCTTTCGCGGTCTGGCCCACGAGGACTGGCGCTACACGCGCTACCGCGAGTCGCAGCCTCCCCTGCTCTTCCAGATGACCAACCTCTGGGGCCTCAACATGGTGCCCACGCTGGTGGTCTTTGCCGCCATGCTGCCGGGCTTCGCCCTCTATGAGGGTGCGCAGGCCGTAGCGCTCACCTGGATCGGCTTCGCCGTCTGCCTCATGGCTACCACCATTCAGTTGGTGGCCGACATCCAGATCCACCGTTTCCGCCGCGAGCATCCCGGCCAGTATTGCACGGCGGGCCTGTGGCGCCACGGGCGTCATCCCAACTATTTCGGCGAGATCTCGATGTGGTGGGGCGTTTGGCTGATGTACGCCGCAGAGGGCGGCCTGGACTGGCTCGTCATCGGCCCCCTCATCGTCACGGCGCTGTTTCTCTTTGTCAGCATCCCCATGATGGAGCGCCGCCAGCTCGCCAACAAGCCGGGCTACGCCGACTATCGCCGGCGCACCCGCATGCTCATTTAAGCTTTAGAGAAAAATCCCCCCACCGAAGCCGCGCCTTCGT
>ONSH01000035.1 GCA_900320435.1 uncultured Prevotellaceae bacterium
GGCATCGCTGCGGTTCTGCTTCGCCTGTGCATTCGTGCAGGCATTCATGCAAAAGGCAAAAGCCACAAGAGCAATCAGAGCTGATATCGTCTTTTTCATGGTGTATGTCTTTTTGGGGGTTTCATCTGTTTTTCGCCCATGTGTTGGCCAGGATGGCGAAAACGATTACGATCAGTATGAAAACTGCTCCGGAACCGAGCTGCGCGTCCTTATTGTCGCCAAAAACAGGCAGTATTGCTATAAATCCGGCTGTTATCACGGAAATGACGGCCATAATGATACGCAGACGTTTGATGTCGTACTTCTTCTTATCCTCTACATCGGCTGTGTTGTAACCGGCAATCAACATGTCGCCCTTGCCCATTATGAAGACGATGGCAAGGATAAGAAACAAGGCTGCGAACGCAATGCTGGTGATAATCATAGTATGGTAATTTAGGTTTTTCGTTGCAAAGATACAGTTTTTTTTGAAAATATAATTGCTTTACTTTGACACAAAAGTGTAATTTTTCGTTGCAGGCTATGACACTTTCTCCACGTCGTCTTGTGCGCTCCACTCACGGGCGATGTCATCCAATGTCAGTCCAAGCAGCTCCATACGGCGCATGAAGTCTGGCAACTCGTGCTGGAGAAACTCCTTGCGATGGGCGGAGAGAATGCGCCTTCTGGCACCCTTTGCTACCGACATGCCGATGCCGCGCTGCGAAAGCAGAATGCCGTCGCGCTGCAAGAGTTCAAAGGCGCGCAATGCCGTGTTGATGTTGACTTCGTACTCCGCCGCAAGCTCGCGCACACTCGGCACGAGAGCGCCCTCGGTGTAGCATCCGGAGAGGATGTCGTCACAGAGGCGTTCGGCAATCTTGATAAAAAGCGCTTTTTCGTTGTGGTATATCATAGACGTATCATTTTATCGGAAATAATCTGTGCGCGACAAAAGCTGCGATAGGCCAACGCATAATTCGCAGTAGAAAGCACGACGACCACCGCGCAGGTCATCCAGACAAACTGCGCATGATGCGCGTTGATCCAGGCAGCATTGTGTTCGTTCAACTCAAGGAGATAAATCAGAATGAACGTTGCGGCAATAAAGATGAACAGCGCCCACAACCACCCGTAACGACGGAAAAGCACGCCGCACAGGGTGAACAGCGACATCGGCCACAAGGCAATCATCAGGCTCCCGAATGTATAAACAAGCACATCGCCCACATTGTACGTCTCAAATATGGAGGCCAATATCCATGTGCCGGGCAAGACGTGACGGCGCACTATTTCGCCGAAACTTGTCTCCGGATTGAATAACAGGGGCATTGCCGTGAGGGCATTCGCCGCACAACGGCCCAGGAAGACAAGCAACCAAATACCCACAGTGGCATACACCACACGGGAGAGGACTTTCTCCGCATTTCCTGCCGGAAGCGACAGCAGCGATGTGGCCGTCTGTTTACATTCCAGCGCAGAGAACATGTGCGCCAGACAATAGAGAATCATACCCCAAAAGATTAATTCATCGTTGAAGAGGCGAAGTAAGGCTTCTTGCGCCGCCTGTCCTCCCAACTCCTCAAGGGCGGTGCTTAGAACCTCCTGAGCCACATAGAGGCCGAATGCCGTGAGAAACAGGCGCAGATAGAGTCTCTTCTCCGTCTGCCAATACCATCGGATCATTTGTCCGAAACTGCCGAAAACTTGGGTTCTCATGATGTTGTAGTATTTAAGGGTTATGAAAAATCCGGTATACGCACGCCTTGCTGCAGCGCATTGTAGAGCAGCTCCAGATTGACGGGCGTCTCTTCTTCATCCTGCCGTAGCGCTAGGCAAGCGTAGCCGAAAGGCGTTCGCTCCGTGTAGAGGCGTTTGTCGGAGATTTTCGGAGGGTAGGTCTCTAATGTAAACGACAGCTGGCGGGTAAGTGCTTTCAAAGAACTACTGCAGAGCACTTCGCTCGTGCTTTGTGAGTCGCTGCGTCCGAGCATCGTCACTCCATCGAGCAAGGGTGCCACATCGGAAATCTGGTGTGTGGCGATGACGGCTGTGCGTTCTTCGGCTATATTGGCCGCCATCACTTTGCGAAACAGCTTCTTAGAGGCGACATCGAGTCCGTTTGTGGGTTCGTCCAGAAAGAGGTAGCGCGTGCCGCAGGCCAAAGCGAAAGCCATCATCACCTTCTTCTGCTGTCCCATCGACAGACGGTCGAGGGGTAAATCGAGCGGCATGTCGAACTCCGAGAGGCAGCGTTGCATGATTTCGTCGGAGAAATGCGGATAAAACGGACGATATAATTTAATGTACGCGCGAAGAGTCTCGGAGGGGAGTTCGAATGTCTCAGGCACAATGAACATCTCGGCAAGCACTTCCCTGCATCGATTTGACACATCGCATCCGTCGGCCTCCACATTTCCGTCTTTTGGCAGCAACAGGCCCGTCATCAGATAGAGCAGCGTAGATTTGCCGCAGCCGTTCGGTCCCAAGAGGCCGTAGATGCCTCCGGCCTCCAACTGCCAGTCTAAATGGCTGAAAAGCAGTTCTCTCTGGCTCTTGTAGCCAAACGATACGTCGTTGAATTTCAGCATTTTTTTTTCTTCTTTTAGTGTTATAGTGACTTAGAACACGGCAAAGGTATGGAAAATTTTAAAACCGACCAAATATTTTGTCGAAAAAATTATTCGGAGGCTTCTCAGACTGTCGTCAGACTGTTCTCAAAGGCTTAGATTTGATGGCTGAAGTCTGATGGCTGATGTCTGACGGGTGAGGGAAGAGAAGGCTTTGGAGAGAGAAGTAAACTATGGGCCGGTTGTTCCAGTTTCAGTTGTTTCAGTTTATTTTATGGGGTACTTAGTCTCAATTATTTCTTCTTTCTCTATTATATCTATCTAATAATTAATAATATATATAATATAATATATAATAAAAATAGAAATGGATACCCCTCGAAAATTAACTGAAACAAATGAAACTGAAACAGATTATGGCATGTAATCTTCTTTAAAAAGCAAAAATACAGCAAGATACGTTATTGCTGCAAAAGCGCTATCTCTCGCTTTTATCCTCAAAAGCAGGCCAATTAGTCTCAATAAAGAGCCGTTTTAGGCCTAAAAAGCATGCGCGAAACGGCATTTTGAGCATCGTTCACCCACAAAAGCGTTTGTCATAGTCTTCCGGAAAATTCAGCTTGCATCATCGATTCGAGACCTTTTTTCCACAAAAGTGCAATAAAACTCTGTTCTCACAGACCTGTTCCCCTGCGCAGCGCCTGCAGAGCGCCTGCGAAACTGCGGATGAATAGTTTCGTTTGTCTAATCGCTTTTTTGTAAGAGAACGGACACAATTAACGCTTGTCCGTTGTGTCCGTTATGTCCGTTATGTCCGTTCAACGGACATTGCGGACATTAGGGACATCCGTAAAAATGTCCGTTTAATGCATTTTTTGCATAACCCGAATATTCATTGAGTCCGATAAATCAGCAGTGATGCAGCGGCTCTGCAACAGTGATGCGGCGGCTCTGGGCGGGAGTAGAGGAAGAAGGCAAAATCTTACTCTCCAGTTAGAGAATTTTTGCGCGCTAGTTAGAGAATTTTTACTCCCTAGTTAGAAACCCTTAAATTGACTGTCTTTTGACCTTAAATAGTTGCAATCCTTTGGCCGGGTCGGGATTTATGCGTATCTTTGCAGGAAACTTGCTTATAAAAAACGCAAAAAACTTACAAATATATGGCTGACAGACCACTTCCCAAAGTGTTGCTTAATGAGGTGCAGTATCAGGATCTCTTTTTCTATCAGAAGTCGGAAGTTTTGTATGCCCTCACTTTTCATTTTGCCAAGCGTTTCTTGCCCGTAAAAGGCGATCGCACCGTAGACCAGATGGTGCAGGCAGCCCGATCGGGAAAGCAGAATATCATAGAGGGTTTTGCTGATGGCATGACATCCACAGAGATGCAGCTGAAGCTGCTCAATGTTGCGCGCTCGTCGTTAAAAGAACTCCGGGCCGACTACGAAGATTATCTCGGCACACGCCATCTTGCAGTATGGGATATATCTCACCCTCGCTACGACACGCTGCTTAAATTTTGCCGCGAGCACAACAAGGTGAGCGACTACGAGCCGTATTTCCAAAAATGGAGCGACGAGGAGCAATGCAATGTGGCCCTGACTCTGCTCCACATGACGGACAAGATGATGAAGACCTATCTGAGCGGCCTTGATCAGCAGTTTGTGACGCAAGGTGGCATTAAAGAGCGCATGTATGCGGCGCGCACGGGCTATAGGAAAGGGCTGGACGAGGAGCTCCAACGCCTCAGAGACGAGAACAAGAGCCTGCGTCAGCAGGTGCCTATCCTTGAGCAGCGCATCGAACAGCTGCTCAGCGAGAAGCGGCATCTGGAGGTGCTGCTGGAGCAGGAGAGGCAGAGGAAGAAGAGCTAGAAGCTGGCTTGGACTAGCTTGAACTAGCTGGACTAGTTGAAACTAGTTAGAACTAGTTGGGACTAGTCTGACTAGCTCGACCAGCTCGCCCCACTTGATCCACCGGCCCTACATCTTGCAGCTGACGGCTTTGCCGCTGTAGGAGAGCTGGCGGCTGGTGCCGTCGGGGAGGACGACGGTGAAGCTGCGCTCGCTCAGCATGCCGGGATACTCGCCCTTGCGGTCGCCAATGGTGAGCGTGCGGCTGCGGTCGTTCCAAGAAATAGGAATGAGGGAGTAAAAGCCCTTTTCGTAGTTGTATCCGTCGCCCTCGTCCTCGTAGAGCGTGAACGAGCCGTCGGCGCCGGGATAGACGCGCAGCTCAAGCTCCGACCAGTCCTTCTCACCCACATACTGCATCTCGGGGGCCAGAGGCAGAATGCTGCCGGCCCGGACAAACATCGGCACGAGGTCCAGGGGCGTAGAGAGCGTCACGCTCTGGCCGCCCTTGTAGCGGGTGCCCGACCAGAAATCATACCATTCGGCGCCCTTGGGCAAATATTTCGTCGCCGTCTTCGCAGCGCTCCAATCCACTGCGCCCTGAGCGGCGTCGGCCTTCACCTCCTTGCGGTCCCAGCCCGTCATGGCGTCCTCCTTGACGATCTGCTCCTCGGTGAACTGAGCCTCCAGCACGGGAGCGGCCAGAATGCTGCTGCCGAAGAGGAACTCGTCGGTCATGTCCCACACCTTGCGGTCGGAAGCGAAGTCGCTGAAAAGCGGGCGCAGATAGCTGCCGTCGGCGCTGGTAGCCTGCCAGGCGGTGGCGTAGAGATAGGGGATGAGGCGATAGCGCAGGCGCACGGTCTTCTCAATGGCGTCGTAGACGGGTTCGCCCTTCTTGCCGAACTGCCAGATCTCACGCGGAGCGTCAGCGCCGTGACTGCGGAAGACGGGGCAGAAGAGTCCGTACTGCATCCAGCGCACGAAGAGCTCCTGGAACTGCGGATTCTTGGGCGCGCTGCCGCTGCCCTTGGTGTTGTAAGAGCCGCAGAAGAAGCCGCCGATGTCGGTGTTGAAGTTGGGATTGCCCGTGAGCGAGAAGCTCAGGCCCGCAGGCACCTGCTTGCGCAGCATGTCCCACGAAGAGGCGACGTCGCCGGTCCACATGTTGGAGCCGTAGTGCTGCTGTCCGGCGAAGGAGGAGCGCGTCATGATGAACACGCGCTTGCGGTTGTCGGCCTCGCGGCGCTGCGCCTCATAGACGCCGCGCACGGTGGCCAGAGGGAAGGCGTTGCGCAGAGAGCGCCACGTGCCGCCCGTGACGGGATGGGCGTAGTCCGACTCGCGGGGATTGTAGAAGTCGGGGTCGGTGGAGTCCATCCACCAGGCGTCGGTGCCGTAGCTGTAGAGGCGCTTGAGATACTTCCAGTAGATGGCGCGCGCATCGGCGCTGAAGGCGTCGTAGACCTTCACGCCCGAAGGATATTCCATGCGGGGAGGCCAGAAGGTCAGGCCGCTCTGGGGCCAGGTCTCGATGGGGAGCAGCAGACCCTTCGCGTCGAGCTCGCGGAACTGCTGCGTCATGGGGCCGAAGCTGGCCCAGATGCTGATCATGAAATGGGCGTTCTTGCGATGCACCTCGTCGATCATGCGGCGGCCATTAGAAAACTCCTCCGTGAGGAAGTCCATCGCGTTCCACAGGTAGTTGGAGCCCCAATACTGCCAGTCCTGAATGATGCCGTCGAGGGGCACCTGAAGCTCGCGATACTTATCCACGATGCCCAAGAGCTCGCGGGCGCTCTTGTAGCGCTCCTTCGACTGCCAGAAGCCGTAGGTCCACAGGGGGAACATGGGCACGTCGCCCGTGAGGCGGCGCATCTGGGCAATCACTCCGTCGGCCGATCCGCCCCACATGAAGTAGTAGTCGATGCCCTCGCCGGCCTCCGAGGTGAAGGTCATCCCCTCGGCGTTGTCCTCGAAGACGGTGGGGGAGTAGTTCTCCCAATAGAGGCCCCAGCCCTTGATGCTCTGCAGGACGCTCTGGAAGTCCTCCAGATTGGACTGCTCCATGCGCTTCTTCTCGCCGCGACGGTTCATCTTGCCGTTCTGGAAAGTGCCCAGACCGTATATGGCTTCGTCCTTGTCGAGCAGAAAAGTCTGACTCACGCGGGCCACATCGCAGCGCTTCTCGCGCAGGAGCACCTTGCCCTTTGCGGTCATGAAGGTGAGGCAGCCGGAAGCCTTGTCGAGGCGCACGCTGAGTTCGCTGCTCGAGAGGGTCGAACCGCTCTTCTTCAGGGGTACATCCTCCTTCTGGCAGATGACGGTGAGCGACTTGGTCGGCTTGCCCTTGACGACATGCACGATGGAGGGGGTGATGAACTCGATGGAGACATCCTGAGCGCCCGAGACGGCGCATACGAGGAGGGCGCAGAGGGCCCAAAAGAATCTTTTCATGGCATTGATGCGTTAATTTCTTTGCAAAGATAGCGTTTTCTTTTGTTTCTCACAACATTTGTGGGAAGAAATTTGTCTATGTCGTAAATAATGTGTACCTTTGTGGCCGGAATTCTAAATAATGTATGCGTACGGACGCCTGTAACGCGCGAGTTTGGGCGCTGAACGCACAAAAATGAGTAGTAAAATCAAAATGAAAAAGTACAATTTCAACGCCGGTCCTTCCAAACTGCCCGCAGAGGTGATGAAGGCCGTTGCAGATGCCTGCATCGAATTTGAGGGCTCCGGCCTCTCTCTGATGGAAATGAGCCATCGTGCCAAGAACTTCCAGCCCGTAGTGGACGAAGCAGTAGCCCTGTTCAAGGAGCTGCTCAACATCCCCGAGGGTTACAGCGTGATCTTCCTCGGCGGCGGTGCCTCTCTGGAGTTCTGCATGGTGCCCTACAACTTCCTCGAGAAGAAGGCTGCCTATCTGAACACCGGCGTATGGGCCAAGAAGGCTATGGCCGAGGCCAAGAACTTCGGCGAGACCGTCGAGGTGGCTTCCAGCGCCGACGCCACTTACACCTACATCCCCAAGGGATGGACCATTCCCGCTGATGCCGACTACTTCCACATCACCAGCAACAACACCATCTACGGCACCGAGATCCTCGAGGACATCGACTCTCCCGTGCCCCTGATCGCCGACATGTCGAGCGACATCTTCTCCCGTCCCGTGGACGTGTCGAAGTATGCCATGATCTACGGCGGCGCTCAGAAGAACCTCTCCATGGCCGGTGTGACCTTCGTCATCGTCAAGGACGAATGTCTGGGCAAGGTGAGCCGCACCATCCCCACGATGCTCGACTACCGCACCCACGTGAAGAACGGCTCTATGTTCAACACACCTCCCACAGTGCCCATCTACTGCGCTCTGCAGAACCTCAAGTGGATCAAGGCTCAGGGCGGCGTCAAGGAGATGGAGCGTCGCGCCATCGAGAAGGCCGACCTGCTCTACGGCGAGATCGAGCGCAACAAGCTCTTCCGTCCCACCGTGACCAACAAGGAGGACCGCAGCCGCATGAACATCTGCTTCGTGATGAACGACGAGTACAAGGACCTCGAGGCTGACTTCATGGCCTTCGCCACCGAGCGCGGCATGGTCGGCATCAAGGGTCACCGCAGCGTGGGCGGCTTCCGTGCCAGCTGCTACAACGCCGTCACCATCGACGACGTGAAGGCCCTCGTAGCCTGCATGCAGGAGTTCGAAAAGCTTCATTGATTCAATGTTCAATAATTAAAACATGAAAGTTCTTATTGCAACCGAAAAGCCCTTTGCAGCCGCTGCCGTAAGCGGCATCAAAGAGGTGATAGAGGCCGCCGGCTATGAGGTGGCCCTCCTGGAGAAATACACCGAGAAGAGCCAGCTGCTCGCCGCTGTGGCCGATGCCGACGCTCTGATCATCCGCAGCGACAAAGTGGACGCTGAGGTGCTCGACGCCGCTAAGCAGCTGAAGATCGTTGTGCGTGCCGGTGCCGGTTACGACAACGTGGACCTCGAGGCCGCTACGGCCCACAAGGTGGTGGTGATGAACACCCCCGGACAGAACGCCAACGCTGTGGCCGAGCTGGTGCTGGGCCTGCTGGTCTACACCGTGCGCAACTTCTACAACGGCAAGTCGGGCAGCGAGCTGATGGGCAAGACCCTCGGCATCCTGGCCTTCGGCAACGTGGGCCGCAACGTGGCCCGCATCGCTCAGGGCTTCGGCATGAAGGTGATGGCCTATGACGCCTACTGCCCCGCAGAAGCCATCGAACAGGCCGGCGTGAAGGCTGCCGCCTCTCAGGCCGAGCTCTTCAAGGAGGCCGACATCGTGAGCCTGCACATCCCTGCCACCGCAGAGACCCGTCAGAGCATCAACAAGGCCCTGTGCAGCACGATGAAGAAGGGCGCCATCCTCATCAACACCGCCCGCAAGGAGGTGATCGACGAGGCCGGACTCATCGCCCTGATGAAGGAGAGGGAAGACCTCAAATACATCACCGACATCATGCCCGATGCCGACGCCGAGTTCAAGCAGTTTGAAGGCCGCTACTTCTCCACGCCCAAGAAGATGGGCGCACAGACTTCCGAAGCCAACACCAATGCCGGCATCGCAGCCGCCAAGCAGATTGTGGGCTATCTGAAGGACGGCATCACCAAATTCCAAGTGAACAAGTAAATGGCCAGAATAAAGCCTTTCAAGGGTCTGCGTCCTCCAAAGGACCTGGTGGAGCAGGTGGAGAGCCGTCCCTACGACGTGCTCGACAGCGAGGAAGCGCGTGCCGAAGCCGGCACCAACGAGAAGTCGCTCTACCACATCATCAAGCCCGAGATCGATTTCCCCGTCGGGACGTCGGAATACGACCCCCGCGTGTATGAGAAAGCCGCCGAGAACTTCCGCAAGTTCCAGGAGAAGGGCTGGCTCGTCGAGGACACGGAGGAGATGTACTACATCTACGCCCAGACGATGAAGGGCAAGACGCAGTACGGACTCGTCGTGGGTGCCTGGGTGGAAGACTACATGAACGGCGTCATCAAGAAGCACGAGCTCACGCGTCGCGACAAGGAAGAAGACCGCATGAAGCATGTGCGCGTGAACGACGCCAACATGGAGCCCGTCTTCTTTGCCTATCCCGACAACGCCGTGATTGACGCCCTCGTGGCCCGCTACACGGCAGGAGCTCCGGAGTACGACTTCGTGGCGCCCGTCGACGGCTTCCGCCATCAGCTCTGGCTGGTGAAGGACAAGGAGGACATCCGCGTCATCACCGAGACGTTTGCCGGTATACCTTATTTATATATTGCCGACGGACATCACCGCAGCGCCGCTGCCGCCCTCGTGGGCGCCGAGAAGGCCAGGCAGAACCCCAACCACAGGGGCGACGAGGTGTACAACTACTTCATGGCCGTCTGCTTCCCCGCCTCGCAGCTCACCATCCTCGACTACAACCGCGTGGTCAAGGACCTCAACGGACTCTCGTCCGAGGAGTTCCTCGCCGCACTCGGCAAGCACTTCACGGTGACGAAGATGGGCAAGGAGGAGTACAGAGCGCAGAAGCTCCACGAGTTCTCGCTCTACCTCGACGGCGAGTGGTACAAGGTGGAGATGAAGCCCGGACTGGTGGACGAAAGCGATCCCATCGGCAGCCTCGACGTGAGCGTCTCCAGCATCTACATCCTCGATGAGATACTGGGCATCAAGGACCTGCGCTCGGACAAGCGCATCGATTTCGTGGGCGGTCTGCGCGGACTGGGCGAGCTCAAGCGCCGTGTGGACAGCGGCGAGATGCGCGTCGCTCTGGCGCTCTATCCCGTCTCGATGCAGCAGATCATGAACATCGCCGACTCGGGCAACATCATGCCGCCGAAGGCCACATGGTTCGAGCCCAAGCTGCGCAGCGGACTCATCGTGCACAAGCTCTCGTGAAAGACCTCTATCGGACGATAAAAGGTAAAGCAGAAGGAACTTACTCTGAACTCCGTGCGCACGGCGGAAGAGGCGCTCGCACTGGTGGCGCAGTATCAGAAGGAATATTTCGATGCGCGTCACGTCTGCTGGGCCTACCGCCTCGGCGCAGAAGGGGAGGACTGGCGCGCCAACGACAACGGCGAACCCTCGGGGACGGCCGGAAAGCCGATACTCGGACAGATCGTCTCGGCCGATCTCTCGGACGTGCTGGTGATTGTGGTGCGCTATTTCGGCGGCGTGAAGCTGGGCACCTCCGGTCTGATCGTGGCATATCGCACGGCGGCGGCCGAAGCCCTCGCAGTAGCGGAAGTGACGGAGCGCACGGTGGACGAAACCGTCGTGATGCACTTCTCCTACGAGCAGATGAATCTCGTGATGCGGGTGGTGAAGGATTTCTCGCCCGCGATTCTCTCGCAGGACTACGAAGGCAACGAGGTGCGCATGACGCTCTCTCTGCGTCAGTCGCTGGTGACGGCGTTCAAAGAAAAGTTTAACATCAACGGACGGACGGTCGTCCGCTTTGAATCATGAACAACACACTGAGGACTGTTTGCTGCGCCCTGCTGGTTTGCCTGCTCTGCGGCTGCAGCGACAAGAACGACAAGATCGGCAAAACGGAAGTGGTGATAGAGACCGATCGCGGCAAGATCACCCTGCGTCTGTTCGACGACACGCCCGTGCATCGCGACAACTTCATCCGTCTGGCCAAGGCGGGTGCCTACGACGGCATCATCTGGCACCGTGTGGTCAAGGATATGCTCATCCAGAGCGGAGACCCCAGGCTGAAAGCCCGGGGCGAAGAGCTGACGGTGGACACCTCTGAGATGCACTACACGCTGCCTCAGGAGATCCGTTATCCCCGCCACTTCCACCGCGCCGGCGCTCTGGCCGCAGCGCGTGAGGGCAACGACGTGAACCCGGAGAAGCGGAGCAGCGGCACGCAGTTCTACATCGTGGGAGGCACGGTCTATACGCCCGGAAAACTGGCGGAGGTGCATCAGCTGATGCAGGACGCCGACACGCTGCACCGGATTCCCGCCTTCACGGAGGCGCAGAAGAAAATCTACACCACCAAAGGCGGTGCGGCGCATCTCGACGGCGAATACACCGTGTTTGGTCAGGTGGTGGACGGGCTGGAGGTCGTGCAATACCTCACCCGCACGCCGACAGACGAAAAAGAGCACCCTCTCAAGGAAATTCGCATCAAGAGGGTGACAGTCAGAGAATAATCAGAAGAGGGATCAGTTGGCGGCCTTGAACTCGTCGAGGAAGCGCTGGTCGTTTTCGGAGAACATGCGCAGGTCCTTCACCTGATACTTCAGGTTGGTGATGCGCTCAATGCCCATGCCGAAAGCATAGCCGGTGTACTCCTTGGAGTCGATGCCGTTGGCCTCGAGCACGGCGGGATCCACCATGCCGCAGCCCAGAATCTCCACCCAGCCGGTGTGCTTGCAGAAGGAGCAGCCCTTGCCGCCGCAGAGGTGGCAGGAAATGTCCATCTCGGCCGAAGGCTCGGTGAAGGGGAAGTAGGAGGGACGCAGACGGATCTTCGTGTCGGGGCCGAACATCTCCTGAGCGAAGAGCAGCAGCACCTGCTTGAGATCTGTGAACGACACGTTCTTGTCAATATAGAGGCCCTCCACCTGATGGAAGAAGCAGTGGGCACGGGCCGAAATGGCCTCGTTGCGATACACGCGACCCGGGCAGATCACACGGATGGGGGGCTGCTGGCGCTCCATGACACGGGCCTGAACGGAAGAGGTGTGGGAGCGCAGGATGATGTCGGGATGAGCCTCGACGAAGAAGGTGTCCTGCATGTCGCGGGCAGGATGATCGTCGGCAAAGTTCATGCTCGAATACACGTGCCAGTCGTCCTCCACCTCGGGGCCTTCTGCCAGTGTGAAACCGAGACGCGAGAAGATGTCCACAATCTCGTTTTTGACGATGGTGATGGGATGGCGGCTGCCCAGAGTGACGGGGTAGGGCGTGCGGGTGAGATCGACGCTGTCGCCGGCAATCTCCTGAGTCTCAAGGCTCTCTTTGAGGGCGTTGATGCGCTCCTGGGCCAGGGTCTTCAGCTCGTTGATTTTCATGCCGACCTCCTTCTTCATCTCTGCAGGCACGCTGCGGAAATCCTCCATCAGTTGAGGGATGAGTCCTTTCTTGGAAAGATACTTGATGCGAAGGGCTTCGGCGTCCTCCAACGACTGAGCGTGAAGTTGCTCCATCTCAGCCTTGATTTGCTGTATTTTTTCGAGCATAAAGCTTTCTCTTTTTCTGAATTTCCGTGCAAAAGTATAAAAAAGTTGAGAGTTGCGGGGCGCGCACGGAGAGTTTTTTACTCTAATTAAGGTTTTTTTTGTAATTTTGCAGCCGTTATTAAAGAAAAGACCGCAGGTCATGGTTCGAAAAGATTGGTATCTCCTCATCCTTGTGTTGGCAACGGTGCTGGGGTCGTGCGGAGGGAAAACGTCCGCTCCGGAAGAAGACGGGGCGCCCGTGGACAGCAGCTTGCTTATTGTGGAGAGCGACACGCTTCCCGAGGAGCCGGAGGAGGTGATGCCCGTCAAGGCGGACGGCACGTTTGACGATTTCCTTTTCAATTTCGTGCGTAGCGCGCGCCTGCAAAGGGAGCGCGTGAGATTTCCCCTGCCTGTGGTCATGGAAGACAGCACCCGCCACCTGATGACGGAGGAAGACTGGACCGACGAATTCTATTTCCTCAGCGACACAGAGTTCTATACCATCCTGTGGAACTCGGAGCAGCAGATAGAGGAGCAGAAGACGGATACGGCGGAGAGTACTGTCAGCGTGGAGCAAATCCTGCTGGTGAGTCAGGAGATACGCCGCTACGACTTCCAGCGCAAGCAGGGCAAGTGGATGCTCGTGCGTCTGCGCCATCTGCCTTTTGAGGCCGATCCTGCCGGAGACTTCCTGAAATTCTACAGCCGCTTCGCTTCCGACAGCCTTTACAGGGAAGCGCACATCGCACCTTATGTCGCCGTCAGTCTTTTGGATCCTTCGGACGACATGCAGCACATCGAAGGCAGCATCGAGCGCGAGCAGTTCCCGATCTTCTGTCCCGAGGTGCCCTCGGTCAGCATCTCCAACATCCTTTACGGACAGCCTTACGACAATCCCTCGCGCATGATACTGCAGAAGACCGGCTACGGCAACGAGATGCAGGAGCTCTTCACTTTTGCCAAACAGGGCAAGGACTGGCATCTGGTGAAATACGAGAACTGAAAGTGTTGCGCATCACTCACGATACCCCCATTCCCAACACCTTCCGTATCCCTGCGAAGGCAGCGACGTTCGTGACGTACGGACGTGAGGACATCGAGGAGCTGACGACCTTCCTTCAGGGCGAAGGCCAGGGACGGCGCATCCTCAACATCGGGCAGGGGAGCAACCTGCTTTTTCTGAAAGATTTTGACGGCATTGTGCTTTCCAGCGAAGTCCGCGATTTTTCCGTCAGCGGCAATCGCCTGCGTGTCGGTGCCGCCTGGGTCGTGGACGAGCTGATAGAGCGGACGCTCGCTCTCGGGCTTTACGGGCTGGAAAACCTGTCGCTGATTCCCGGCACCGTCGGCGCTGCCGCCGTGCAGAATATCGGTGCATACGGCGTGGAGATTGCGAACTTCATCCGGGAGGTGGAGGCCCTTGAACTCTCTACCGGCACCATTCGCATTTTCCGCCCGGAAGAGTTGCATTACGGCTATCGCCGCTCTTTCTTCAAGGCGCCGGAAGAGTGGGGACGTTGGGCCGTCCTGTCCGTCACGCTGGAGCTCTCGCGCGACTTCGTGCCCCGGCTCGATTACGGCGGACTGCGTCAGCGTTTGGGCGAAGGCTCTGTGAGCGCCCGGCAGGTGCGTGAGGCCGTCATCGCCATACGCCGCGAGAAGCTTCCCGATCCCGAGGTGCTGGGCAATGCCGGCAGCTTCTTCGTCAACCCCGTGGTGTCCCCCGAAAAGGCCGAAGAACTTCGGCGTCAGTACCCCGACATGCCGACCTATGAGGCGGAAAACGGGGTGAAGATTCCCGCCGGATGGATGATCGAGCAGTGCGGCTGGAAAGGACGTGCGCTTGGACCCGCTGCCGTGCACGACAGACAGGCTCTGGTGCTGGTCAACAGGGGCGGCGCCACCGGTGAAGATATTTCGCGACTGAGCGAGGCTGTCAGGGCGGCTGTGAAGGAGCGCTTCGGGGTGGATGTGCGTCCGGAGGTGAACTTCCTTTAGTCCCGAAGTCGAAAAGCGGCGTCTTTGCCGAAAGTTTTTTGGCAAAATAGGCCTTGAGTGCTTTTTTTTTGCTATCTTTGCGCTCGAAATTGTTTATTCGAGATATGATTAAGATTACTTTTCCCGACGGCAGCGTGCGTGAATACGCTTCCGGTGTGACGGGTCTGGAGATTGCAGAGAGCATCAGCAGCCGACTGGCTCAGGATGTGCTGGCTTGCGGCGTGAACGGTGAGACGGTGGAATTGAACCGCCCCATCACTGAAGATGCCTCCATCCAGCTTTACAAGTGGGAGGACAAAGAAGGCAAGCACGCCTTCTGGCACACTTCCGCCCACCTTATGGCCGAGGCCCTGCAGGAGCTCTATCCCGGCACTCAGTTCGGCATCGGTCCTGCCATTGAAAACGGATTCTACTACGACATCATGCCCGCCGAGGGCGTGGTGATCCGCGAGTCCGTCTTCCCCGACATCGAAAAGAAGGTGATGGAGCTGGTGCAGCGCAAGGAGGCCCTTGTGCGCCGCGACATCTCCAAGAGCGATGCGCTGAAGTTCTTCGGCGACAAGGGGCAGACGTATAAGAACGAACTCATTGCCGACCTGGAAGACGGTCACATCACGACCTACACCCAGGGCGCATTCACCGATTTGTGTCGCGGTCCGCACCTCATGTCCACCGCGCCCATCAAGGCCTTCAAGGTGCTCAGTACATCTTCCGCTTACTGGCGCGGCGACGAGAAGCGTCCGCAGATGACGAGAATCTACGCCATCACGTTCCCCAAGCAGAAGATGCTGCAGGAATATCTCGAGCTGCTGGAAGAAGCCAAGAAGCGCGACCACCGCAAGATCGGTAAGGAGATGGAGCTCTTCATGTTCAGCGACATGGTGGGCAAGGGCCTGCCAATCTGGCTCCCGAAGGGCACGGCGCTGCGTCTGCGCCTGGAGGACTTCCTGAAGAAGATTCAGAAGCGCTACGGCTACCAGCAGGTGATCACGCCCCACATCGGCGGCAAGCAGCTCTATGTGACTTCCGGCCACTGGGCCCACTACGGTGCGGACTCCTTCCGCCCCATCACCACGCCCGAAGAGGGTGAGGAGTATCTGCTCAAGCCGATGAACTGCCCCCACCACTGTATGATCTTTGCCTCCAAGCCCCGCTCTTACAAGGAGTTGCCTTTCCGTTGTGCGGAGTTCGGCACGGTATATCGCTATGAGCAGAGCGGCGAGCTGCACGGACTGACCCGAGTGCGTTCGTTCACTCAGGACGACGCCCATCTCTTCTGCCGCCCCGATCAGGTGAAGGACGAATTCATCCGCGTGATGGAGATCATTCAGATCATCTTCCGCGCGTTGGATTTCAACAACTTCGAGGCTCAGATCTCTTTGCGCGACCCGAACAACAAGGAGAAATACATCGGCACCGACGAGGTGTGGGACGCTGCCGAGCGTGCCATCATCGAGGCCTGTGAGGAGAAGGGCATGAAGACCACTACGGAGCTGGGCGAGGCTGCATTCTACGGCCCCAAGCTCGACTTCATGGTGAAGGACGCCCTCGGACGCCGCTGGCAGTTGGGCACCATTCAGGTGGACTACAACCTGCCCGAGCGCTTCCAGCTGGAATACATCGGCGAGGACGGCAAGAAGCATCGTCCCGTGATGATTCACCGTGCTCCCTTCGGCTCTATGGAGCGCTTCACCGCCGTGCTGATTGAGCACACCGCCGGCAAGTTCCCCCTCTGGCTGGCGCCCGACCAGGTGGCCATCCTGCCCGTTTCGGAGAAGTATCAGGAGTATGCAGAGAAGGTTCAGGCCTACTTTGAGACTCAGGATGTCCGTGCCTATATCGACGACCGTGCGGAGAAGATCGGACGCAAGATTCGCGACAACGAGTTGAAGCATACGCCTTACCTTCTCATCGTGGGCGAAAAGGAGCAGGCCGAAGGCACTGTTTCGTTCCGCAAACAGGGCGGAGGCGAGCAAGGATGCACAAAAATGGAAGATTTTGCAACAAAAATCAACCAGGAAGTGCGTAATATGACAGAAAATTACTAACTTTGCACCCGGTTTTTGTGTAAAACTGAATGAAAAAAGACAATCTCAAGTCTCAATATCGCGTAAACGGACAGATTCGGGCCCGGGAGGTTCGTATCGTCGGCGATGGCGTGGAGAGCCAGGTGGTCAGTCTCGGCCGTGCTTTGGATATGGCGTCTCATCAGGGCGTTGACCTGGTGGAGATTTCGCCCAATGCGGAGCCTCCTGTTTGCCGCCTGATTGATTACTCCAAGTTCATCTACCAGCAGAAGAAACACCAGAAGGAGATTCGTGCCAAGCAGGTGAAGGTGGAAGTCAAGGAGATCCGTTTCGGACCTCAGACCGACGACCACGACTACAACTTCAAGCTGAAGCACGCTCAGGGCTTCCTCTCCGAGGGCGATAAGGTGAAGGCTTACGTCTTCTTCCGCGGTCGCTCCATCCTGTTCAAGGAGCAGGGCGAAGTGCTCCTGCTGCGTTTCGCACAGGATTTGGAGGAATATGGCAAAGTGGAGCAGATGCCTCAGCTCGAGGGCAAGCGTATGATCATGTTTATCGCGCCCAAGAAGTTGGTCAAGAAGGCTGTCTCTGCGGAGGACATGCCCGAAGAGGATGCTCCCGTAAAGCGCCAGCCCCAGCAGAAGGCCAAGAAGGAATATACCGGCCCGAAGGTTGAAGGCGAGACGTTCGACGACTGAGATTAAAAAGGATAATGTTAACGGCGCGTTGTGCTTTTTGGATGCCGGCCGCCATATTGATAACTTAATTAATTAAACAAAATGCCAAAAGTTAAAACCAACTCCGGTGCCAAGAAGCGTTTCACGCTGACCGGAACAGGCAAAGTAAAGCGTCGTCACGCTTTCCACAGCCACATCTTGACGAAGAAGACCAAGAAGCAGAAGCGCAACCTGGACCACACGGACCTCGTTGTAACGGAGAACATGAAGCAGGTACGCGACCTTCTGTGCATGCGTTAAGAGCTAACCCAATTTATTCACTTTTAATTTTTACAGACTACTATGCCTAGATCAGTAAATCACGTGGCTTCACGTGCCAAGAGAAAGAAGATATTGGGTTTGACCAGAGGTTACTTTGGTGCCCGCAAGAACGTATGGACCGTTGCCAAGAACACTTGGGAGAAGGGTCTGACCTATGCCTTCCGTGACCGTCGCAACAAGAAGCGCAACTTCCGCGCTCTGTGGATTCAGCGTATCAACGCTGCCGCTCGCCTCGAGGGTCTGAGCTACAGCCAGCTGATGGGCCTGTTGCACAAGGCCGGTATCGAGATCAACCGCAAGGTGCTCGCCGACCTCGCTGTGAACAACCCCGAAGCTTTCAAGGCTGTTGTAAAGCAGGCTGCCGGTAAGTAAGGAGTTTATTCGGGAAGCTCTTCCGCTCCCTGCGGAGTGGGAGAGACATTCCTGAATATCCCGGAGAGATGGCAGAGTGGTCGAATGTACCGCACTCGAAATGCGGCGTACTCTTACGGGTACCCAGGGTTCGAATCCCTGTCTCTCCGCTGACCGATCCAACAGGAAGAAAAGAGTTTCCGATCAGGGAGACTCTTTTTTTGTCTTTTTATTATTTAATGTTCGCGCAGGAGTGTGCTTTTCGTGTAAAATGCTTATCTTTGCAGACGTAAACACAAAGATCGGATGAAGACAGCCGTCGTGGGCGGAGGAGCCGCCGGATTTTTTCTTGCCGTCAACCTGAAGGAGATGATGCCCGAGATGGAGGTCGTCATCTTCGAGCGCAGCAGTCGCGTGCTGGCCAAGGTGGAAGTGAGCGGCGGAGGACGTTGCAACTGCACCAACAGCTTTGAAGACGTGACGGACCTGAGCAGCGTGTATCCCCGGGGACACCGGTTGATGAAGCGCCTGATGAATGTGTTTGACCATCGCGACGCCTATGAGTGGTTCGAACGTCACGGCGTGCCGCTCATCACGCAGGAGGACCGTTGCGTTTTCCCCAAAGCGCAGGATTCTCACGCCGTCATCGACTGCTTCCTCTCGTTGTCGCGCCGCTACGGCGTGAAGATTTGCACCGGGACGCCCGTCAGTGATATCGCGCAACTCGCTGATTTCGATTTTGTAGCTGTGACCACAGGCGGATCGCCGAGAGCGGAGGGCCTCAGATGGCTGGCAGCTTTGGGGCATGAAATAGAGTCGCCGGTTCCTTCGCTGTTTACCTTCAATATAGAAGATGCGGCGCTTCGCGGACTGATGGGCACGGTGGTGGAGGCGGAGGTGAAGCTTGCCGGCACGAAATTCTCGGCAGCGGGGCCTTTGCTGATGACCCATTGGGGCATGAGCGGTCCGGCCATACTGAAGCTTTCGAGCTACGGCGCGCGCTTCCTCGCGGAGTCGGGCTATCGCGCTTCGCTGGTGGTGAACTGGCTGCAACGTTCTGAAGAAGAGGCGCGTGCGATATTGAATGAGGCGGTGCGTCGGGAACCCGGAAAGCTTGTTGCTTCACACGCTGTCGGCGCTTTGACGCAGCGTTTGTGGACTTATCTCACGGAACGTGCTTTGGGCTCCGACGTGCGGCGTTGGGGCGAGTTGAACCGCAAGGAGATGAACCGTCTGGTCACCACATTGACCGGAGATGTTTACAGCATCAGCGGGCGGGGCAAGTATAAAGATGAATTTGTGACGGCCGGCGGCATCGCCCTCCAGGGCGTGAATCCTTCCACGCTGGAAAGCAGACATCGGCCCGGACTCTATTTTGCCGGGGAGGTGCTGGACGTGGACGGCGTGACGGGCGGCTTCAATTTTCAGGCTGCATGGACCACCGCCTACACGGTGGCGCGATCAATAGCGAGCGTAGGGCTTGAGGTTCTTGGCCGCGATCTCCACTAAGCGGGCGTGGTTCTCTGCGTTGTTGGCGGCCAGAATGCCAGAGGGTCGGGTGGGATTGAGTGCCTGGCCTTCGAGGTCGGACACGATGCCTCCTGCTTCGGTGAGCACCAGCTGTGCTGCAGCATAGTCCCAGGGAGAGAGCATGTATTCGAAGAAGAGCTCCACGCGGCCGGCGGCCAGATAACAAAGCTCCGGAGCGGCGGCGCCGAAACGTCTGAAGTCATTGGCCTGAAGATAGGTCTCCATGATGATGCCGGCGCAGATCGGTGCATTCTCTTTGTGATAGACACACATGGCGGTGCAGAGAATACTTTCTTTGAACGAGCGCCCGGACACGTGTATGGCTTCGCCGTTGAGCCATGCGCCCCGTCCTCTCTGAGCGGAGAAGCATTCGCCCGTGCGCGGCAGATACACCACGCCCATCTCCACCTGTCCGCCTTCGCTGTAAGCCACGGAAATGGCGCAGTCGTGTATGCCGCGTGCGAAGTTAGCCGTGCCGTCTATGGGGTCGATAATCCAAAGCGGAGCGTCGTCGATGACTTCGGGGTTGTCCAAATGCTCTTCTTCGCACAGAAAATGCGATCCGGGGAGTAATGACGATAACCTGGCAATCAAAGCCTGCTGTACGGCCAGGTCGGCTGAGGTGACGATGTTGGCGGGGCCGTCTTTTTCCGTGACTTTGATGTTGTAGAGTTGGGAGTCCGTCAGGCGGGACACATCCCGAACGATGTCAATGATCTGCTGCAGTTCCATAATTAAGTACAAAAGTATTAAAAAACAAACAAAACGGCGGACTTGGTGTGATATTTTTTTGCCAATAGCAATATTTTTTCTACCTTTGCGGTGAAATGAAGCAATCATTGAAGCAAATCCTATGAAAAAGATTGTAACGACAGCGTTTGTGCTGGCAGCCCTGATGAGCAGTTGCTGCGGCAACCGTACATGTAAAAGCGCCTCAGCCTGTGACAGTTGCGGCTGTGCCGGCAAGACTCAGTGCGACACCTGTCTGTGTCTTTCCGATATGGACGTCCGGGACGTCGTGAAGAAGGCTTACGTCGGCGAGGGCACGTCGATGCACAATCTGATGCTCGTCGACGGCGATGACACACTGTGCGTGGCGATGGATGACAGCACGGTATGCAACACGGATCTGGTGGTCGGTAAGGCTGTCACCGTGACTTTGTCTGACCGTGACGGCGTGCCTACGGCCTCTGTCATTGACGAAGCAGAGTAAGGGGAAATGCGCCTGCTCGTCTTCAATCCGGAGAACGATATGGCTTTGGCCAGCGGCCTGTCCGGTTATACGGCGCCGGAGACCATCGAGCGTTACAGCCGTTCTCAGTGGATGTTGCCGCGTTTGTGGGCGGGAGAAGACGACCTCGTGTGGGACTGGAAGCAGGATCTTTCGGACAAAAACATTACGGAGGTGGTGCCCTGGGGCTGGTCGAAAGCTCTGGTGTACCGTCTGCTGAAAGCGGGCGTAAGACGTGAGGTGATGCCCTCCGATGCCATGCTCGACGGTCTTCGTACGCTTTCCTCCCGGGTGTTCACTTCGAAGTTGCAACGCGAATTGGGGCTTGATGTGGCCGTGTGTAATACTTGGGAGGAGGTCGAAATCTTTGAACGGCGTGTGGGGACTTGTGTGATGAAGGCGCCCTGGAGCAGCAGCGGCAAAGGGCTGATGATGGTCTCGTCGCCGACGGCGCGCGGCTGGATGCAGAATACCGTTGCGCGTGAGGGTGCTGTGGTGTGTGAGCGCTGGATGGACCGGGTGCAGGATTTTGCCCTCGAGTTTACAGTGGAGGAGAGTGGCGCGGTGCGCTATGAAGGTCTGTCGGTGTTCCGCACGAGTCCCTCCGGACGCTACGTTGCCCACGATTTTGTGACTCCTGAGGAGCAGCAGGCCGCCCTGATGCAATGGGTGAGTGAAGAGGAGGTGCGTCGTTGGTGCGTGTGGTGGCAGAAACGCCTTGAAGCGGATGACATCAGGGCCTTCTCTTACGCCGGTCCGATGGGGGTGGACATGCTGGTGGACGCCGCAGGGAAAATTAACCCCTGTGTGGAGCTGAATTGGCGTATGACGATGGGCCATGTGGCTCTTTTGCGTGGAAAAAATGAACAAAAATAGGGGATGAGTCAAACTTTTTTTGCCCGGAGATGTGCGAAAATAAGTTTTTTTTTCTATTTTTGTCTGCGATATGAATGAATATTAACAAAAATTATCATACAGATACCATGATGAAGACTATGAAGTGGATACTCCCTGTTTTGTTGCTCGGCGTGACGGCTACTGCCAGCGCCCAGGTTGAAGACAGCACGGAGGTCAGTGAAAATGTCGTTCCCGCCAAAGTGGTGGCGAAGGGCTACAACCGTATTCAGTTGGACTACGTAGGCACCTGGTGGACCGGCAGCGACACGGGTTTCGGCGGCAGCAAGTTCAGAAACGATGCAGCCGTGACGAAGGACAAGGATTTGTTCTGGGGCTTTGATTTCGGCTATTTGAGAGGCATCCGTCTGGTGAAGAACCTGCCTCTGTATGTCGAGGTTGGTGCTACGATGGTTTACAGCAGCATAGACAACACGGAGAGCAATCCCGAAATGGCTTCCGGCGAAGACCAGTGCGACGTCACCGTGAGAGCCCTCTCGTTCGAGGTGCCCGTCTTCCTGACCTATCGCTTCAATTTCGCCCACAACATCCATCTTGCGCCCTACATTGGTGCCAAGTTCCGTGCCAACGCCATGATGAAGCTGGCTTACGTGCGTTCCACACGCGGCGAGAAGTTTGAAACCAACGATCTCTTTTCGACCGAGTCCTATACGGTTGACGGTGAGGAGTATACCTCTAAGTACCGCCGCTTCCAGGCTTGCGGCGAGGTGGGTGTCAACTTCGGCTGGAAGGCTCTGAATTTGAAGGTGGCCTACTTCTACAACAGCAACATCTACAAGGGTGACAGTCCTCTGGGTGAGCTCAATTGCGGTCAGCAGGGTGTCATCGCCGGTGTGGGTGTAGAATTCTAAAATGAGACAGTGACGTGGCAGACTTGGCCATAGTCATATTGAATTGGAATGGGCAGGAGATGCTGAAGCGTTTCCTGCCTTCCGTTTTGAAATATTCCGACGGTGCCGATGTCTATGTGGCCGACAACGGCAGCACGGACGGCAGTCTTTCTCTCCTGCGTGAGGAGATGCCGGAGACAAAACTCATCGTGCTGGACCGGAACTATGGCTTTGCCGAAGGCTACAACCGGGCGTTGAAGTCACTTTCGGGCTATGAGTTCTATCTCCTGCTCAACAGCGACGTGGAGGTGAAGGAGGGCTGGCTCTCGGCGATGACGGACTATATGCGGGAGCACCGCGATGTGGCGGCCTGTCAGCCGAAACTGCTATGCCAGTGGTGTCCTACCCATTTTGAGTACGCCGGCGGTGCCGGCGGCTATATCGATGCGTTGGGCTATCCCTATTGCCGGGGGCGCATCTTCGGCACGGTGGAGGAGGATCGGGGGCAATACGACACGATTGCCGACGTGCATTGGGCTTCCGGTGCGGCCCTGTTGGTGCGCAGCGAGGACTATTGGCGTGTCGGCGGTTTGGACGGGCGCTTTTTCGCCCATCAGGAAGAAATAGACTTGTGCTGGCGTCTGTGGCGCAGCGGCCGCCGTGTGGTATGCGTGCCCCAAAGCGTGGTCTATCATTGGGGCGGAGGCACTTTGCCCCAGGGCAGCGCCCGCAAGACCTATCTCAATTTCCGCAACAACCATTGGCTTCTGTGCAAGAATCTGCCCGTCGGCGTTTACCGCCGTGTGGAGCGTTGGCGTCTGTGGCTCGACATGCTGGCTGCCCTGCAGATGCTCCTCACGGGGCAGGGGCGCAGTGCTTTGGCCGTGCTGCAGGGGCGTCGCGATGCCCGAAGGGGAGATGTGCGTTGTGAGGTCTCCGAGGGGGATGCACCTGTGTTGCCCCTGAAGCCCGGGAGCCTGCTTTGGCATTATTATATAAAAGGAAAGAAAACATTCTCAGAACTATGAAGAGAATCTGTTGCACGATAATGGCGGCCGTCG
>ONSH01000080.1 GCA_900320435.1 uncultured Prevotellaceae bacterium
GCCTACGACGCCCTCATGAAGCGCAGCGGCGGACAGGCATCGGAGCGACTCTACAAGGCCCGCGAATACTACCGCGCCTACGCCTACGGATGGATGGAGAAAGGCACCGAAGGGTATATGGAAGGCTATCTCACCGACGTCCATTCGCCCGGCTGCATACGCGGCACGGGCAACATCTTCCTGACGGACGAATTCTACGAAGCCTTCGGCATCACCGGCGGCAAACTGTTCGTGGAACCGTCGCGACGCATTAAGATTTGGTAAGTTGACAGTTGACAGTTGACAGTTGAGAATTGACAATTGAAAATTAGCTAATTCGGTCGGAAATAGCAAAAGAAGGAAAACTAAGTCGGGCGCAAGGGTGCGAGAGTGGAAAAAATTTCGTATCTTTGCGCCCGACTATGAATGTAGCTGTAGTAAAATATAATGCAGGGAACATCTTCTCCGTGCTCGGCGCGCTGAAGAGGCTGGGCGTCTGCCCCACCCTGACCGACGACGCCGAGACGCTGCTCCGGGCCGACCGCGTGCTGTTTCCCGGACAGGGAGAAGCCTCGCACGCCATGAGCTATCTGCGCGAGAGAGGCCTCGACCGCGTCATCCGCGACCTGAAAGCCCCCATGCTGGGCATCTGCATCGGACAGCAACTCATGTGCCGCCACTCCGAAGAGGGCGACACCGAGTGTCTGGGCCTGTTTGACACCGACGTGCGCCTGTTTCACCCCCAAAGGCACGAAGACAAAGTGCCCCACATGGGCTGGAACAGCCTCTCCTTCACCGATGCCGACGGCCGGCGCCTCGCAGACGGCGGGCTCTTCAAAGGCCTCAAAGAAGAGGACTACGTCTATTTCGTCCACAGCTACTACGTGCCCCTCTGCCCCGAGACGGCTGCCGTGACGGACTTCATACAGCCCTTCTCGGCCGCGCTGCACAAAGACAACTTCTGGGCCACACAGTTTCACCCCGAAAAGAGCGGCCGCGTGGGCGAACAAATCCTGAAAAACTTCCTCGAACTATGATACAGCTCATCCCCGCCATAGACCTGATCGACGGACGCTGCGTGCGTCTCTCGCAGGGCGACTACGACACGAAGAAGGAATACGGCGACCCCGTGGAGATGGCGCTGCGCATGGAGGACATGGGCGTCAGGCGTCTGCATCTGGTCGATCTGGACGGCGCCAAAAGCCGCCACGTGGTCAACGACCGCGTCTTGCGCGACATCTGCCGCAGAACCTCGCTGACGGTGGACTTCGGCGGCGGCATCAAGACGGAGGACGACCTGGAGAAGGTGTTCGACGCCGGTGCCG
The DNA here is from genome assembly GCA_900320435.1 of uncultured Prevotellaceae bacterium. Lineage (GTDB taxonomy): Bacteria > Bacteroidota > Bacteroidia > Bacteroidales > Bacteroidaceae > Physcousia. Next base: position 1,305 of record ONSH01000080.1, read on the forward strand.
CAATGGCAACGGCCGGCAGCATCGCTGTGACGGACCCCGAGAGCGTGGGGCTGTGGATAGAACGATACGGCGCCGAACGCATCGTGCTGGGCGCCGACGTGCGCGACGGCAAAATCAGCATCAACGGATGGAAGGAAGACAGCGCCCTGGAGCTGATGCCCTTCCTCGAAGGCTACCGCAAGCAGGGACTGCAGCACGTGCTCTGCACCGACATCTCGAAGGACGGCATGCTGCAGGGACCCAACACGGCGCTCTACAAGAGCATCATGGCCCAGTGGCCCGACTGCAGGCTGATCGCCTCGGGCGGCGTGAGCTCCAAAGAAGACATCAGGGCGCTGGACGAAGCCGGCATTCCGGCCGTAGTGTTCGGCAAAGCCATCTACGAGGGCCGCATCGACCTCGCATCACTCATCAAAGAATACCAAGCATGTTAGCCAAACGCATCATACCCTGCCTCGACGTGAAAGACGGACAGACCGTCAAAGGCACCAACTTCGTGAACCTCCGCCAGGCCGGAGACCCCGTGGAGCTGGGAAGAGCCTACTCCGAGGCCGGCGCCGACGAACTGGTGTTTCTCGACATCACCGCCTCGCACGAAGGACGCAAGACCTTCACCGACATGGTGACACGCGTAGCGGAGACGCTCTCCATCCCCTTCACCGTGGGCGGCGGCATCGGCAGCGTGGACGACGTGGACCGCATGCTCTCGGCCGGCGCCGACAAAGTGAGCGTCAACAGCGCCGCACTCCGGCGCCCCGAGCTCATCGACGAAATAGCCTCGCGCTTCGGCAGCCAGGTGATCGTGTGCGCCATCGACGCCAAAGAGACCGACGGACAGTGGGAAACCTACATCAACGGCGGACGCATCCCCTTCGGTAAAGGCCTGCTGGAATGGGCCCGCGAAGCACAGGAGCGAGGCGCAGGAGAAATCCTCTTCACCTCGATGAACCACGACGGCGTGAAAGCCGGATTTGCCAACAAAGCCCTCGCCATGCTCTCGGAGAACCTCTCCATCCCCATCATCGCCTCGGGCGGAGCGGGCTCGATGGAGCACTTCCGCGACGTGTTCAAAGAAGGGCGCGCCGACGCCGCACTGGCCGCCTCGGTGTTTCACTTCGGCGAGATCGGAGTGCAGGAGCTCAAGAGCTACCTGAGGCAGGAAGGCATCTGCGTGAGGTGATAATTGATAATTGATAATTGACAATTGACAATTATGGATGAAAGAAAGATAGACTTTGAGAAGCTCGACGGGCTGGTGCCCGCCATCATACAGGACGCCGACACCCGAGTGGTGCTGATGCTGGGCTTCATGAACGAAGAGTCGTACCGCCGCACCCTCGAGACGGGCAAAGTGTGCTTCTGGAGCCGCACGCGCAAGTGCTACTGGACCAAAGGCGAGACCTCGGGCAACTTCCTCAACGTGGTGGACATCCTGCTCGACTGCGACCGGGACACACTGCTCATCAAGGTGCACCCCGTAGGGCCCGTGTGTCACACCGGCGCCGACACCTGCTGGAACGAGAAAAACGAGAAATAAAGACAACACACATAAACACATATAAGCAAATGACAGAGAAAAATCCCCTGCTCTTCCTGAGCGAACTGCAGGACTTCATCGAGAAGCGCCACGAGGAAATGCCGGAAGGCTCGTACACCACCAGCCTCTTCAAGGACGGGCTCAACCGCATGGCACAGAAGGTGGGCGAAGAAGCCCTCGAACTGGTCATCGAAGCCACCAACGGCACCGACGACCGACTCATCTACGAAGGCAGCGACATGCTCTACCACCTCATCGTGCTGCTCACCAGCAAAGGACTGCGCATCGAGCAGCTGGCCTCCGAACTCGCCGAACGTCACAACCCGGGATGGAAGAAACACTGATCGGATGAAGACGATTGACTACCACAACGTAAGCATCCTGCAGGACGACCTCAGAGTGCTCGAGGACATAGACTTCTCCGCCGAGGAGGAGGAAATGGTCTATCTGCTCGGCCCCGTGGGCAGCGGCAAGACCTCGTTCATCAAGACCCTCTACGGCGCTCTGGCCATCGAAGACGGCCACGCCCGCGTGCTGGGCGAAGACATGCTGCGCATAAAGACCAGCCAACTGCCCGCTCTGCGCCGCCGCATCGGCATCGTGCACCAGGACCTCAGGCTGCTGCCCGACCGCACCATACACCACAATCTGGACTTCGTGCTGCGCGCCACCGACTGGAAAGACAAAGAGCAGCGCAACGAGCGCATCAAAGAGCTGCTGGAATGGGTGGAGCTGAGCGACTGCGCCAACCGCTATCCCCACGAACTCTCGGGCGGACAGCAGCAGTGCATCTGCATCTGCAGGGCCATACTCAACAGCCCGCAGCTCATCCTGGCCGACGAGCCCACGGGACATCTCGATCAGGAGAACGGCGAACGCGTGATGGCGCTGCTCGACGAAGTGCGCCGCAAAAACCACTGCACCATCGTGCTGGCCACACACAACACACAGTGGCCCGTGGACTTCCCCGGCACCACCTGGGAATGTAAGGGCGGACACCTCACCAGAATCGGCGGCGCAGACGAGGAGAAAGAGGAAAAGACACAGGAATAAAAGAAATACAACAACAAGAAGAAATATGCAAGTTCTGAAATTCGGGGGTACCAGCGTAGGCACTCCGCAACGCATGAAAGAAGTCAGCCGCCTCGTGACGGCCGACGGCAAAGAGAAGCTCGTCGTGCTCTCAGCCATGAGCGGCACCACCAACTCACTGGTGGAGATCAGCGACTACCTTTACAAAAACAACATCGAAGGCGCCGTGCACGTGATCGCCCAGCTGGAGCAGAAGTACATGGCCCACGTGGAAGAGCTCTACAAGAGCGAGAAATACAAGACGGAAACGCGCACGTTCCTCAAGAGTGTGTTCGACGGTCTGCGCGCTATGGCCAAAGTGCACTTCACCAGCTTCGAGGAGAAAGTCGTGCTGGCACAGGGCGAACTGATGTCCACCAACATGGTGACCAACTACCTGCTCGAGAGCGGCATCAAGGCCATTCTGCTGCCCGCACTCGAAATGGTGCGCACGGACAAAAACGCAGAGCCCGACACCGCCTTCATCCGCGAGAAGAGCCGCCGGATGATGGAAGAGAACAAGGGCTATCAGATCTACATCACGCAAGGCTTCATCTGCCGCAACGCCTACGGCGACATCGACAACCTGCTGCGCGGCGGCAGCGACTACACCGCCTGTCTGCTGGGTGCTGCCCTCGAGGCCGACGAGATCCAGATATGGACCGACATCGACGGCATGCACAACAACGATCCCCGCATCGTGGAAGGCACCGTGCCCGTGCGTCAGCTCAACTTCGACGAAGCCGCCGAGCTGGCCTACTTCGGCGCCAAAATCCTGCACCCCACCTGCATCCAGCCGGCCAAGTTTGCCGGCGTGCCCGTGCGTCTGCTCAACACGTTGGACCCCACCGCTCCCGGCACCATCATCAACAACGACTTCATCCCCGGCAAGATCAAGGCCGTAGCCGCCAGAGACGGCAACGTGTGCATCCAGATCACCTCGAGCCGCATGCTCCTGGCCTACGGCTTCCTGAGAAAGGTGTTTGAAATCTTCGAGCAGCACAAGACATCCATCGACATGATCTGCACCTCGGAGGTCGGCGTGAGCGTCACGGTGGACAATCTGACCCATCTGGACGACATCGTCGGCGAACTGAAGAAGTACGGCACCGTACAGGTGGACCGCGACATGACCATCATCTGCGTTGTGGGCGACCTCAGACAGGAGAACAAGGGCTTCGAGACCCTGGCCTGCGAGGCCCTCAGGGAGATTCCCGTGAGAATGATCTCCTACGGCGGTTCCAACCACAACATCTCGTTCCTCATCCACAAGGACGACAAGAAGGCCACGCTGCAGGCGCTGTCCAAAGTATTATTCTAAAAAGGAAAACATGTTCCCGACAGAACGCTTCCAAGGGCTCCGAACGCCCTTCTACTACTACGACACAGCGCTGCTCGCCGAGACGCTCCGGGTCATCCGCCACGAGCTCGACGACCACATGCACATGCACTACGCCGTGAAGGCCAACGCCAATCCCGTGATCCTGAAGCAAATCGCCGAGGCCGGACTGGGTGCCGACTGCGTGAGCGGCGGCGAAATCAGCGCCGCACTCGAAGCCGGATTCGCACCCGGGCGCATCGTCTACGCCGGCGTGGGCAAGAGCGACTGGGAGATACGCCTCGGATTGGAGAAGGGCATTTTCTGCTTCAACGTGGAGAGCATCCCCGAGCTGGAGGTCATCGACCAGCTGGCTTCGGAGCTCGGCCGCACCGCCTCCGTCTGCCTGCGCATCAACCCCAATGTGGGCGCCCACACGCACGCCAACATCCAGACGGGACTCTCGGAAAACAAGTTCGGCATCGACATGCAGGACATGGAGGGCGTCATCCGCCGCTGCGGCGAGCTGGCGCACGTGAGGTTCATCGGTCTGCACTTCCATATCGGCAGCCAGATTCTGGAGATGGACGACTTCAAGGCGCTCTCGCTGCGCGTCAACGAGTTGCAGGACCGCCTGGAGGCCGCCGGCATCACGGGCATCGAGAACATCAACGTGGGCGGCGGACTGGGCATCGACTACAATGATCCCGACGGACATCCCGTGCCCGACTTCAAGGCCTACATCGACACCTATCGCAACAACCTGAAGCTGCGCCCCGGACAACAGCTGCACTTCGAGTGCGGACGTGCCGTCGTCGGGCAGATGGGATCGCTCATCGCCCGCGTGCTCTACGTGAAGGAGAACGCCATCAAACGCTTCTGCATCCTCGACGCCGGCATGACGGATCTGATTCGACCGGCACTTTATGACGCATACCACAAGGTGCAGAATATCAGCGCAGAAGACCGGGACAACATCCTCGTTTACGACATCGTCGGCCCCGTGTGCGAGTCGAGCGACGTCTTCGTGAAGAACTACGGCATGACCGAAACGAAGCGCGGCGATCTGGTCGCTCTGCGTTCGGCCGGAGCCTACGGCGAGATTATGGCCTCGCACTACAACTGCCGCCCGCTGCCCCAAGCCTATTTCGACAAGTAAACCGAAGAGCCTGTGGAATCCATACCCTTCATAGCCTGGTGTCTCGGACACCTCAACTACTGGGTCATCACCCTGCTGATGGCCATCGAGTCCAGCTTTATCCCCTTCCCTTCGGAAGTGGTCATCCCGCCCGCAGCCTACATGGCCGCCGCCACGGGTGAGATGAGTCTGTGGCTCATCATCCTCTGCGCCACACTGGGCGCCCTCATCGG
>ONSH01000081.1 GCA_900320435.1 uncultured Prevotellaceae bacterium
GGCTCGAAGGCGATGGCCAGATTGGCCGTAATCTGCAGGGAGATGTTGATGACGGTCTTCACGCGTTCGGGGTCGGTCTTGATGACCTTCCAGGGTTCGGAGTCGGCGAGATACTTGTTGCCGATGCGGGCCAGATTCATGGCCTCCTTCTGCGCCTCGCGGAACTTGAAGCCCTCCAAGAGCGACTCCAGACGCTCCTTCACGCTGGTGAATTCGGCGATGGTCTCGCGGTCGAAGTCCGTGAGCTCTCCGCACGCGGGCACGCGTCCCTCATAATATTTCTGCGTCAGCTGCAGGGCGCGGTTGACAAAGTTGCCGTAGACGGCCACCAGCTCGTTGTTGCAGCGGGCCTGATAGTCGTGCCAGGTGAAGTCGTTGTCCTTCGTCTCGGGCGCATTGGCCGTGAGCACGTAGCGCAGTTCGTCCTGGCGTCCGGGCATCTCCTCGAGATACTCGTTGAGCCATACGGCGTAGTTTTTCGATGTGGATATCTTGTTGCCTTCGAGGTTGAGAAACTCGTTGGCGGGTACGTTGTCGGGCAGGATGTATTCGCCGTGTGCTTTGAGCATGGCGGGGAACACGATGCAGTGGAACACGATGTTGTCTTTGCCGATGAAGTGCACGAGGCGCGTCTCGGGGTCTTTCCACCATTTCTCCCAGGGCCCCAGTCCCGGATTCCTGTCGCACAGCTCCTTGGTGTTGGAGATGTAGCCGATGGGGGCGTCGAACCACACATAGAGCACTTTGCCCTCTGCGCCTTCCACAGGCACGGGGATGCCCCAGTCGAGGTCGCGCGTGACGGCACGGGGTTTCAGGCCGCCGTCGAGCCAACTTTTGCATTGTCCGTAGACGTTGCTGCGCCACTCTTTGTGGTCTTGCAGGATCCACTTCTCGAGCCACTCCTGATCGCGGTCGAGGGGCAGATACCAGTGTTTTGTAGCGCGCTTGACGAGCGGATTGCCCGTCTCGGCGTTGCGGGGGTTGATGAGTTCTTCGGGCGAGAGCGTTGCGCCGCACTTCTCACACTGGTCGCCGTAGGCTTCGGGTGCGTGGCAGCGGGGGCATTCTCCCCTGATGTTGCGGTCGGTGAGGAAATGACCTGTCTGTTCGTCGTAGAACTGCTCCGTCACCTGCTCCACGAATTTGCCTTCGTCGTAGAGTTTGCGGAAGAAGTCGGAGGCCAGCTTGTGGTGGGTCTCCGAGGTGGTGCGGCTGTAGATGTCGAACGAGATGCCGAACTCCTCGAAGGAGCGGCGGATGAGCTCGTGGTAGCGATCGACCACCTGCTGCACGCTGATGCCTTCCTTGCGGGCTCTGATGGTGACGGGCACGCCGTGCTCGTCGGAGCCGCCGATGAAGAGCACTTCGCGCTTCTTCAGCCTGAGATAGCGGACGTAGATGTCGGCCGGAACATAGACGCCGGCCAGATGGCCGATGTGTACGGGCCCGTTGGCGTAGGGCAATGCGGATGTGACGGTAGTTCTTTTGAATGTCATGTGTCTTTGTCTCTTGTTTTCTTTTTTTCGTATGGAGCCCCGGCCTTGTTCTGAAGGTCGGGGCTCCTGTTGTAGCAATGTTATTGCTTAATGGCTTACTTTACGATCTGACCGGCAGTGTTGAACTTCTTGCCGTTCAGGTAAATAAAGATCTGGTTCTTCTCGAGGTACTTGCCGTCGGCCTTACCGAACTTCTCGATGCTCGTGGGAGCTACGATGCCGGTAACGGGGCTGGCGTCCTTAGCGTAGAACAGCTTAATGCTGTCGGCGATGAACCAGCTTGCGCCTTCATAAGCGCGGCGGAAGAAGCCGAGAGAAGCGAAGCTGTTCTCGGGAACTTCGAAGCTGATCTCTGTGCCGAAGTTGAAGTCGCCCTTAGCGTCCATCCAGTTGCGATACTGCTCCATGCTGTTGGGAGCGTACCAGGTCGTCTCGCCGGACACGTAGGTAGAGATGTTGCCGGTGCCGCCGGTGAGGTCTTCGGTCTGAGCCACGAACTTGGCGTTGGCAACGTCAGTCTGGATTGTATCGCCGTCGCCTACCTTAGCATAGAGGCAGCTGCGGTCCTCAAAGCGCCAGTCTGCGTCGTTGGCCAGAACGTCAGCCCAGCTGCCGCGACGGTCCATAGCGAAGCCCTGGAGGGTGTAGTAACCAGCGGGCATGTAAACATTCTGGTAGGTGTCGAAGACCTTCTCATACATCTCGCCTGCGGTGAAGTTGATAGCCCAACCAGTGCCCCACCACTGGTCGTTGCTCTCGAAGGCAGCGTTGCGCAGCTGGTCGGTCAGATCCTCGGGAGCCTCAGCGGTGCCGGTGCCGGCTACCTTCAGATAGATGCAATCCAACTGCTGAGACAGCTCAGCGTAGAAGGCGTTGAACTGAGAGTAGGTGGTCACGTAGCCGCCCTCCTGACCGGATACTTCGGCGTCTGCCATGTTCTCAGCCGTGATGTCCTCGGGTCTTATACCGTAAACCTCAGGATCCTCCTCCCAATCCTTTTCATTCTCGAGATCCTCGGAAGTCAGACAGATGGTGTTGATGGCAGCCTGGTTGGTGTAAACCGTAGCTACGCTCTGAGCGAAGGCCTTTACATTCTGCTTCTCCTGAGTGTCGGCGTCGAAGGCAGCAATCATGTTGTTCAGGCTGGTGAGATCGGCGCTGAACTTGCTGTAAGCCTCCAGATACTTGTTGGTGCTGCCAATGAGGTGCTCGAGAGCGTCATAAGCCTCCTTGTAGTCCTCATAGTCCTGCAGAACGGGGTTGTTGTAGAGTTTCTCAGCGTCAGCCGTGGTGTTGCTGATGGAGTCGAGCACAACGCCGGCAATACCGGGAGCGTTGTCCACGTCGGGCACGAGGGCCTTCATGTCGTCGATCTTACCGCCCAGGAGGTCCTTCATGGCCTGAGGATCGGTGCCGGCCAGCTCCAGAGTGAAGCCGCCCCACAGCGTCCAGGCGCCGTTGTTCAGAGGCTCAAGGGTCTTCAGACCGATGCGCAGCGTACCAACGCCGTCGCCCTCATCGGGCACCTCACCGTAAACCACCATCGGGTAGCGGCCGGCGGAGAAGGCGATGGAAGAGCCGTCCATACCGTCGGGAATCAGGTAGCTCTCGTTGTAAGCTCTATCAGAATTGTACTTACCGGCGCCGGTCAGAGAGGTAGAGCCGGAGATCATGGCCTGAATCTCGGGATCGGGGTTCTGGTTGCCGGCCCAGATGGCTTCCTTGTCGGCATCACTCTTGGCAGAGTTGCCGTCCCAGAAGTAGCAGTTCGTACCGTTCTTGGCCACTTCGCCGTCGAGATACTTCTGCTCTTCGTCGCTCCAAACGAGGTCGTTGATGATGGCGTCCTTAGCGATGTTCTGGATGGGGTTGGCGATGGTACCCATGTACAGAGCAACGGGCACCTTGGTCTCAGCATCCCAAGTGCCGGCGGGGCGATGGAAGGCGTTGACGGTTACCTTATACAGACCTGCGGGCGCGCCCTCGACTACCTGGAAGATGTCGAACGTGCTGCCGTTGGCGGGAATGTAAGCCTCGGATACGGGCCAGCCGCTCAGACCGCTGCGGATGTTCCAGTTCACGGAACCGGTCTGCTGGCGGGTCCAGCCGTAGCCTACGTTGGTGTCCTTGAAGTCGGCGTTCACGAGCAGGAAGGTAACGTCCATGCCGTCCTTCACAGACTTCTTCTTCACGTCGTTCATCAGGCTGTTGACGAACTCGATTTCAGCACCGATCTGGTCGTCGTTCAGAGTGGGATTAGCCTTGATGTACTCATAGTTACCGTTGACGAAGGTGTAGCCGCTGGCGCTCTCACCGGGCGTCATCGGAGCTGCGTTGGCGTAGCTGTTCAGAGCGTTGAGCGCGGTGTTGGGCTGATACTTGCCTTCCTGGCTGGTGATCTGAGTGTAGAGCGTCTTGGCCTTCTCGGCAACAACCGTGTAGCCGCTCCAAGACTCGATGCTGGCCTTCAGAGCGGTCTCAGCAGCGGTGAACTTGGCGTATTCAGCGTCCACGTCGTCGAAGGTGGTGACACCCTGCTGGATGTTGGCTACGAAGTTAGAGAAGTCGGTGTAAGCCTGATTGTAAGCTGCACGCACGTCGGTGCTGGCCAAAGCTTCGGGCTCATAGGGGTAGGTGATGCCGGCGAGGATCTCTTCACCGTATTCCTTCACGTTGCTGTAAGACATCAGCTGGATGTTATCCCAGATACACCAGAACTTGTTGCTGCCGCTGTGGAAACCGATTTCGAGGTCGGTCTTCTCGGTCAGGTTGAAGCGAACGGGATCAATCATGTACTTACCGGCGGTGAAAGCCTGAGAAGCAGTGGTCATGCTGTTCTCGGGACCGTTGAGCACGGGGAGAGCCACCTTGGTGTCGCCTGCGAATACGTAGGGAGCCTCGTCCTCGCCCTCATATCTCTGATAGAAGCCCTGAGCGGACAGCTGGTAGCGGCCTGCGGGCAGATTCTTCACAATCTGAGAGATGGTGAAGGTGGAGCGCCAAGACTCTGCGCACATGTTGTTGTTGTCACCGCCGGCGAGGTTCTTGTTCGTACAGTCGGCGCTGACGGTCCAAGCTGCGGTGCTGTTGTTGCGGCAGAAGTCGGGGTTCTTGATCAGGAAGTTGAAGCTGACATTGCTGCTCTGAGCCTTGTCCACCATGTACTCGAGTGCCTCGTCATAGGTCATGACGCGGAAGAGACAGTTGTCGGTCAAGGTCTCGCTGAACATCAGCTCGAAGCCCTTGCGATAACCGGGGGTCTCGCTCTTGCAGAGGTAGCCGTGAGGAATCTCCACCCAAGCGTCGTTCTCGTACTTCCACTCGCTGACGCACTTGAAGGCGAAAATGCCGCCGCCCTGGTCCACAATCGACCAGATGCCGTCCACGCTCTTGGTGGTGCCGGCCTCCACGTCATCCTGCACGGTAGCCAGACCGTTGTTGTCGGTGTAGAGGTTGGTACCCAGGTTCTTGTTGGACACGCTGATGAGCGTGTTCACGATGTTGTAGCCCTCACCGCTGGTGCCGGGTACAAACTGGAAGATGCCGGCGTCCGTGCTGATGGCACCCTGGGTGCCCCAGTAGTTCTGGGCGCCGAGGAACTGGTCGGTCTCTACATTCATGATGTAGTAGTCCACACCTTCCTCAATCACATCTACAGCCTTCACGCTCCACGATGTGAGCAGTGCGACTGCCAAAAGAAGTAATTTGTTCTTCATTTTGTTAGAATTTTGAGTTAATAATAAGGTTAATTAAAAGATTGATTTGAAAAGTTTTTGGTTTCGGTTAATGATCTCTGTGTTTTCTGTTGTTGTTTGTTGTTTTGTATTGAGTTTGTTGTTTCGTTGTCTTTTGTGCGCTCGCGTAACGCGTGTTTTAATAGGTTTTGATGCCTTTTTCGGGCACAATTTTTGCCGTTTTGGGCTATTTTTCATGGCAAAGATAAAGATTTTTAAAATACAAGAGCCATTTTCGCCCGTTTTTTTTCAAAAAAATTATGTTAAAATGCAAATTTTGCTCTTTTTGCAATAAGTTTCAGCTTGATTTGCAGTTGGCGTTTGCAGCCCGTTTGCGGACATTCTTAAGAAAATGCTGTGGGACGGACTTCGTCCTTCCTGAGACCGAGCTCCCGACATCCGCTTGTGAGCAAATTCATGCGATGCATAGATATTGCTCCCAGACGTCTGTCATTCGCTCTGTCTCCGGCCCTTTGGGCCTTCCCACAGCTGGAAAATGGCCAATGGCCTAAAATTGCCTCCACTTCGTTGCGGCATAAAATAATTATAGCAGTCGCAACTCGTTTCGATGCAAAATGGATTAGAAAGCACGGATGAGACCGTCGCTAAAGCAATAACGCTCGATTTGGGCTTTCGGCCAGGTGCCAAAGTTTACCAAAAGGGCCGCGGAGAATTCTGTGGCCCGTAAATAACCGAAGGTCTGAAAACGCTCTTTCTCGGACAAGGCGGCAATGCTTTTGCATTCGATGATCACATTGCCCTGAGGCAGACGAACAATCAAATCCATTCGGACAAAACTCTCCAAACGCTCTCCGCAGAAAACGGGGTGGTGTTTGTACTCCTTAACGGCTTCGAGGCCGCTGCTCTGCAAATGTTTATAGAGCGCTTCTTGGTAGATGTACTCGGGAAGTCCGGGTCCCAGATTTTTGTGCACGAAATGCATGCTGTGGATAACCGGATAGGTGAGTTCAATCAGCGCTTGTCGTGTGGCCTCGTCGAGAGGCGTTCTTTCAATGGAAATATTCATAAGTGACGGCAAATATACGACAATTTTAAACGACAACAATTTTTTTGACCGTCTTTTTTTTGGGTTATTCTTTTATTTTATGCTGAAGCGCGAGCGGAAGCAATTTTAGGACAAAGTCCGCGCTGCCGCTCCGGCATTTTCTTGAGAATGTTGCATCCGGGCAGCAAACGGCGACAATGTAAAATATTGCTCACATGAAGCAGTAAAATTCAAGGCAGAAAAAGAGGAGAAAAGAGCGAGGTGATTATAGCCAGAGCAGCCGATGAAACCGGGCAAAATGCACAAATTTGGCGCCTCTGGTAAGCCTCTGCAGCGGCTCTGCGCGGTAGAATGATAGACTTTTTCTCCCATACACCCGAACAGTTCGAAGATCCGCTCCTCGCAGGACGCTATGCGCTGGAGGGTTCGCTCGGCTCCACACACACCCTGCGCAGCATCGCCAAGACCGGCGAGGCGCCCTACATCCTGCTCCACACGAAGCCCGGCAGTGTGGCGCCGGGCTATCACGCGCTGGAGCGATGGCAGACGGTGATGGACGACAGCGGTGCGCCCTGGAGCTACAGCGACTACCGCAGCGAGAAGGGCGACGTGAGGCTGATCGACTGCCAGACGGGCTCTGTGCGCGACGACTTCCAGATGGGCGGTCTCGTGATGTTGCGGCGCGAGGCGCTGCAGCAATACGTCGGGGAGGAGACGCATCTCTATCAGTTTGCCGCGCTCTACGACCTGCGCCTCTTCTGCTCGCGACAGCGTCTGCCGCTGCACATCCGCGAATTCCTCTACCGCATGGACGAGACCGACTTGAGGGCCAGCGGCGTGAAGCAGTTTGACTACGTGGATCCCCGCAACCGCGCCGCACAGGTGGAGATGGAGCGGGCCTGCACCCGGCATCTGAGGGCCATCAACGCCTATCTGCACGGCGACGAGGTGGATGTGGTGAAACTCGACGAGGGCGTATTCCCCGTGGAAGCGACGGTGGTGATCCCCGTCCGCAACCGTGTGCGCACCATACGCGATGCCATCGAGAGCGTCCTCAAGCAGAAGGCGCCCTTCAAATACAACCTGATGGTGGTGGACAACCACTCCGACGACGGAACCGCCGAAGCCATCGACGAATTCAGCGACGAGAGGCTCATCCACATCATCCCCGAGAGGGACGATCTGGGCATCGGCGGATGCTGGAACCGCGCCGTGCACGACGAGCGTGTGGGCCGCTTCGTGGTGCAGCTCGACAGCGACGACCTCTACAGCGGCGAGGACACGCTGGCGAGGATCGTGAAGCAGTTTTACGATGACAATGCCGCGATGGTGGTGGGCTCGTATCGCATCTGCAACTTCCAGCTGGAGACGCTGCCGCCCGGACTCATCGACCATCGCGAGTGGACGCAGCAGAACGGACGCAACAACGCGCTGCGCATCAACGGATTGGGTGCGCCGAGAGCCTTCTTCACGCCCGTCCTGCGCCAGATACAGATCCCCAACACGAGCTACGGCGAAGACTACGCTCTGGGGCTGATGATCTCGCGCCGCTACCGCATCGGGCGCATCTACGACGAGCTCTATCTCTGCCGCCGCTGGGAGGGCAACTCCGACGCCGATCTCTCGCAGGAGAAGCAGAACCTCAACAACCTCTACAAGGACAGCCTGCGCAGTCGCGAGATAGAAGCCCGTCAGACCCTCAACCGCCTCTGGCAGCACGAAGTGAGCCCCGAAGAGGTGGAGGAGTTCTTCGGCAACGAGCTGAAACAGTGGCCTCTGGCCGCACAAAACTATAAGAACCTCGCCGAACAGGTGCAGACGCGCACGCTGAGCAGCGGCGAGACCGACATCACCGTGCAGTGGAACCCCTCGCGCATCGTCTCCACCGCCGCCAAAGTGGACAAAGACAGCATCGCCAAGAGGCCCTGCTTCCTCTGCGACCACAACAGGCCCGCAGAGCAGCACGCGCTGAAGATGGAGAAGCACTACCAGATACTGGTGAATCCCTTCCCCATACTGCCGCGCCACTTCACCATACCCGCACGGCGCCACACGCCCCAGAGCATCTGGTCGCACTTCAGCACGATGCGGCGTATGGCCTGGACGATGCCCGAAGACATCGTGTTCTACAACGGGCCCCAATGCGGCGCCTCATGTCCCGACCATATGCATCTGCAGGCCGGCAGCAGAGGCGTGATGCCGCTGGAGCGCGACTGGAAAATATGGGAGAACCACCTGCGCCGCCTCTACCCGCTGACGGGTGCCGGATCGGCACAGATGCAGGAGGCCGGCAACACGAGCGACCGCTGCGGCCTCTATCTGGTGGAGGGCTGGCTCTGTCCCGTCTTCGCCATACGCTCGCTCCCGACGGAGCCCGACTCGCTGCTGTGTCAGCGCATCTACAAAGCGCTCCCGATAGTCGAGGGCGAAGAGGAGCCCCGCCTCAACCTCATCACCTGGAGGCAGGAAGGCGGCGTCGGTCGCGAAGACGAAATCGTGACCCTCATCTTCCCCCGCAAGAAGCATCGGCCCGACTGCTATCCCGAGCCGATGGTGAGTCCCGGCGCGCTGGATATGGGCGGACTGATCATCACGCCGCGTGAGGAAGACTTCCAGCGGATGACGCCCGAGCTCGCCGCCTCCATACTGAAAGAGGTGACCCTGAGCGAAGAGGAGCTCAAGCCCGTCATCGAGGCCGTCACCGACAAGGAGCCCGAAGAGCCGGCGGAGCGCGAGGAGAAAAAGGAGGAGGAGAAGAAAAAGGACGAATTCACCGACAGCATCGTGAGCGTGGGCATCATGTCGGCGCCCTCGCTGCGCTTCCATATCAACGGCCAATATACCGCCAAGGGACAGACGGTGACGGGCGAGCAGACCGTCGTCTGCGAAGAGGGCAGCATACGGTGGAACGGGCAGCTCTACCGCAACCTGAAGTTCTCGCCCGTGAGCGACGACGCCACCTTCTCGCTCTCGGATGTGACCATCGGCGTGCAGTTCCATTGGGAGCGTCAGGAAACGCAAACCTTCCAGGGGCGCCTGCGCCTCATCGTGGATGAGGAAAAGATCGTGGCCGTCAACGAGTTGCCCGTGGAGGACTATCTCGTGAGCGTCATCTCCAGCGAGATGAAAGCCACCTGTTCGCAGGAATTCCTCAAGGCTGCAGCCGTCATCTCGCGCTCGTGGCTCTACGCCCAGATGGAGAAGCGTCGCAAGCGCGACGAAGGCGAGCGTTCGCCCTTCTTCTCGTTCATCAAGACGAAGCACGAGCTCATCCGCTGGCGCGACCGCGAAGACCACACGCTCTTCGACGTCTGCGCCGACGACCACTGTCAGCGCTATCAGGGCGTGACGCGTGCGGCCAACCCCAGAGCGAGGGAGGCCGTAGAGGCCACGAAGGGGCAGGTGCTCAAGTACACCAACAGCGATGGAACCGTCGAAATCTGCGACGCACGCTTCTCCAAATGCTGCGGCGGACGCACGGAGGAATACCAATACTGTTGGGAGAACATACGCAAGCCCTATCTGCAGAGCGTGGAGGATCCCTGGTGCAACACCGACGACAGGGAAGTGCTCGCGCAGGTGCTCAACGACTACGACCTCGAGACGCAGAACTTCTACCGCTGGGAGGTGAAGCTGGAGCAGGAAGAGCTCCACGACATGCTCAAGGAGCATCTCAAGGTGGAGTTCGGCGACATCCTCGCCCTGGAGCCCGTGGAGCGCGGCCCCGGCGGACACATCTCGAAGCTGAAAATCGTCGGCTCGGAGCGCTCTCTTATAATAGGTAAGGAGCTCGAGATACGCAAATCGCTCTCGCGCACGCACCTCTACTCCAGCGCCTTCGAAGCCACCGCCATCGATCTCTCCGGCAAGGAGAATGCGCCCGGAAAGGTGCCGGCAGCCTTCCTGCTCAAGGGTCGCGGATGGGGTCACGGCGTGGGACTCTGCCAGATCGGCGCCGCCGTGATGGGCCATCAGGGCAAGAGCTATCGCGAAATACTTAACTTCTACTATCAGGGAGCCACACTCGAATGAAGCAGGACATCATCATAGTGGAGCAGCTGGAGCGCAGCCTCGGGGAGGCCGTAGCCCGCGTGAAGCACGACCGCCTCTTCTGTCTGACCGACGAGACGACCCTGCGCCTCTGCTGGCCAAAAGTCGGGAAGATGAGCGCGATGCAGGGCGCGAAGGTCATCACCATCGGCGCCGGCGACGAAAACAAGACGCTGGAATCGCTGGCGCACGTGTGGACCGAACTCCAGAAAGGCGGCGCCACACGCCATTCGCTGCTCGTGAATCTGGGCGGCGGCATGGTGACGGATCTGGGCGGATTTGCCGCCTCGACCTTCAAGAGGGGATTGGCCTTCATCAACGTGCCGACGACGCTGCTCTCGCAGGTGGATGCCTCCGTGGGCGGCAAGACGGGCATCAACTTCGGCGGGCTGAAAAACGAGGTCGGCGTGTTCTCCGACGCGCGCAGCGTGCTCATTGCCACCGACTTCCTCGACACGCTCGACGACGAAAACATACTCTCGGGTTACGCCGAGATGCTCAAGCACGGACTCCTGGACTCCGAGGAGCATTGGGCCGCGCTGATGCAGGATCCCTTCAGCGTGAGGGAGAGGCAGCGGGGCAGCGACCTCATCGCCCGCAGCATCGCCGTGAAGGAGCGTATCGTGACCGAAGACCCCACGGAGAAGGGTCTGCGCAAGGCCCTGAATCTGGGTCACACCGTAGGTCATGCGCTCGAGAGTCTGGCGCTGAGAAGAGGCAAACCCGTGCTCCACGGCTACGCTGTGGCCTGGGGTCTGATCGCCGAGCTGTGGCTCTCGGCCGTGAAGGAGCAGTTCCCCACGGAGAAGCTCCACCAGACCGTACGCTTCATCCGCGAGCACTACGGCCGCATGAACATCACCTGCGACGATTACCCCGAACTGCTCGAGCTGATGACCCACGACAAGAAGAACGAGGCCGACAGCATCAACTTCACCCTCTTGGGCGGCATCGGCGACATCCGCATCAACCGACAGGCAACAACATCTGAAATATACGAATCCTTAGACTTTTACAGAGAATCATGAAAAAAACATTGTGCACCCTCATCGCGCTCTGCGGACTCTGCGGTCTGCAGGCCAAGAAGATCGAACTGGGGAAGAACCCCGTGCTCCCGGAGTTTCACGCCGATCCCGAAGTGATGTATTCCCAGAAGACGGGACGCTACTACATCTACTCCACCACCGACGGCGCCAGAGGCTGGGGCGGATACTACTTCACCGTGTTCTCCTCGAAAGACCTCAAGTGCTGGAAGCATGAAGGCATCATGCTCGACCTGGCGACGGATCAGGTGCCCTGGGCCGTGGGCAATGCCTGGGCCCCCTGCATCGAAGAAGTGAAGCAGGCCGACGGCCAATATAAATACTACTTCTACTACAGCGGGCACGACAAGCAGCGCGACCGCAAGAGCATCGGTGTGGCCGTAGCCGACAGCCCCACAGGGCCTTTCACGGATCACGGAGAGCCCATCGTGACGGAATTGCCCCAAGGCCAGAGAGGCGGACAGCAGATTGACGTGGACGTCTTCCGCGATCCCCAGAGCGGCAAATACTACCTCTATTGGGGCAACGGCTATATGGCCGGCGCCGAGCTGGAGAACATGACGAAGGTGAAGGACGAGACCGTGACGCTGATGACGCCCAAGGGCGGCACGCTGCAGGACTACGCCTACAGAGAAGCCCCCTATGTCTTCTACCGCAACGGGCTCTACTATTTCCTCTGGAGCGTGGACGACACGGGTTCGCCCAACTATCACGTGGCCTACGGCACCGCCAAGTCGCCCCTCGGCCCCATTGAAGTGGCCAAGGACCCCGTCATCCTGATTCAGGATCCCGAGAAGCAGATCTACGGCACGGCGCACAACAGCGTGCTCCAGATTCCCGGCAAAGACGAATGGTATATCGTCTATCACCGCATCAACAAGAACTACATGAAGCGCGACATGGGGCCGGGCTTCCACCGGGAGGTCTGCATCGACCGGATGACGTTCAACGAAGACGGAACAATAAAAAGAGTGAAGGTGCATTAAACAGCACCTTCACTTGTTTTATACGCGTTCTTTGACTTAGTGTAACAATTGGAAATCAGCGGCCTCTTCCGCCACCGCCGCCTCCGAAACCGCCTCCGCCGGGAGCGCCGCCTCCGCCGCTGCCGCTACGGCCTTCACGTCCGGCACGACC
>ONSH01000084.1 GCA_900320435.1 uncultured Prevotellaceae bacterium
GAGAGAGAGAAAGACGTGCTGGTGAGCACGGCGAACGGCAGCAGGGCCGACGAGCACCAGTTCATGGCTACGGCCGACAACTTCGACGCCATGGTCGCCAAGGAAATACTGAGAGAACACGACGCGTTCTCCGGACACCCCGGATTACGCCTGTACGCTGATAACAAAAAAATATACTTCACACTATGGAAAACTTCAAAGTCATCATAGTCGAAGACGTCAGTCTCGAACTGAAGGGTACGGAGCAAATCTTCCGCACGGAGATCCCGGAAGCCACCATCATCGGCACGGCGCAGAACGAGGCCGAGTTGTGGAAGCTGGTCAGACAGGAGCTGCCCGACCTGGTGTTGCTGGACCTCGGACTGGGAGGCAGCACGACCGTGGGCGTGGATCTCTGCCGGCAGTTGCGCACGAGATACTCACAGCTCAAGATTCTCATCTTCACGGGTGAGGTGCTCAACGAACGACTGTGGGTGGAGGCCCTGGCCGCCGGAGCGGACGGCATCATTCTCAAGACGGGCAACCTGCTGCAGCGCGACGACGTGCAGCTGGTGATGCACGGACGCCACATGGTGTTCAACGAGCCGATACTGGAGAAAATACTGACCCGATTCCGCAAGAGCGTGAACGCCGAGACGCAGCAGACGGACGCCCTGCTGGACTACGACATAGACGAATATGACGAGCGCTATCTCCGTCATTTGGCTTTGGGCTACACCAAAGATATGATCGCCTCGCTCAAGACGATGCCTTTCGGCGCCAAGAGTCTGGAGAAGCGTCAGGCCGAGCTCATCAACCGACTCTTCCCCGAGCGGGAGCGTCAGGGCGTGAACGCCACGCGGCTGGTGACGCGGGCGCTGCAGTTGCACATCATCGATTTGGAGAATCTGAAGGCCGACGAGTAAGCTATAAAAGGAAACACGCGAGATGCAAGAGATGAACATAGACCAGTTTTTCAGATTCCTTTGGCTGCACGGCGCAGAATGGGTGGGCGACCGCCATTTGGCCTATGTGCTGATGGGACTGATGGCTCTTGGGGCCGTGGTGTATTCCGGCATGCTGAGGCCGCGCTCCTGTCCCATGCCCCGTGACGGTTACATCGCCGCCGTGGTGGTCGGGCTGACGCTGACAGCCGGTATCGTGCTGCTGGCCGTGGTGCCCACATCGCCGCTGCTGAGCATCTCCGGAGGTATTGCCGGCAGCCCGTGGCTGGCCGGACTCTATCCGGTCTCCGCTGTGACCGTGGTGATTGTGTCCATGGTGTACGGTCTCGTGTCGGGCGTCCTTTCTTCATGGCTGGACGTGGTGGAACTTTTGTGTTACGGCTTCCGTCGGTGGCCGTGGCTGATATTGGTGGGTATGGTATGGTGAATCTGGAAGAACTGAATCCCGCGCAGCAAAGCGCCGTGATCTGTTGCGACGCTCCCTCGCTGGTGATTGCCGGTGCGGGCAGCGGCAAGACCCGTGTGCTCACCTATAAAATCGCGTGGCTGATGGAGCAGGGGATGGCACCGGAGCACATCCTGGCTCTGACCTTCACCAACAAAGCCGCCAAGGAAATGCAGGAGCGCATCGCCCTGCAGGTGGGGGCGGAAAAGGCTTCCCGCCTGTGGATGGGCACCTTCCACAGCATCTTCTACCGCATCCTGCGCTATGAACATGAGTTGCTCGGCCTCTCCTCAAACTTCACCATCTACGACCAAACGGACTCCAAGGCCCTGATCAAGACCATCGTTCGCGAGATGGGGCTGGACGAAAAAGTATATAAGCCGGGCTCCGTGGCCGGACGCATCTCCGCGGCAAAAAACCGTCTGGTGATGCCCGAGCAATACATGGCGTCAGCCAACATCATGAATGCCGACCGTGCGGCCAAAGTGCCGGCAACGGGCGAGATATACATGCGCTACGCCCAAAGGTGCCGACAGGCCGAGGCAATGGATTTCGACGACCTGCTGCTCCACACATGGTTGCTCTTCAGAGACCATCCCGAGGTGTGCCGTAAGTACGAGGAACGTTTCCAGTTCGTGCTGGTGGACGAGTATCAGGACACGAACTACGCCCAGGACCAGATTGTCTGGCAGTTGACGCAACACCGGCAGAGAGTGGCCGTGGTGGGCGACGACGCCCAAAGCATCTACTCTTTCCGCGGCGCCAACATTAACAACATTCTGCGTTTCAGGGAGCGCTACAACGGGGCGAAGCTCTTCAAACTGGAGCAGAACTACCGCTCGACGCAGACCATCGTCAATGCCGCCTCCAAGCTGATTGCGCACAACAAGGGACAGATTCCCAAAGAGGTCTACTCCAAAAAAGACGTCGGGGATCCGATTGAGCTGATGCGTTGCTACAGCGACATCGACGAGGCCGGCTCGGTGATGAAGCGCATCAAGGAGTTGCACAACCGCAAGGGCTTCTCCTTCGCCGACATCGCCATACTCTACAGGACCAATGCCCAAAGCCGTTCGTTCGAGGAAGTTTTGCGCAAAAACGCCGTTCCCTACAGAATCTACGGCGGCGTGTCGTTTTACCAGCGCAAAGAAATCAAGGACGCAATAGCCTATTTCCGTCTCGCCGTGAATCCCTACGACGAAGAAGCCCTGAGGCGCGTCATCAACTATCCGGCAAGAGGCATCGGACAGACTACGATGGACAAGCTGTCGGAGGAAGCCGTGAAATCGCAGAAGCCCATCTGGGACGTCATCGCCGCGCCGGACACGCTGGACATGTCGGGAGGTACCAAGGGTAAGTTGCGGGATTTCCACAGACTGATTCAGGACTTGCACGAGCTTTCCGGGAGCGAAACGGCCGACGTGTTCTCGCAGGCGGTGATGGAGCGAAGTCGCCTGAAGGAAGAAATCAACCGCGGAAAGGAAGCGGAAGACAGCTCGCGGCAGGAAAACATGCAGGAGCTGATGGACGGCATCGCCGCATTCACTGCAGAGCGTCTGGAGCAAAGCCTGGAAGCCGGCATCGCCAATTATCTGCAGGAGGTCTCGCTGATGAGCGACCTGGACGAGATGAACAGGCAGGAGGGCTCGGACGGTGTCGTGACGATGATGACGATACACTCGGCCAAGGGCTTGGAGTTCAGGGCGGTGTTCGTGGTTGGCCTGGAGGAAGAGCTTTTTCCTTCTGCCATGGCATTGGAAACCCCTATGGGGATAGAGGAGGAGCGGCGCCTGTGTTATGTGGCCATGACGCGTGCTGAAGAGGTGCTGGTGTTCACCACATCAAGATCGCGTTTCCGCTACGGCAAGGTGGAGCAGATGCAGCCGTCGAGATTCCTGCAGGAGACCGGTATCTTCGGATCGCCGTCGAAGGAAACGACCTCGCGGCCCGTCATCATGCCAAGGCGAAATGCGCCCACTCCGTCGGGAGGCAGCGTGCGCCCGCTGTCCGCCCTGAAACCCGTCGCAGACAGCAGACCTTTGGCCGGCTACAGGCCCCCGTCGGGCGGCAAGCCGGCGTCTGCCCCCGAGTCGGTCGTTGCGGGAGACATCATCATCCACGAGCGTTTCGGACGGGGTAGGGTGGTGTCGACGTCGGACAGCGGCATAGACGCCAAAGCTGTAGTGGACTTTGAGAACGCCGGCGTGAAGCAACTGCTGTTGCGTTTTGCCAAATTTCAAAAAGTAGAAGGTTAGGAGCAGAGCGCACCGGTCAGGATAGTCCCCGGTGGAGCTTCTCCAAAAAGTCCTTGCTGATGGCCTGGTGAGGACGGGGTCCGTGCTTGCGGATGTTCACCAGCATGAGGATGTCGTGGGGCACAATCTCTACGCGCACCATCGAGGTTTCTTCTGCAGGATCTCCGTCGTAGTGGATCACGCCGGGATGCTCGCGCTGAATGGTGATGTTGCGGCACTTGAAGCTCTGACAGCGCGGATTGCGGTAGATGGTCTTGTGCACCATCTGATAAGCGATGGGGCCGCTCTCAATCAGGGGGAAGGGCTCGATGATGCTGACGTCCATCAGACCGTCCTGCATGGAGGCTTTGGGGGCAATCCAGAAATTGTTGCCGTATTGGCCGGCGTTGGCACAGGTCAGGAGGAAGGCCTTCACGGTGTCCGTGTGTATCTTCCAGTCTTCCGTGACATATTCAAGAGTGTAGGTCTCACTCTCGTAGGCCATGCCCAAGCGCAGGGCGTTCTCGACATAAGTAATCAGACCACGCCGTCCGGCCTTGGCGAAATTGTCGGAGAGGTTGGCGTCGAAGCCCATGCCTGCCGTGCAGAAGAAAGGACGCCCGTTGATGCGACCGTAGTCCAAGCGGTGAATGGTGCACTCGTTGATGATCTGCAGAGCACCTCTGGGGTTCATCGGGAGGGCCAGATGGCGGGCCAGGCCGTTGCCGCTGCCGCAGGGGATGATGCCCAGGGCCGTCTCGGTGTGGATCAAAGCTCTGGCCACCTCGTTGACCGTGCCGTCTCCTCCCACGGCCACCACAATGTCGATGCCTTGCGCAATGGCTTCGCGGGTGATCTCCGCGGCATGGCCTGCATGCTCCGTGTAGCGAATCTCATAATTGAAACGTGCAGGGTCAATATATTCCGGAATCAGGGCAATGATATGCTCTTTGTCCTTTGTGCCCGAAATGGGATTGACGATAAACCAGATGCTCATCTTCATATCGAGTACAAAAATACGGAAAAGAAGAAAGACATCAATCAACAAAAATGCTAAAAAATAAAAAAAAAGGAATTTTAGCAAATAACTTCCCGAATAATGGTCCCAACTCTATTTTTTTTCGTACCTTTGCACAGAATTGCAAGACATAAAGAATATCGACCTATATGGGTATACTAGAAGAGAAACTTTCAAAACACCCTTTTGTCGCTCTTTCCAAAGAGGTTAAGAGAAGGGGCATTTACCCTTATTTTCGCCAGATTGAAGGCAAGCAGGGTACAGAAGTTGAAATGGGCGGACACCACGTGTTGATGTTCGGCAGTAACGCCTATACCGGTCTGACCGGTGATCAGCGTGTCATCGATGCCGGATGCGCAGCAATGCAGCAGTATGGCAGCGGATGTGCCGGAAGCCGTTTCCTGAACGGCACGCTGGATATTCACGTACAGTTGGAGAAAGAACTGGCTGAATTCGTCGGCAAAGACGATTGCCTGTGCATCTCGACCGGCTTCACCGTGAACAGCGGCGTCATCCCCCAGTTGGTCAGCAAAGATGACTATGTCATTTGTGACGACCGCGATCACGCTTCTATTGTTGACGGCCGCCGTCTGTCTTTCGCCACGCAGTTGCACTACAAGCACAACGATATGGCAGATCTGGAGCGCGTGCTTCAGCGCTGCGAGCCGGACAAGGTGAAGCTTATTGTCGTGGACGGCGTGTTCTCCATGGAAGGCGACCTGTGCAAGCTGCCCGAGATTGTGGAGTTGAAGCACAAGTACAACGCCTCCATCATGGTGGACGAAGCACACGGTTTGGGCGTGTTCGGACGTCAGGGCCGTGGCGTTTGCGACCATTTCGGTCTGACCGACGAGGTGGATCTCATCATGGGCACCTTCTCCAAGTCGCTGGCTTCCATCGGCGGTTTCATTGCTGCCAATCAGGAGATTATCGACGCCCTGCGCCACATGGTTCGCACCTATATCTTCTCCGCATCCTGCACGCCGGCCGCCACGGCTGCCGCCCGTGAGGCTTTGCGCATCATCAAGAGCGAGCCCGAGCGTCTGGAGGCTTTGTGGAACGTCACCAACTACGCCTTGAGCCGTTTCAAGGAAGAAGGCTTCGAAATCGGTGACACGGAGTCGCCTATCATTCCTCTTTATGTGCGCGACGTGGACAAGACCTTCGTGGTGGTGGCCCGCGCGTTCGAAGAAGGCGTTTTCATCAACCCCGTGATTCCTCCCGCCTGCGGTCCTCAAGACACGCTGGTGCGCTTCGCGTTGATGGCCAATCACACCAACGAACAGGTGGATCGCGCCGTTGTCGCCTTGAAGAAGGTGTTCAAGGAGTTGGACATCATCAAGTAAACCAAAGTCTTTTTGAGTCGCCGGGGCTTTACAGCCGGGTGACAAAGGAAAAAATATCCTCGGGCAGATCCACTGTCCGGGGTTTTTCTTTAAACAAGCCGAACACCGAGGCGCCGCTGCCGGACATGGCCGCATAGAAAGCGCCCTCACGCAGCATCATCGTCTTGAGTGCAGCGACATCGGGATGATTGGGGAACACGCTGCCTTCAAAATCGTTGGTCAGTTCGTCCCATCTGATTTCCGAATTGTTGCGGGGCCAGTGTGTGCGGTTGGTCTCGTCGGGCCTGACGGACTGATAGGCTTCCTTCGTGCTGACAAAATCAGAGGGTTTGGTCAGCCAGATCCAACAGCAAAATCAGAGGGTTTGGTCAGCCAGATCCAACAGCCTTTGAGATCAATGTCTACAGGGGTGAAAATATTGCCGATGCCTTCTGCCAGAACAGGCTTGTTGCGCACAAAAAACGCGCAGTCTGCGCCGAGTCGCCCTACACGCTGCTCCATCTCCGTCTCGCTGAGGCCGAGGCGGAAGAGTTCGTTCAGCAGCTTCATGGTGAAAGCTGCGTTGCTGCTGCCGCCGCCCAAGCCGGCTCCGGAGGGAATGTTTTTGTGCAG
>ONSH01000100.1 GCA_900320435.1 uncultured Prevotellaceae bacterium
AAAGTGGCCGAAGTGCTCCGCTCGCAAGGGGCGCCCAAGGTGGTTGTCAGCGACCTCTCTCGCGACGATTTGGCCGAAGTCATCGAGGATGCGTTCCGTTATCCGCGCCTCGTGTGCTGCGCCGCCAGCTACGACGCCAACGTCTTCCCGCCCATGTACGACTTCCTCCACCATCTGCTCATCAAGGGCTTCCAGAAGCGTCGTGTGGCGCTGTTGGAGAACGGCTCGTGGGCGCCTTCCGCCGGCAAGACGATGCGCGGCCTGCTGGAGCAGATGAAGGATATCACGATCGTGGACCCGATGGTGACGATCCGCTCCCGCATGAAGGAGAGCGATCTCCCCGCCATTGAGGCCATGTGCAGTGCCCTTCTGGCGTAAGATGCCTTCCCGAGTGTAAAGAATAAATATCCCTGCAAGCTTCGGTTTGCGGGGATGCTTCTTTCCGGCGCTTCAGTTAGGAAAAATTTGCGCGCTAACTGGAGAAAAATTTTTCTCTCACTGGGGAACAAATTTTTCTCAGTTAAGACTATAGTGTCATAATTCGGAAAAAATCCCGATGGGACCTCTGTTTCTGTCAAAGAAAGTTACTCTTCAGGGGACGCGCCCGTTCTCAAGACACTCAGCAGTCCCAGTGTCAACAACAAGCCGAAGATGCGTTTTCTGCGATTTCATGGCGTTTTTCTGCAGTTTTCATTTTGGAATAAGAGAAAAAGTGTGAAAATGAACGCTCATTTCTGCGAAAATGAAACGTCGCCGGAAAGAATTTTTAATACTTTTGCACAAAAATTAACGAAACACACAACCTATTGTTTAACTTAAAACCAACGATCATGAAAAATTTGAAGTTAATGCTTATCGTGTGTGCAGCGGCTCTTGCCCTGAATGCAGGCGCCCAGTCCAAGACGACTGCCAAGTCGAAGTCTGTAACCACTTCTGCTCCTGCCAAGAAGTCCGTCACGGCAGCTCCCGCCAAGAAAACGACCGCCGTCGCTCCTGCGAAGAAGTCCGCTCCCGCCAAGAAGTCCGCTCCCGCAGCTGTCAAGTCGGGCTACAGGGACTACAACCGCATTTCGCTGTCTTATGCCCCGATGTTTATGACCGGGTCTACGCTGCACGGCGTTCAGGCCGGTTATACGCACGGTATTCATTTGAGCAGCAAACATCCCATGTATATTGAGGTGGGTGGCAACCTGCAGTTCAACCGCAAGTCGGAGACGTTCATGGATTACGATCCCGTTACAGATGATTTGGTTGAGGATGAAACCAGCTTCACACTTCTTCGTCTGAACGTTCCGGTGGCCTTCACGTGGCGCTTTGCTCTCGGTTCCAAAAAAGCGTTTAAGATCAGCCCCCTCACCGGAATCAATTTCGGCGTCAACCTTCTGGCAAAACAGGATGGTGCCTCAATCTTTGATTATGAAGATCCTGACTATAAGGCCAATCGTTTCCAGTTCGGTTTGATCGAAGGTGTGAACTTCACCTACAAGCGCTTCAACGCCGGTGTGGCTTATGTCATTGATCTCATGCCGATAGAAAAGGACGATTTTTGGGGCGCCAAAACCAACACCGGCACCCTCACCGTCAGCGTGGGTTATGAATTCTGATATAGCGGCATGGACAGAGAACGAAGCACGTGCCGGGCTTCTCTGAACAGCAATATCAACACTTTCCCGCAGCTCATTCAGTTGCGGGAAAGTATTTTTCAAATATTTAGCTTATCTTTGTCCCGTCTCATTTAAGAAATCAGTCATGAAAAAGTTTAAAATCATCACTATTTCCGCCTTCAGTCTCATTTTGTCTGCGTGCGGCGGCAAATCTGTCGATATCGTCATTCCCGACAACAATTGTCCCAGCGACAAGGCGCTGGTGGAGAAGGCTTTGGGCGGTGATGAAGAAGCCGGTCTGAAGATTGCCCAGATGTATTACAACGGCGACGGTGTGGTTCAGGACTATACCGAAGCCATCAAGTGGTACAGATATTGGGCCGAACGGGGAAATCCTTACGCTCAGTACTATATGGGCATCTGTCACGATGAGGGTCGGGGCCTCGAAGCCAGTCTCACCAAGGCGATGGATTTCTACAAGCAAAGTTTCCTGGAGTTCAAATCCCGTGCGGAAAAGGGCGACAAGGATGCAATGCTTTACTTGGGCAAGTTGTATTCTTTGGGCAAATATGTGACCAAGGACAAGGTGGCCGCTGTGAAGTGGTATCGCGAAGCTGCGGAACAGGGCGATGCCCGTGCTCAGTACACTATGGGTGTCTGCTACGACGAGGGCTTCGGTGTGGCCAGAAGCAATGAGGAAGCGGTGAAGTGGTATCGTCAGGCTGCCGAACAGGGCAATGCAGAAGCTCAGTGTGCCTTGGGTGCCTGCTTCGAGGAGGGTCGAGGCGTAGAGAAGTCGGCTACGGAAGCCGTGAAATGGTATCGCCTCTCTGCCGAGCAGGGCAATGCCGACGCGCAATGCAACCTGGGTTATTGCTTCGATGAGGGCATCGGTGTGGAGCAATCGGCCGGAGAGGCCGTCAACTGGTATCGGCTTTCCGCCGAGCAGGGCAACGCTACCGCGCAGAACAATCTCGGCTACTGCTATGAGACCGGCACCGGAGTGGAGCAGTCCGTGGAAGAGGC
Organism: uncultured Prevotellaceae bacterium; assembly: GCA_900320435.1. Taxonomy (GTDB): domain Bacteria; phylum Bacteroidota; class Bacteroidia; order Bacteroidales; family Bacteroidaceae; genus Physcousia. The sequence goes on from ONSH01000100.1 coordinate 2,631, forward strand.
GATCAAATGGTACAAACTCAGCGCCAAACAGGGCGACGAAGGCGCCAAAGCCAATCTTCGGGCCAAAGGCATAACGGACTATAATTAAGCTGGCGTCGTCAGCGGCATTTGCACTACTTTTGAGCCGATGATACACTCACTGCTTACTTCGCTCCCGATGACGGTCTGTCTGTTTTGGACCGTCACGCTGATGTGCGACATCGTGCTGTCGCGCCTGCACACAGAGCCGGCGACGGCGGCTCGGGGATGGCTGCGCCCGCGATATTATCTGTTGCTGTTCCTGGCGGTGACAAGCGTGCTCTATCTGGGCCACTGTGTCTATTTCAACCGCCTCACGCATCTGATGGTGGCGACCGATTCGCTCTACGTGGCCGCCAATCTGGCCGTCTATCCCCTCTACTATCTCTACATCTGCGCGCTCACGCAGCGCGAAGACGGGCGTCGCCTGCGCTTCGCCCTGCTGCTGCCGGCCCTTGCTGCCGGCGTGACGGTGGCGCTGCTCTATGCCAAGATGACAGACGGCGAAACGCGCCTTTTCATCGAGCAATATCTCTATCATGGCCGGCATCCGGAGACGGGACCTGCGGCCACGTGCCAGATGTATGTCCACGATGCGTGCAAGGTGCTGTTTGCCGTGCTGGTCGCCGTGGTGCTTGTGAAGGGCAACCGCAGCCTTTCCCGCTATGAGCATTTGCTCAACAACAGCTATGCCGACATCGAGAACAAGTCGCTCGTCTCGCTCCGCCACATCCTGCTGGCCTTTGTCGTCACATCGGCCGTGTCTTTCGTCTGCAACATTGTGGGGCGCTACCGTTTTGCGGATTCCGAGTGGTTGTTGACCCTTCCCTCTGTGGCTTTTTCCATACTGCTGTTCATTATTGGTTATGTCGGCAGTCGTACGCAGTTTAGCATCTGGAACATAGAGCAGGATGAGCAGGAAGGCTCCTTCTCCTCCTTGTCCCATAATCAGGCGGCAACTTCGGAAACGAACATCTCACAGTTGTGCCGGCGCATCGAGCAGCTCATGAACGAAGAGCAGTTCTATCTGCAACCCAACTTGAAGATTGAGGATCTTTCGGCCCGTCTGGCCACCAACCGCAACTATATCTATCTGGCCATTAACCGCGAGATGAAGATGTCGTTTTCCGAATTCATCAACCGCCAACGTATTGCTTATGCAAAGGCATTGATAGACGAAACTCCCCAAATGCCGCTGACAGAGGTGGCGGAGCGGTCGGGATTTAACAGCAGTACGTCTTTCTACCGCAATTTCAGGCAGTACCAGAACATGAACCCCAAGGCGTATCAGGAGAGGAAGCGATAGGTGTGCCTTCAGAGCGCCCTCAGGGGCTCGTCATTGCCGCAGGTTCAGCGGAGTGTTTTGAGGATGAGTGCGGCGGCGTGATGAGGTGCACCGACGGCGCCCAGACGGCGACGCACGTCGCGATAGCCCTCCAGCATCTTCTCGCGATCGGAGCCTCCGGGCAGGATGCTTCGCAAAGCTTCCAAAGCTTTCTCGGGCGTCATGTCGGGACCGACGAGTTCCTTCACCACTTCGCGACCCGCCACCAGATTGACCAGATTGACCAGCGAGATGAACGGCACCTTGAGGAACAGACGGCGCACGAGTCGCAACGCCCATCCGCCCCGAATGTAGTAGCAAACCACCTGAGGCACGCCGAAAAGCGCCGTTTCCAGCGTGGCCGTTCCGCTGGTGACGAGTGCGGCTGTGGCGCCCTGAAGCAGCCGGAAGCTGGACTCTGTGGACACTTGTGCGCCGTGACGCAGTGCTTCCGAGAAGAGCGACTCGGGCAAATGTGGCGCACGGGAGACGACGACGTCGTAGCCGCTCACCTTCGACACGGCGGCGAGCATGTGGGGCAGATTGTCCGCAATCTCCGCCCGACGGCTTCCGGGCAGAAGCAGCAGGGTGGGTTTGCGCTTCGGTGCCGGGTTTTTGGCGATGAAACCGTCCACTTCATCGAGGCTGGGATTGCCCACATAGTCCACCCGGTAGCGGTGGCGGCGATAGAAATCCACCTCGAAGGGCAGGATGCTTCGCAAAGCTTCCAAAGCTTTCTCGGGCGTCATGTCGGGACCGACGAGTTCCTTCACCACTTCGCGACCCGCCACCAGATTGACCAG
>ONSH01000085.1 GCA_900320435.1 uncultured Prevotellaceae bacterium
TTGAGCAGCGTGACGCCGTAGACGGCATCCAGAGCGTTGGCCACATCGCCCATCTCGTCGTCCATGCCCTTGCTCCTCAATTCGTCGAGGATGGGGAGTGCGGCGCCATAAGCGGCCTGGTAGAAAGGTTTTTGGGCGTCGTCGAGCAACTCGATGTGGCGCTGCTCCAAATCTGCAATGACGTTGCTCAGAGCCTGCACGTGACCGGTTTTCTGGCACATCTCCATCTGCATCATGTCGATGAGGCCGGCATACCATTCGGTGACTTCCTCCAATTGCCCGTCGTCGTAGTCAAAGCGGGAGAGGTATTCGCGCTGGAGACGCTCTATGTCGAGGTCGTAGGCGCGCAGAGTATCCTCAACCTGCATCATGTAAAGGACATAGGCCACGATGTTGCGTTGGCGAAGTTTACGGGCAATATACATAGAAAAGTCAAAGTATGGTCGTGAAGATGGCAACCAATGAGGCGATGATGACGATGAGCCCCAGGATGCGGTTGAAGTAGAGGATGGTGGATACCTGGAAGCGCTCGCGCGCCTTGTCGATGACGGCTGTGAGTCCCAACCACCAGAGCAGGGCACCGCCGAAGATGCTCAGATAGGCCAAAGCCTGCAACCAATAGCGCTCGGGCACCACGAAGTCCAGACGCGCCATCATCGCCATGAAGAGGAAAATGATGAGCGGATTGGAAAGCGTGAGCAGGAATCCCGTGCCGGCATTGTGGAGCAATGTTCCTTTACCGTTGATGCCGCTTTGGCGCATGCCGCGTGTGGGGTTGGAGAGCATGCAGAAAACGCCGAAGCAGAAGAGCATGACGCCGCCGATGACCTTGAGCCAGTAGAGATTGGACGGCCGCTCGATGAGGTCGAGCACCATCGCCATGCCGACACCGGTGATGACGGCGTAAACGAGATCGGAGATGGCGGCGCCGACACCCGTGACGAAGCCGTACCAGCGGCCCTTTTTCAGGGTGCGTTGCACGATGAGCACCCCCACGGGCCCCATCGGCGCACTGGCGATGGCCCCTACAAAGATGCCCTTCGCAACGAGCTCCAATGTATCAACAGGTTGTATCCACATAATAAAAACATCGGCAAATATACGTAAAAAAATCGCTTCGCGGACATAGCGCATAGGTATTTTTTACTTTTTTTTACATTTTTTCAAAATATGAGCCTGTAATCTTTGCAGAGCCAAAGAAAAATTCATATCTTTGTGCACGAAAATGTGTTTTTGCAAAAACAATGGAAAATAAACCCTACGTTATCGGTCTGGACCTTGGCGGTACGAATTCCGTCTTCGGCATCGTAGACCGGGAAGCGCGTATCGTGGAGAGAGTCTCCGTGCCTACACCCGGACACGATACGGCAGAGCTCTATGTGAAAGACTGTGTGTCCAAGCTTTTGCCTCTGGTGGACCGTGTGGGCGGCCTGTCCTGCATTCAGGGCATGGGCATCGGTGCTCCCAACGCCAACTTCTATACAGGCGAAATACTCTATGCGCCCAACCTTCCCTGGAAGGGGCGTGTGCCTCTGGCCAAACTCTTTGAGACGGCGTTGGGCGTTCCTGTGGTGATGACCAATGACGCTAACGCTGCCGCTTTGGGCGAGATGGCTTACGGCGCAGCCAAGGGGATGAAGAATTTCATTGAAATAACCCTGGGCACCGGTGTGGGCAGCGGCATCGTCATCAACGGCGAGATGGTTTACGGCTGCGATGGTTTTGCCGGCGAACTGGGCCATACAACCATCGTGCCCGGAGGCAGGGAGTGCGGCTGCGGCCGAAAAGGCTGCCTGGAGGCTTATTGCTCCGGCCCCGGCGTGGCCCGTACGGCACTCGAGCTGATGGCCGAAAGACGTATGGACAGTCCTCTGCGCAACATCACACCTTCATCGCTGATGAGCAAGGATGTGAGTATTGCAGCCTCCGAAGGCGACGTTTTGGCTCAAGAGGTGCTCCGCATTACGGGCAGAAGGTTGGGAGAGGCCTGTGCCAATTTTATGAACTTCTGTTCGATGGAGGCGTTCATCTTCTTCGGCGGTCCGGTGAAAGCCGGCGAGGCGCTGATGGCTCCTCTGAGAGAAGCCTTTGAGGAGAGTGTGTTGCCTATCTACAAGGGCAAGGCCAAGATACTGGTGTCGCAGCTCAAGGACAGCGATGCCGCCATCCTCGGCGCAGCTGCATTGGCTTTGTGATTTTCCTCAATAACCAATAATCAACAACCCATAATTCACTTTAATAACTAATCATCATGAAAAAATCCATTTATGCGCTGGGGCTTTTGGCCCTCACAACGGTCACTTCGTGCACGGACAACACGTATGACCTGAGTAAAGACAACGTGGACTGGAGCATGCAGACTTCAGGTGACGTATTGTGGCTGCCCGACGGCAGCACCGCCAATGCCATGCTGAAGGACCTCTTCTCCGTCAGTGAGGGACAGAACCTGAAATTCATCAAGGATCCCGAGACCGGCAGAGACTTCTACTGCATGCAGGGCGACGGAGAGCAGGATGCCACCGTCACGATGCCTGCAGCTACGGCGACATGGAGTGGTGCAGTGACTATTGACGAGACTTCTACCACGGTGGATCTGAGCAACATCCCCGGTTTCCTGCGCAATGAGAAGACCTGTTTTGACATCGAGAACCCCGTTATTTTCATCAAAGTGGATAAATCCGCCGGGGTGGACTTCAAGTCGTTCATCGCCTTGACCAATGTGAAGGACGGCTCCGAGACACTGAAGGCCATTACGAGAAATATTGAGGAGTTCAAGGTTGAAGGCGACTGCAGTGGTGAAATGGCCAGGACGTTCTACATCGCTGCCGAGGAAGTGGATGACGAGGACAAAGATGAATGGCCCGAAGAATATCGCGGAGCAACGTGGGTTGGGCTGGACGATAGCAAAAGCACGCTGCAACAAATGCTGCGTGAGATGCCCGACGAGTTTAAGATTGAACTGCAGGAATACCAGGGCAAAGGCAGCGGTTCTGTGAGCCTCAACGTGGAATACCTGTTCTATGCGCCCATGCGTCCGGACAATCTTTTCCGTCTGAATGACGATGACAGAGCAGACGGTTTCAAGAGTGACCTCAAAGATGTGCTCTTCGAAGGTATGGCCGTGCAGGCCGACGTGGTGGGTGACATGCCGATGACGGTGCGCCTTGAGCCTGTCGCCATCAACGAAAATGGCGAAGTCCTGAACGATGTGAAACTCACTATTGACGGCAAGTCTTTCGTGGAAGTGCCCGGTGATGACAGAACTACCATTCTCGTGACGCTGACTGCGACCGGCGGAAAGCGTGTGAGCGACTTTGTCAACAGAGATGTGAACTATTTTGACGGCATACGTTTTGACTTCACCTTGCTGAAGCCCACACAGCCCGGCGCCAAGATCTTCTCCGACATGAAGGTTCGCCTGGAAGACATGAAGATGGGTATCATCGGTGCAGGCTATGACGGCAATTGATTTTCGAGAAGCAATCACTGAACACACTTTAAATCCTCAAAAAGAATATCAGTCATGAAGACATTAAAATATATCCTCACTGCCGTCTGCATCACCCTCGCCGGAAGTGTGATGGCGCAAAATCTCAACAGTGCGTATTTCCTCGACGGATACTCCTATGGTTACGAGTTGAACCCGGCCAAGGACTACGACCGTAAAGGCTTTGTCGGCATGCCTTTGCTGGGTAATATCAACGCTTCACTCGCCGGTAACCTGGCTTTGAAGGACATCTTCTATACGCTGCCCGACGGCCGCTTGGGCACTTTCATGCATCCCAGCATCTCGCCTGCGGATGCCCTCCAGAACTTCTCAAGCATGGAGAAGACCAATGTGGACATGAGAATTGATCTCATCAACTTCGGCTTCCACAAATGGGGCGGCTACAACTTCTTCAACATCAGCATGCGCTCCAACACCGCTTTCAAAGCGCCATACGAGCTCTTTGAAATGGCCAAGACCCTGAGCAACAAGAACTATGACATCGGCGAAATTGACGCCCGCAGTACGGCATGGGTTGAAATCGGCTTCGGCCACAGCCGTAATGTGACGGAAGCCTGGAGAGTGGGCGGAACCGTGAAGATACTTCTGGGTGCTGGCCGCATGAACATGAAGGCCAATAACCTGAAGATGGAGTTGGCCGGCCCGGACAAGTGGCTGGTTACTGCCGATGCAGAAATCGAAGCCAGTGCCAAAGGTCTCACTTGGGGTGATTACAACACCGAGCCTTACAAAAACGGCGCACCCCGTCCGGAAGGCACCATTAAGTTTAAAAATATGGACATCAGCAAAGCCGGTGTCGGCGGTGTCGGCCTGGCCTTCGACCTCGGTACGGAGTGGGATATGGAGAAAGCCGGCATCCTCAAGGGCATGAAGCTGAGTGCTTCGCTGCTTGACTTGGGCTTCATCTCATGGAACAACACACTCCGTGGCGAGAACATCCGCGAGAGTTACCAGTTCAACGGTTTTAACAACATCAAAGTGAAGGATAGCGAAGGCACCACTATGAAGAGCCAGTTTGACGACTTCACCGACGGTATGGAAGATCTCTTCACTTTCCAGGACAAGGGTAACGACAACGGCGCCCGCGCTTTGGGCGCCACGCTCAACATCGGTGTGCAGTACAAGTTGCCCATGTACGACAAGTTGGAGTTCGGTTTCCTGTCCACCACCCGCATTCAGGGCGCCTACTCTTGGAACGAAGAGCGTCTCTCTGCCAACATCCATCCCCTCAAGTGGTTGGAGGGCGGCATCAACTTCGGTTTCGGCAGCCTGGGCACCAGCTTCGGCTGGGTGGTAAACATTCACACGAAGGGCTTCAGCATCTTCGCCGGCATGGACCGCCTCATGAGCAAATTCTCCAAGCAGGGCATTCCTACCGGCAGCTCGACCAATGCCAGCATCGGCATCAGCTTCCCCTTCGGCAGCCTGCAGTAATATAAAATTTTTAAGGTAATAAGATATTCGACATGATCACATTCTTCAAAACACCCGACGGCAGCATTATTGCCACAGAAAGTGCGCAAAGTCTCACAACGGAGGAATTGGAAAAACTCGCGTGGCTCTACGGAGGCGCCAGTCCGCTCAAGGAGGAGCGACTGGACGGATACTTCGTCGGACCCCGTCGCGAAATGATAACCCCCTGGAGCACCAATGCCGTAGAAATCACCCAGAACATGGCCGTTTCCGGCATCCGTCGTATTGAAGAATATTGGCCCGTGGAGAGCGAAGATGCAGACCATGACCCCATGCTGCAGCGCCTCTACAAAGCCCTCGATCAGGATATCTTCACCGTGAATATCGAACCGGCCCCCATTCGCGACATCACCGACTTGGAGGCCTACAACGAGCAGGAAGGACTGGCCCTCTCACCCGAGGAGATAGAGTATCTCCATAAGGTGGAGGGCCAGCTCGGCCGTCCGCTCACCGACAGCGAAGTGTTCGGCTTTGCCCAGATCAACTCCGAGCACTGTCGCCACAAAATCTTCGGCGGCACGTTCATCATCGACGGCGAGGAGAAGGAGTCCTCGCTCTTCAAGATGATTAAGCGTACCACGGAAGAAAATCCCCACCGTATCATTTCGGCCTATAAGGACAATGTGGCTTTTGCCGAAGGTCCCGTCGTGGAACAGTTCGCTCCCGAAGATCATGCCACGAGCGACTGGTTCCGCGTGAAGCCGATTCAGAGTGTCATCTCCATTAAGGCCGAGACGCACAACTTCCCCACAACGGTGGAGCCTTTCAACGGCGCCTCTACCGGTACCGGCGGCGAAATTCGCGACCGTATGGGTGGTGGCGTAGGCTCTTGGCCCATAGCCGGTACGGCGGTCTATATGACCAGCTATCCCCGCACCGCTGAAGAGCGTGAGTGGGAGCGTTTGCTGCCTGTGAGAGAGTGGCTCTATCAGACGCCCAGGCAGATTCTCACCAAAGCCTCCAACGGCGCTTCCGACTTCGGCAACAAATTCGGCCAGCCGCTCATTTGCGGCAGTGTGCTCACCTTTGAGTCAGAAGGGCAACAAGATTGTCGTCGTCGGCGGTGACAACTACCGCATCGGACTTGGCGGCGGCAGCGTGAGCAGCGTGGAGACCGGACGCTACTCCTCCGGTATTGAGCTCAACGCCGTGCAGCGTGCCAATCCCGAAATGCAGAAGCGTGCCAACAACCTCGTGCGCGCGCTTTGTGAAGAAGAGGTAAATCCCGTGGTGAGCATCCACGATCACGGCAGTGCCGGACACGTCAACTGCCTCTCGGAACTGGTGGAGGAGTGTGGCGGACTCATCGACATGTCCAAGCTGCCTATCGGCGACCCTACGCTTTCAGCTAAAGAAATCATCGCCAATGAGAGCCAGGAGCGTATGGGCCTGCTTATTGACGAGAAGCATATCGACCATGTGCGCCGTATTGCCGAGCGCGAGCGGGCTCCGCTCTATGTGGTCGGCGAAACGACTGGTGATGCACACTTTGCCTTCGAGCAGGCTGACGGCCGTCGTCCCTTCGACCTCGAGGTGAGTCAGATGTTCGGTCATTCTCCCAAAACCGTTATGGTGGACAAGACCGTGGAGCATCACTACAAGGACGTCAGCTACGATAAAAAGAATATTACGGATTACCTGAAGCGCGTACTACGTCTGGAGGCTGTGGCCTGCAAGGACTGGCTCACGAACAAGGTGGACCGCAGCGTCACGGGCAAGGTGGCCCGTCAGCAGTGTCAGGGCGAGTTGCAGTTGCCGCTGTCGGACTGCGGCGTGGTGGCTCTGGACTATCAGTTCCACAAGGGTATCGCCACCGCACTGGGTCACGCTCCTCAGGCTGCTTTGGCCGATCCCGCCAAAGGCAGTGTGCTGGCTGTTGCCGAGTCGCTGACCAACATTGTGTGGGCGCCTCTGGAAGAGGGACTCGACACCGTATCCCTCTCGGCCAACTGGATGTGGCCCTGCCGTTCTCAGGAAGGCGAAGACGCCCGTCTCTACACTGCGGTGAAGGCCCTGTCTGACTTCTGCTGTGCTTTGGAGATTAACGTGCCTACCGGCAAGGACTCTCTCTCGATGACGCAGAAATACCCCTCCGGTGAGAAAGTCATCTCTCCGGGCACCGTGATTGTCACGAGCGGCGGACAGGTCAGCGACGTGCGTGCCGTTGTCGGCCCCGTGATGCAGCAGGTGAAGGATTCCTCTTTCTACCACATTGACTTCTCCTTCGACAGCCTGCGACTGGGTGGCAGCGCCTTTGCTCAGAGTTTGGGCAAAGTCGGTGACGACGTGCCCACGGTGAGCGATCCCGAATATTTCCGCGATGCCTTCAATGCCGTGCAGGAACTCGTCGGAAAGGGTCTCATTCTCGCCGGTCATGATATCTCTGCCGGTGGTCTGGTGACCTGTTTGCTGGAAATGTGCTTTGCCAACACCAAGGGCGGCATGGACGTCAATCTGGACAAGATCAGCGAAAAAGACCTCATCAAGATTCTCTTTGCCGAGAATCCCGGCATCGTCATTCAGGTGGCCGATGACAAACGTTCTGAGGTGAAGAAGATTCTCGAAGACGCCGGCGTGGGTTATGTGTGCATCGGCAGGCCCTCTGAGGGTCGCAGCATTCGCATTGCGAAGGACGGTGAGACGCTGTCGCTCGACATTGACGCCCTGCGCGACGTGTGGTACGAGAGCAGCTATCTGATGGACACCTATCAGAGTCGCAACGGCAAAGCTGCCGAGCGCTACGAGAATTACAAGAAACAGCCTCTCGTATGGCAGATGCCCCAAACGTTTACGGGCAAATGTTCACAATATGGCATTCCTGCTGCTACCGATAATCGTCCGAAGGCAGCCATCATCCGTGAGAAGGGTACCAACGGCGAGCGCGAAATGGCCTGGATGCTCTATCTGGCCGGCTTCGACGTGAAAGACGTCATGATGACCGACCTCGTCAGTGGACGCGAGACGTTGGAGGAGATTCAGTTCATCGTCTTCTGCGGCGGCTTCTCCAATTCCGATGTTTTGGGCAGTGCCAAGGGATGGGCCGGCGCTTTCCTCTTCAACCCGAAGGCCAAAGAGGCACTCGACCGCTTCTATGCCCGCAAAGACACCCTCTCCTTGGGTGTCTGCAACGGCTGCCAGCTCATGATGGAGCTCGGGCTCATCGGTTGCAACAAGGAGGCCCGCATGAAGCACAACGACTCGCGCAAGTTTGAGAGCGGCTTTGTCGGTTTGACGGTGGAGCCCAACGAGAGCGTTCTGCTCAAGAGTCTTTCCGGAAGTCGTTTGGGCATCTGGGTGGCTCACGGCGAAGGCAAATTCTCTCTGCCCGGCAAGGAGAGCGACTACAACGTCGTACTTAAATACGCCTACGACGGTTATCCCGCCAACCCCAACGGCAGCGACTTCTCCACCGCCGGCATCTGCTCGGCCGACGGACGCCATTTGGCCATGATGCCCCATTTGGAGCGCGCCTTCCTTCCCTGGCAGTGCGGCACTTATCCTGCCGGACGTCTCGCCTCGGATCAGGTGACCCCCTGGATTGAGGCTTTCGTCAATGCACGTGAATGGCTCAAGGGTGTCAAAGATTAAAAGACTAACATAAACAGTGTAAGCATAGCGATGCTGGAACTTTTTATCACATTCTTCAAAATCGGTTGCTTCACCGTCGGTGGAGGTTACGCCATGATTCCCCTTATCGAGGAACAGGTGGTGAATCAGAAGCATTGGGTGGAGCAGGAGGAGTTGGCCGATCTCATTGCCGTAGCACAATCGTGTCCCGGCATCTTTGCGGTCAACCTCAGCATATTTATCGGCTACAAACTCTTCCGCACGCCGGGTGCTGTGGTATGCACTTTGGGTACGGCATTGCCTTCCTTTATCATCATCCTGCTCATTGCGCTCTTCTTTCAGCGCTTTCGCGACTACGCCATCGTCAACAGCATGTTCCGCGGCATTCGTCCTGCGGTGGTGGCGCTGATTGCTGCTCCTGTGTTCCGCATGGCCCAAACGGCGCATATCCGATGGTCCAATGTATGGATTCCCGCCGTCAGCGCCATAGCCATTTGGCTCTTGGGCGTGTCGCCTGTTTATGTGATTCTTCTGGCCGGCATCGGCGGATACACTTACGGTCAACTTCTAAAATAACCTGCGCCTATGCTCCTGCTACAACTCTTCATAGTTTTCATGATGATCGGGCTGTTCGGCTTCGGCGGAGGCTACGCGATGGTATCCATGATTCAGGGTGAGGTGGTCGCATCGCACCATTGGCTCACCACCGGACAGTTCACCGACATCGTCGCCATCTCGCAGATGACGCCGGGCCCGTTAGGCATCAACACGGCCACTTACGTGGGCTACAGCAGCATGGTCTCTGCCGGATATCCCGCGTGGATGGGCATTCTGGGCAGCTTTACGGCCACCTTCGCCGTAGTGCTTCCTTCTTTTGTGCTGATGCTGATTATCTCGAAGTTCCTTCTCCACTACAAGGACCATCCCGTTGTGGAGAGCATCTTCCTCGGCATTCGTCCCGCTGTGGTCGGCCTGCTGGTGGCAGCCTCCCTGCTTCTGATGACGCGCGAGAACTTCTCTTCGCCCGGCGAGAGCGGTTGGCAGTTTTGTATCTCCATATTACTTTTCCTCTTTGCCTTCTTCGGTCAGAGAGTGTATCATATTAATCCCATACGTCTCATCGCCCTTTGCGCTATTGCCGGGGCCATATTGCTATGATCAACAGAGAACTTATACGACAGAAGGTGGTGCAGCTGATGTATGCCCGCTATACAGGTGAAAACAAGACACTCTCCGGCCTGGAGAAAGAGTTGGAGCGTTCGTTGGACAATGCCTACGAGCTCTATCTTTCCCTGCTTTCCAGACCGCAGTGGCCCGCTCCGAGCGTTTGGGCATCGAGCGTCCGTCCGACCGTTTGGTCGCCAACCGTTTCATGAAGCAGCTGGAAGACAACCGTGAGCTTAAAGCTTTCCGCGAGCATCAGGTCATCGACTGGACTGACGAGGAGGAGCTCGTGCGCAGCTTCCTCAACGAGGGCCTGGCTCTCGATGTTGTAGACGATTACCTAAAGAGCAGCGCTCCTTCCACCTACGCTCAGGAGCGTGAACTTTGGCGTAACATCTACAAGGGTGTTATTGTGGGCAATGAGACACTTGACGAGTTGCTCGAGGAGAAGTCTCTGTATTGGAACGATGACAAGGACATCATCGATACCTTCGTGCTGAAGACCGTCAACCGTTTCACCGAAGACACCACGCCCGACATGCCGCTCCTGCCCAAATACCGTGACGAGAGCGATTGGCAGTTTGCCAACGAACTCCTGCGCAATTGCGTCGCCCATGAGAAGGAACTGCTCGACCTTATTGAGAGCAGCACACGCGGCTGGCGTGTGGAGCGCATAGCCCTTATGGATCGTGTCATACTTCAGGTGGCACTCTGCGAGATACAGTATTTCTCGTCCATTCCTCTCACCGTGTCCATCAACGAATATGTGGAGATAGCCAAGCACTATTCCGCGCCGGGTTCGTCGCGCTACATCAACGCCACGCTGGACACCGTTTCCAAGAAACTCACATTAAATAAACAGCAATGATACTCTTACAAGCAGCAGGGCAGCCCAGCAGCATGCCTATGATTTTGATGATGGTGGCCATCTTTGCCATCATGTGGTTTTTCATGATTCGTCCTCAGCAGAAGAAGCAGAAGGAGATTCAGAAGTGGCGCAACAGCATCACTGTCGGCACCAATGTCGTCACCGCCGGCGGTATCTACGGTGTTGTGCGCAACATCAACGAGGCCGACAATATTCTTGAGGTGGAAGTTGCCAATGGTGTCCGCATCCGTGTAGACCGCAATTCCGTCTATGCCCAGGCGCAATCCCAGAATAATTAAGTTCTGGAGGTGGCTGCGCTCGGTCTTTTCTTCCGAGCGTGTGATGGACATCCTGGTGTTCTTCGGCGCGTTGGTCGTGGCGATGGGCTTTTGGGTGCTCCAGCGTCTCAATGACACCTTCGAGATGGAGGTGAAGGTGCCTCTGTCGCTGACGGGGGTGCCCAGAGGCGTCACACTCACCACGCCGCTGCCGTCTTCCGTTCGGGTTACTTTGCGTGATCGCGGCACCCAGCTCATGAACTACATGCGCCACCGCATGAGGCCCGTCACGCTGGAGTTCTCGCTCTATGATGACGGCGGCGCCACAGGCCGGGGCTTCGTGCCCATTGCCGACGTGCAGCATGCCATCAATGCTCAGATACTCACCTCCACCGTCATTCAGCGCATCACGCCCGACACGCTGGAGTTTTTCTACAACCGCGGGCTTCACCGCCGTCTTCCTGTGCGCCTCTTGGGCACAGCGGAAGCAACGGAGCGCAACTATCTCCACAGCATCACCTTCACGCCCGACAGCGTCATTGTTTATGCACCTGCTTTGGTGCT
>ONSH01000095.1 GCA_900320435.1 uncultured Prevotellaceae bacterium
GTCTTGCCCGCGCCGTTGCATCCGGCGATGATGTAGAGTTTCGGCTTCGGTTTCGGCATAGCTTATTTCTTTAGTAGGTCGGGGCGCAGCTTTTTCGTGCGCGCCACGGCTTGTTCCAGTTCCCAGGCCTTGATCTTGGCCTCATGTCCCGAGAGCAGCACCTCGGGCACGCCGCCCCAGTCCTTATAGACGGCAGGGCGCGTGTAGACCGGCGCCGACAGCAACCCGTCCTGAAACGAGTCCGACAGGGCGCTCTGCTCGTCGCCTATGGCGCCGGGGATGATGCGCACCACGGCGTCGGTGATCACGGCGGCGGCCAGCTCCCCGCCCGTCAGCACGTAGTCGCCGATGGAGATTTCCTTGGTGATGAGGTGCTCGCGGATGCGCTGGTCGATGCCTTTGTAGTGGCCGCAGAGGATGATGACGTTGTCCAGCAGCGAGAGCGTGTTAGCCATGGGCTGGTCAAACTGCTCGCCGTCGGGCGAGGTGTAGATGACCTCGTCGTAGGTCCTTTCCTCTTTCAGGGCCGAGATACACCGGTCGATGGGCTCGCATTGCATCACCATGCCGGCGAAGCCGCCGAAAGGGTAGTCGTCCACGCGGCGCCACTTGTTGGTGGTGTAGTCGCGCAGATTGTGCAGATGGATCTCTGCCAGTCCGGCCTTCTGCGCCCGGCCCACGATGCTCTCCTGGAGGAATCCCTCCAGCATCTGGGGCAACACGGTGACGATGTCGATGCGCATATTTTTTTCTTTATTTATGCAAAAGTACGAAAAAAATCGTATATTTGTGCCATGAAACGTCTATTTTGCATTCTATTTTGCACATTTTGTGCTTCCCTTTTTCTCTTTTCGCAGGATTACAAGAATTGGGTGCGCTTTGCGCCTCGTCTTCCGGACGCCTGGTTCCTCACCGATTCCGCCCGTCTCGTGGGCGCCAATGTCATGGCGCACCAGATAGAGAACGGCGCCTGGCCCAAGAACGTCAACTTCTTCCACCTCCCCGACTCAATTGTCAATTCTCAATTATCAATTGTCAATTTGAGCGAAGCGACAATCGACAACGCCGCCACCACCACCGAGATTCGCTTCCTCATGCGCCTCTTTGCGGCTACGGGCGACTCGCTCTGTCTGGAGAGCGCCCTGCGCGGCGTGCGCTATCTCCTTTCGATGCAGTACGACAACGGCGGCTTCCCCCAGTATTTTCCCCGCCGCGACCACTACCACGCCCGCATCACCTTCAACGACGACGCCATGGTCTCCGTCCTCCGCCTCCTGCGCGAGGTGAGCCTGCGCCGTGCGCCCTACGGCCCCTTTCCTCTGGAGCTTTCCGTGGAGGCCGCTGCTGCTGTGGACAGGGGCGTGGCCTGCATCCTGGCCTGCCAGTATGTGCAGCATGGGGTGCGCACCGTTTGGGCGCAGCAATACGACGAGCACACTCTCCAGCCCGCTCCCGCCCGCGCTTTCGAGCTGGCCGGCCTCTGCTCGGCCGAGAGTGCGGCCATCGTGGAGTTCCTGCAGACGGTCTCTGCGGACCATCCCGAGGTCCTGCCTGCTATAGAGGATGCAATTAATTGGTTCCGCGCCCATCAGCTGCCCGACGGCCGCTGGGCCCGCTTCTACACGCTCGAGGACAACCGCCCCTTCTTCTGCGGTCGCGACGGCGTCATGCGTTTTTCCCTTGAAGAGATTGATGAGGAGCGCCAAAAGGGCTACAGTTGGTACAACACGCGCCCCGCTAAGCTGCTCCGAACCTCAGCGCCTCGCCCCTGACGCCGGTATCCACGCGCTCTCCGTCCCACACCTTCTGCCCGTTCACCCACGTGGCGGCCACCTGCCACGTCACCTCCTCGCCCTCTCTCGGGCTCCAGCCGCAGAGCGAGAGCACTTCGTCGCGACGTATCATGCCGAAGAGCCGGGCCGGGTTGTGGCACATCAGGCTCACGAGCCTTTCTTTCGTCACGACGCCTTCGTCCGCGAGCGTCAGCATCGACGGGAGCGAGAATTGCACCATGGGCATGCCGCTCACGGCTTTCAGCGCGCCGCCCGCTTTCTCGGAGAGCAGGTGCGGAGCGTGGTCGGTGCCGATGGTGGTGATGGCCCCGGAAGTGAGCGCCTCGCGCAGGGCCTCCCTGTGGCGCGGGCCCTTCACGGCGGGGTTGCATTTGATGAGGCTGCCCTTGAGGGCGTAGTCTTCTGTCGAGTAGAGCAGATGGGGCACACAGGCCTCCAGCGTGATGCCCGCTACGGGCGCGGCCAGCGCCAGCTCCTCTGCCGTCGAGATGTGGGCGATGTGGAGGCGCGCTCCGGCCTCGCGGGCCAGTGCGGCGGCCAGTCGGCTGCTTTCGAGGCAGGCCTCTTCGTCGCGTATCTCGCTGTGGAATCTCACGTCCGGGTCTTCCCCGTAGCGTGCCTTGTATTCTGCGATGCGCCGGTTGATGCGCGCGGTGTCTTCGCAGTGGGCCATGATGAGGGCGGGACTCTCGCCGAACAGGCGCCTGAGCGTCTCCTCGCGGTCCACCAGCATGTTGCCCGTGCTGCTGCCCATGAAGAGCTTCACGCCGGGGCAGCGCTCTGTGTCCAGGCGCTTCACCTCTTCCAGATTGTCGTTGGTGGCGCCCAGGAAGAAGGCGTGGTTCACGTGCATCTCTCTGAGCCCCAGCTCTTGCCTTTCGCGCAGCAGCTCGTTCGTCACCGTCTGCGGCACCACGTTGGGCATGTCCAGCACGCTGGTCACGCCGCCGGCCGCTGCGGCCATGCTTTCGGTGTGCATCGTGGCTTTGCGGGTCAGCCCCGGCTCGCGGAAGTGTACGTGGTCGTCGATGACGCCCGGCATGAGCAGCATGCCCTCGGCGTCTATCGTCACGGCTCCTTCGGCGTGGATCTCGCGCCCCGGGGCGATGTCGGCGATGCGGTCGTCTTCGATGAGCATCGAGCCCTTGAAGCTCTGCTCCTCGTTCACGATGGTGGCGTTCTCTATGACGGTCTTCATGAGCCTGACGGGGTGGGGCGGAGGCCCCTTTTTTTATTTACGGGGGCGGAACTTCATGAAGCGCAGGCGCATCACCCCGAAGAAGGCTTCTCCGAAGATGCCACCCGACATCTTGCTCGTGCCCAGCTCTCTGTTGACGAACACCACGGGCACCTCCTTCACCTTGAAGCCCAGCCTCAGGGCCGTGTATTTCATCTCGATCTGGAAGGCGTAGCCCTTGAAGTGTATGTTGTCCAGGTCGATGGTCTCCAGCACTTTGCGACTGTAGCACACGAAGCCTGCCGTGGTGTCTCTCAGGCCGATGCCCAAGACGGTGCGCACGTAGGCCGAGGCGTAGTACGACATCAGGACGCGCCCGATGGGCCAGTTGACCACGTTCACCCCCGTGATGTAGCGGCTGCCCACGGCCATGTCGTTGCCCTCTTCGGCCACGGCCTTCAGCAGACGCGGCACGTCGTCAGGGTTGTGCGAGAAGTCGGCGTCCATCTCGAAGATGTAGTCGTAGCCCCGCTCCAGCGCCCATTTGAATCCGGCGATGTAGGCGGTGCCCAGCCCCAGCTTGCCCTGGCGCTCCACCAGATGCAGGCGGCCTTTCATGTCGCCTTCCATCAGGCCTTTCACGATGTCGGCCGTGCCGTCGGGGCTGCCGTCGTCGATGATGAGCACTTCGAAGCGGGCCTTGCCGCCGTCCTTCATCGGGGCTTCCAGTCCCGTCACGGCGCGGATGATGGCTTCCGCGTTTTCTTTCTCGTTGTAGGTGGGTATGATGACCAGATTTTTCATCGTCTCTTGGCCTCGGGGCCTTTGTTATCGGGCGCAAAATTACGAAAAAAAGCGCAAACCGCGAAAAATCTCTCCCCGCAAGTCGCTCAACTCTTGTTTTTTTAATACTTTTGTGCCCGGTTTTTATGGATATTAACGCGCTCCAGACGCTCTACGCCCGACATCCGAAGCTCAAAGCCTTCGGCCAGTGTCTGCTCTCCGGCGAGCCCGAGATATGGCTTTCCGGCCTTCAGGCGTCGTCGGCGCCCCTGGCTTTTGCGGCGTTGCCCCTGGCCTGTCCCGAGGCCGTTGCGCGCCCCTTCCTCTTCATTCTCAACGATGCCGAGGAGGCGGCCTATTTCTACCACGACCTCACCCAGATTCTCGGCAACTCCGACGTGCTCATCTTCCCTTCGGGCCAGCGGCGCACGCTCTCCGAGCAGCGGCGCGACTCCGCGGGCGAGATCCTGCGCACCGAGGTCCTCTCGCGCCTGGCTTCTCCCTCGCTCTCGTCGCTCTATGTGGTCACCCATCCCGAGGCCCTCGACGAACTGGTGGTGCCCCCGGCCGATCTCCGGCGCGACACGCTCACCGTCAGCGTAGGCATGAGTCTCGATGAGAAGTTTGTCCGCGAGACGCTGCAGGAGTACGGCTTCCGCCGCGTGGACTATGTCTACGAGCCCGGCCAGTATGCCGTGCGCGGCTCCCTCATCGACGTCTACAGCTACGCCTCCGAGTATCCCTTCCGCATCGACTTCTTCGGCGACGAGGTGGACAGCATCCGCACCTTCGACATCCAGCAGCAGACCTCCGTGGAGCGCAAGCAGAGCGTCACCGTCATCCCCGAGATGTCGGCCCCGGAAGACAACATGGTGCCCCTCACGGCCTATCTGCCCGAGGGCTCTACCTTGGTCTATAAGGAGTCCGTCGGGCGCGACTTCGAGGGTTTCCGCCGCGTCATCCTCTCGCCTTCAGAGCGCGAGGGGCGCACGTCGTTCTCTTTTGACATCTCGCCCCAGCCCGTCTTCCACAAGAATTTCGACCTCCTCGTCTCCACCCTCCAGCGCCTCGACCGCGAGGGCTACGACCTCTACATCCTGGCCGACTCCCTCAAGCAGACCGACCGCCTCGAGAGCATCTTCCACGACAAGGAGACGGGCCTGCTCTTCACCCCCGTGGGCCGCACGCTCCACGCCGGCTTCTGCGACAACGAGCGCAAGCTCTGCCTCTTCACCGACCACCAGATTTTCGACCGCTTCCATAAATACAATCTCAAGAGCGAGCAGGTGCGTAAGGGCAAGGTGGCCATGACGCTCAAGGAGATCCAGCAGCTCCACCCCGGCGACTACGTGGTGCATATCGACCACGGCGTGGGCATCTTCGGAGGCCTCGTGCGCCTCAATCAGGGCGGTGCGATGCAGGAGGTCATCCGCATCAACTATCGCGATCAGGGCGCCATCTACGTGTCCATCCACGCCCTCTACAAGATTTCCAAATACAAGGGCCGCGAGGGCGAGGCCCCCAAGCTCTCGGCCCTGGGCAGCGGTGCCTGGCAGCGCCTCAAGGAGCGCACCAAGACCAAGATTAAGGACATAGCCCGCGACCTCATCAAGCTCTACTCGCGTCGCCGTCAGGAGAAGGGCTTCGCCTTTTCTCCCGACTCCTATCTGCAGCACCAGCTCGAGGCCTCCTTCCTCTATGAGGACACGCCCGACCAGTTCAAGGCCACGGCCGACGTCAAGGCCGACATGGAGCGTGCCCGCCCCATGGACCGCCTCGTCTGCGGCGATGTGGGCTTCGGCAAGACGGAGGTCGCCGTGCGTGCGGCCTTCAAGGCGGCCACCGACGGCAAGCAGGTCGCCGTGCTCGTGCCCACTACCGTCCTGGCCTACCAGCATTTCCGCACCTTCCAAAAGCGTCTCGACGGCATGCCCGTCCGCGTGGACTATCTCTCCCGGGCCCGCACCGCGAAACAGGTGGCTCAGATTCTGGAGGACCTGAGGGAGGGTAGGATAGACATCCTCATCGGCACCCACCGCCTCATTTCCAAGACGGTGCGCTTCAAGGACCTCGGCTTGCTCATCATCGACGAGGAGCAGAAGTTCGGCGTCTCCACCAAGGAGAAGCTGCGCCAGATGAAGACCAATGTCGACACGCTCACCCTCACCGCCACGCCCATCCCGCGCACGCTGCAGTTTTCCCTCATGGGGGCCCGCGACCTCTCCGTCATCCAGACCCCGCCGCCCAACCGCTATCCCATCCAGACCGAGCTTTGCACCTTCTCCTCCGACATCATCCGCGAGGCCATCACGCTGGAGATGGGGCGCAGCGGCCAGGTCTTCTTCGTCTGCAACCGCATCAGCGCCTTGCCCCACCTCGAGGAGATCATCCACAACACGGTGCCCGAGGCGCGTGTGGCCATCGGCCACGGCAAGATGCCGCCCGAGCGTCTGGAGGAGATTGTCCTGGGCTTCGTCAACTACGACTACGACGTGCTCCTCTCCACCACCATCATCGAGAGTGGCGTCGACATCCCCAACGCCAACACCATCATCATTGCCGACGCCCAGAACTTCGGCCTCTCCGACCTCCACCAGATGCGCGGCCGTGTGGGCCGCTCCAACCGCAAGGCCTTCTGCTACCTCCTGGCCCCGCCCTTCAAGGACCTTGGTTCCGAGGCCAAGCGCCGCCTCGAGGCCATCGAGAACTTCTCCGACCTGGGCAGCGGCATCAACATCGCCATGCAGGACCTCGACATCCGCGGCGCCGGCAACCTCCTGGGTGCCGAGCAGAGCGGCTTCATCGCGGATCTCGGCTACGAGACCTACCAGAAGATTCTCTCCGAGGCCGTGCGCGAGCTGCGCCACGACGAGTTCCGCGACCTCCTTGAGGAGGACGTGCGCAACGGCATCATCCAGAGCGGCGACGACTTCGTGGACGACTGCCAGCTCGACAGCGACCTGCCGCTCTATTTCGCCGAGTCCTATGTGCCCACCTCCACCGAGCGCATGCAGCTCTACCGCGAGCTCGACAACCTCGAGCGCGAGGCCGATGTGGAGGCTTTCCGCCGCCGCATGATGGACCGCTTCGGAGTCGCTCGGCGTGGAGAAGATTGTCCTGAAAAATCGCCGCATGCGCCTCTGCTTCGTCTCGCAGGACGACTCGCCTTTTTATGCCAGCCCCGTCTTCGACCGCATCATTGAGTTCTGCGCCCTCAACCCCGTGCGCTGCCAGTTGAAAGAGACCGATGGCGTCCGCGCCATGATTGTCCAGGAGGTCATCAGCGTCGAAGCCGCCATCAAGATGCTGGAGTCCATTAAAGGAGACCCCGTCCAATGAAAAATCGTAAATTTTTTAGATATATCGCAGGCGCATGCTTCTTCGCCATGTGCGGCAGCTTGTGGAATGAATACTTCGGCTCCCACA
>ONSH01000086.1 GCA_900320435.1 uncultured Prevotellaceae bacterium
GCTCCCGGTTATCAGGCCGTACGCGGTGAAATCACCGTGGCCGACGATGCACCGGATCAGATTGTGGAAACCGTCAATCTGGAGGAGGCTCCTGCCGGCGCATGGGATGGTGAGACTTTGACCGAGCCTGCTCAGAAAGGCGACGTTTATCAGATAGGCACCGGCGCTGAACTGGCCTGGTTTGCCAACGATGTCAATGCAGGTCACTACAGCATCAAGGGCGCACTTACTGCCAATATCAACCTCGGCGACTACGATTGGACGCCCATCGGCGGTGCTACCGCAGCTAAGGCCTTCCAGGGTCAGTTCGACGGTCAGGGCTACACCGTATCCGGCCTCTACATCAACAATACGGTTACCTATCAGGGCTTCTTTGGCTACACCAAGGGTGCCACCATTGAGAACGTGACCGTCAGCGGCGGTAAGCAGTATACGGCCGGCGTTGTTTGCTACGCCTCCGGCGCCGCCCATATCGACGGCTGTGCCAACTTCGGCGACGTCACCGGCACGGGCTCGTTCACTTCGGGCGTTGTGGCCAATGCCGCTTCTGCTACAGTGGAGATCACCGACTGCGCCAACTACGGTCATATCACCGGCACCGCCAATGTGACCACCATTGCCCATGCCGGCAACGCTGCTACCGTAGTCAGGAGATGTGTCAACACCGGTCGTCTGACCGCTACGGCCACCACCACCGGCAATGTTACTTCTTCCGAACAGGCGCGTACCGGCATCGAGGATATTTACGTGGTGAAGCACTATACAAACGGCCAGGAATACGAGACATTGGTTTATCCCGCTCAGATGGAAAGCGGCGAAGTGGCTTACCTGCTCGGCGAGCCCTGGGGCCAGAAGATCGACACAGACTTCGCTCCCTATGTCGGCGGTGAGAAGGTGTATAAGGTGGGCGACCTCTACCTCAACACCGAGGAGGCCGACTTCGAACTGGCTACTCTTACCTTTGAAGATGCCGACTACAAGGCCGGTCCCAACTACCTTGGCAGCCGAAGTTGGTCGTCGCTCATAGACAGCCCGCAGTACGGCGGTCTCCTGCTCTACGGCGAGGACGGCTATGGCATTTATGATGAAGAGGATGCCTATCGTTGGTATGATGAGAACAACACCAACCTGCAGAGTTCGCTCAACAACGCTTGGGGCTCTTGGGCCTTCTGGAATGGCGGCGTGGCTGTCAGCAACTACAACACGCCCGTGGCCGACGGTGGCTTCTCAACGCAGTTGGGCATCCCCGGCGGCAAGGGCCACGACGGTTCTGTCAACTTTGCCGTTGCTTTCGGCTACAATGATCCTATGAGCGGCATGGGCGACAGCCGTCCCATCCTTTCCTTCGGCGACGGCAAGGAGCGTGTCATCAACGACATGTATGTCACCAACACCGCCTACTTCCGCAATGCTGTGCTCAACGGCATCTTGACAAATCCTGCCACGGACGCCACCTACATCGACCTGGTGGTTGAGGGCTTCAATGCTGCCGGCGAATCCACCGGCGAGGTGCGCCTGCGCCTGATTGACGGCAAGGACGACATCCTCACCGACTGGACTCCGTTCCGCCTTTCTCACCTGGGCAAGGTTGCCAGCATCAAGTTCAATTACGAAGCCAGCGAGGATCAATACAGCACCTACGGCTTCAGCGCCCCCTCTTATGTGGCTATCGACGACATCTCCGTGCGCATTCCCTCCAGCGAGGTGGGTGTGTCCGAATTGCGTGTGGAGCAGCCCGAGAAGAAGACCGTTCAGAGCATCTACGACCTCAACGGCCGTCGTCTCAACCGACTCCGTCGGGGTGCCATCAACATTGTTGACGGAAAGAAGGTCTTCGTGCCTTAATGTTTTCGGAGTGTTATGAAAGAAAAATTGCTTTTAAAATACTTTCTGCAAAAAGTCGTGCTGTCAGTGGCCCGTGAGGGGTCGCTGATGGCACGCATCCTTCACGTGCCGGCCTTTGTGGCAGCACTCTTCTTGCTCTCCTGCACGGGGGGCAAGACCTCTACGGCTGACGAAGCGGGCGACACCATAACGCTTCGCCATGCACGCAACATCATTATGGTGCAATACGCCGACCGCATCGGCGTCACGATTCTCGACCCTTGGCATGACGGTGTGGCCCTGCAGCACATCGACATCCGCCAGCCTTTGAAGAAAGCGGCCGTCTTCACCGCCGTGCATTGCGGCCTCTTGGGCGAACTCGGCGTGAACGATGCCGTGGCCGGGGTCTGCGAGCTGGATTATGTCAATCTGTCCTGGGTCCACGAGGGCGTCCGCGCCGGACGCATCGCCGACCTCGGCAGCGGTCTTTCTCCCAACCTGGAGCGCATCATGGAGCTTGAGCCCGACGCTTTGATGCCCACGCCCTTCGAGGACAACGGCGGCTACGGCAAGATGGAGCGCATGGGCATCCCCATCATCCAGTGTGCCGACTACATGGAGCGCTCGCCCCTGGCGCGTGCCGAGTGGATGCGCTTCTACGGCCGCTTGTTCGGAGTGGGGGAGCGCGCCGACAGCATCTTCGATGCCGTGGAGCGCGACTACATGGCCTTGTGCGACACGGTGCGCTGCCTGCCTGCCGGGCGCAAGCCCAAACTCCTGGTTGAGATGCCCGTCAGCGGCCATTGGTATGTGGCCGGCGGCGAGAGCACGATGGGCCTGCTCTACCGTGATGCGGGCTTCGACTACCTCTTCTCCGACGTTCCCGGTGCGGGCTCCACGGCCTTGGGCATTGAACGTGTGGCGGAGAAGGCGCTGACCACCACCGACGACGACCTCTGGCTCGTGAAGCGCGGCGATCTGCTCAGCAAGGAGGATATCTTCAAGGATGTCCCGCTGCTGCGCGGCACGCGAGCCCGCCTCTATATCTGCAATACGCTCACGAGCGGCTTCTTCGAGGAGGTGCCCTTCCATCCCGAGCGTCTGTTGCGCAGCCTCATCAGTCTTGCCCATCCCGAGCTTCACCTCGGCGGCAAGGCCTATTTTGTCGCTCCTCAGTAACGAGAATTATAATATAAACAATTATGAAATACCAAACATTTATGAGACATTTGTGGCTATTGCTGATTGCGTGGCTCATTCCCATGGTTGCATGGGCGGATCGCGAGATCAGTCAATTGCAATTCGGTAAGCAGACCGTCATGGTTGCTTCTGACGAGGTGATTACATTTTATGAACCCTGGGGAACGGAAGATATTGATGACCAGAATGCTTACAATGCACAGTCTTTGACCGTATTTAAGCCGGAAGAAGCAGGTAAGTCGGTACAAATCACTTTCGAAAAGATTGATTTGGACCAGTACAGTAATTCGTATTATCTGTATATGAACCTGTATGATGGTGTTGCCGATGCGGACGATGCCTTCGCCTGGCCGTCGACCACAAGTGCAATTACAGGTTCATCCAGTCTTGCCGGCATGTCCGGAACGCTCATTGCCGAGAAAATCAACAACGACAACAAACCCTCACTCCCTGCTGTTTACACGTCAGGCACCGCTGACGGGGCATTGTCGGTGGGATTTATGCACCGCAATTCCAACGAATGTGAGGGATGGGTGGCAAAAGTTAAGGTTATTACCTTAGAGAATATGACCATCACAGGCGCCGGTTCCAATTACGACAATGTGGTGGCAGTGCCTGCTGCAAAGCAGACGGCAGAGGGTGTGATGAACCCCGACAAAGTGACCGGCATTTATTTTACAATGACGAAGAACGAGTCTGCCGTAAATCCGTTGTCTCTGCGTTTGTACAAGGGTGAGACGCTCATCGAAGCCAGCGTAGAAGCTTATAACGACGGCTACAGGTTCGTTCTCGACGAGGCGCCGGCTGACGGCACCACAACATTCGCCGTCAAGGGTGATTTCCTCAGCACTGCTGCTGTCGGTGCAAAAGTACAGGTGGACATCACAAAAATAACCACAGTATCTCAGACCGAAGGTGTCACTCCGTTTGCAGCCGGTTCTGCCGTTGAGGTGGAAAATCCGGCGATAGTTCTGATGACTTCCACGCCTCAGACTGTCACTGTTGGCGAAACATCCATGGCTTTCTATGACGAGGGCGGTAAGGATGGCGGCATCGTCTCTAAGACCAACGGTCAGGTGACCTTCCTCTCCGGTGCAGCCGGAAAGAAGGTGATGGTGGATTTCACTTTGAATAAGATTTGGCACGGTTCGCTATACAACCAGGAACTGCGCATCTATAACGGGCAGGAGGTCAAGGCAGAGAAGCTGATCAAGACTCTTCAGCAGGGTGAGATCGGACTTGTTCGCTCCACTGCAGAGGACGGTTCTTTGACGGTGGTTTTGTATAGCGATGCAAGCAATTCCGTCAGTGCAGACGGTTTTGAGGCCACTGTAAGCCTCTTCACACCGCAGCCCATGGATTTTTCTTCTGAAACAGTAGCAGCAGGCGACCTTAATCAGGATATGTTGAGCGTCAATGTCATCACCCAAAATACAGAGCCTGCAATGCAGGTGACAAAGATGGCATTCAATGCCGGTGAGAACTACGCTCTTGTCACGAAAGCTTCTCTCTATTTCGGTAGCACAAAAGTGGGTGAAGCAGACGTTACGGGGGCAAGCGTCGTTATCGTAGCGGATGAGCCGCAGACATTGGTAGAGGGCGACAATCTGTTCACCCTGAAATACAATATCAGCGATGATGTGCTGAACGACCAGGTGGTGCGTGCAGAACTTGTCAGCGTTACGGCTATGGTTAACGGTGCGGAGAAGACGGAGACTCCTTCAGAGTCCACACCGTCAGAGCGCAGCGTGAAGAATATTGTCATCAACGCCAGCGGACAGGGCACGGTCACTAAGACGGTCAACGGTTCGGTGGATTTCGAGACCAAACCTAAGAGCACCTATTCCGACGACTATGAGTCCGGCACCGATGATCGCATCAACACCTTTGTGCCCAAGCACGACGGATATGTGGCTCAGGTGGACTTCTCGTCGTTTGCCATATATTACTACAGTTATAACCCGTCCTCTTCGGCCCGCTTTAAGATATACAACGGACAGGGCACTACTGGCGAAGTGCTGTGGGAACCCTCCGAGAAGAGCGATTACACCGGAGGACCGGGCCGTATTATCCGCTCTACCGCAGCAGACGGAGCCCTGACGATATCCTTCAACCCCAACTCTAGCTATTCTACGGCTGCCGGTTGGAAGGCCGTCGTTTCGGAGTATCTGTCAGTGCCAATGCACGTCACGGCCGTCGAAGCCTCTCAAGCCTCTACAGCAGACGTTTCCATCGGAGCTTCGGAACAGGATCTCATTAATGTCAACATAAAAACCGAAGGTAATCTCGATGCTCAGACCGTCAGCGGGATGACATTGAGTCTCAAGGGTACGGAGGCCAACATCTCCAAACTCAGCGTATGGCAGGGTGAAAATAAACTCGGCGAAGCAATTGCCGTTGCTGAGACCGCGATTGTCTTTGACGAACCCGTCACGCTTGCGGAAGGTGACAACCTGTTCTCCGTAAAGGCAGATGTCAAGGCAGATGCTGCAGAGAACAGCGTCATCGATGCTGCCGTTGTCAGCGTCAAGGTGGCATCAGAGGATGTTGCTGCAACAGACGGCGACCCCGAAGGGGAGCGCACGCTGAAGAACCAGGTGCTGATGACGGCCGGCAATCACGGCACATTCAACCTCGCCCTCGGTCAGAAGGTGAATGTCTATGATGACGGAGGTGCAGAGGGCGACGGCGCCGACGGTGTGGAGGCTATGATCACCTTTGCGCCCGCAGACGATGCATCCTGTGTCAAACTGACCAATCTCGGCATCACATTTGCTTACACAGCCCACCTTTACTTCTACGAAGGCACGGAAGTGGACAATGATAAGCTGTTGATGGATCTTTCCGGCTCGTCGGCCAAGTTTGATCCGTTTATCGTGGATGGTCCCGTTACCGTCAAATACGTCGGCAGCGGCAGTTACACCAAACCCAACTTCGGCATGGTTGTCGAGGGCTATAAGAAGAGTGACGTCGTTGTGACGTCTGTCACCACGGAAGACTTGAGCGTGAGCGAAGTGCTCAAGGGACAGACCGATGTCCGTATGCTCAAGATAATGGTAGAGGCTAAGGGCGAACTGACCCCCGCAGAAGTGACTTCGTTCAATGTCAGCGGCATTGACGGTGAGGCGGTGGAGGCTTCCCATATCTATCAGACGGGCACGACGACAACATTCTCGGCCAACGAGGAATTCAGCGGTTCGTACAGCATCACCAACAGCGGCACCTATTATTTCTGGCTCACCTACGATCTGAAGTCGGATGCCACCGTCGGTGCGACGGCTACAGCCACACTCAACAGCGTCGTTGTCAGCGATGAGACCGTTGCTGTGACAGAGCCGGCTACTGCCACCGTCACCGTTGCCAGCGGCAAGAGCGGTGTCTATACGGTAGGAGAGGGCGGTACCTATTCCACTATTCAGGCCGCTGTCGACGACTTCGGCGCACTGGGCATGGAAGGCCCCGTGGTATTGAAGATAAAGGCCGGCGAATACAACGAAAAGGTTCGTGTGCCGTATATCAAAGGTATGGGTGCCACCAACACGCTCACCATCGAAAGTGAGAGCGGTGAGCGCGACGTGAAGATCTATCATAACAACTACACCACCGGCGGCTATAGCGACGACCAGCACAAGAAGGACTACGGTGTCGTCACGCTCTACGAAGCCAGCTACGTCACCCTGCGCAACCTTGAGGTTTACACCACCGACAAGGCTTACAAGGCTGTAGTGATGGTGAAGGACGAGAGCCGTCATGTCACCATAGACAACTGCTATCTCCACGCTCCTGTCTGCACTGCCAATTCCGGTGAGGACGTTTGTCTTGTGGGTCATACCATCATCGATGAGGAGAACAGGAACAACGACTACCTGACCGTGAAGAACTGCCTCCTGGAAGGCGGTAAGATGGGTGTCTCAATGGGTGGCACCAGCTATGTAGCCCTGCCCAAGGAGGTTGGCGGCGTCATTGAGGGCAACACCTTCAAGAACAATGGCGGAAAGGCGATTTATGTGATGGACGAGCTGGGCGTGAAGATTAAGAACAACACCGTCATCATCGAAGCCGGAGTCGAGACGAAAACCAGTGTCGGTGTTCTCGACATGCAACTGCGCGATGAGTATGCCGAGGCTACGGAGATTACGGGCAACATCTTCAACGTGGCTCCGACGACCTATGCCGCTGTGATGAACCTGCGTCAGTTGGAAGGCACTACCGATGCTCCGGTTATCATTGCCAACAACGTCATCAATCTGGTTTCGCTCAACGCTTCTTATTCTGCCTTCAAGTTCAACGGTGCCAAGATTAAGAACGTGAATGTGGCCAACAACACCATCCGTATGACAGGCGAGAACGGCGGTGCCGCTTTCTGGGCATCCTCCACGTTCGGCGACGGCTATGGCACAGGTATTGATGTTGTCAACAATATCATACAGAACGAGACTTCCGGGTATGCCGTCAACCTGTACAATGATGCCAATCTGGATAAGATCAGTTTCCGCAACAACATTATTTCCACTTCAGGCGAGACCTTCTTCCGTGCCTCGTCCGGCACAACAGGTGACTTTTCCGCTTTCACAGAGCAGACTGGGGCTTCGGGTTGTATCAACAAGCAGGTTATATTTGTCAGTGACGACATTCTGGAGCCTGCAACGACTCTCGATGGTGACCTGTTGACGGCTGTAAAACTCGACTACGTGACCACCGACGTGAACGGCACTGCCCGTCCTGAGGAGAATATCTCTATAGGTGCTTACGAATACAACCCGAACAGAACTCGTGTTCCTGTTATTGCTGAGGGTTATCCCACAGCTGCAGCAACAGCCTTTAACGAGGTTAGGGTCAACGTGAAGGCCGACATGGCCGGCAAGGCATATGTCGTAGTGCTGCCTGCAACCGTCGAGGCTCCAACGGCAGAAATCGTGAAGGCTTCCGGGCACACCGCTATGCTGACGAAGGACACCGAAGCCAGCATTAAGATTGGTGATCTTAGCGAAAAGACTGTCTATAATGCTTACGTGCTCGTAGAGAGCGCCTATGGTGTGACCACCGAACTGCAGACCGTCAGCGATATAGCCACCCCAATGGAACCCATCGAACTGACGATTGTCTGCACCGAGCCTGAGACCACTGTGGCCGAGGGCACCGAGACGGCTCTGAAGGTGATGGTGGCCAGTGGTCTGGCACCCTTTACCGTGACCTGGAAGAACCAGAAGAATGAGGTGGTGGACGAGCCCGTCGTCAGTGAACTCATTGGCGAGGAGATTGTCAAGACCTTTACGCCAACACAGTCGGGCGACTACTATGTGACGATTGTCGATGCCCAGCACTTTGAGGCTAATGACACCTGTCGCATCATCGTCATTGGTGAGGCTGTTTCAGCTACCTTCGACGACCTCTATCTGGCAGAGGACAGTTATTGGCGTGGTCCCGATACGAAGGGTGATATTGAGGAAGGCCTCTATGGCGACAACCAATATCAGGGCTCGTTCCTCAGCGGCAGCTACAAGTTCTCCAACAACTACAGCATCGACTGGGGTTCGTGGAGCGGCTTCAGTTATTCTAACCGCACGGAGACCGAAGGTGGCGACATCATGAAGGACCAGTGGAATGCCTGCACGGGCAAGGGTCACGACGATTCTGAGAACTATGCCGTTTTCTTTGAGGACAGTTTTGCCCCGATGACCGTCAGCGTGCTCAATAATCCCGAGGGCGAACAGCTCAACGGCTTCTACATCACCAATGCTGCCGTGACCGTCAATGCCTTTGTCAACGGCGACGGCATGACAGAGGGTGGATTCACCACGGGCGACTACTTCAAGCTCACGATTACTGCCGACAACAGCAATGCCCTGGTCTATTATCTGGCAGACTATACGTCAGAAAACGAGGCAGACCACTACTATGTTAATGATTGGCAGTGGGTGGATTTGAGCCGTCTTGGTGTGGTGAAGGAACTCACCTTCAGCCTGGCGTCTTCGCGCAGCAACGCCTGGGGCTACACCACACCTCTGTACTTCTGCATGGATGACTTCAACAGTCTGCGTCCTGAGACGTCCTACACATTGAATATGGCGTCTGAGTCGAAGAGCGTTGCAGAGGCATTCGATTTGGCTTCTGAAGGCACCGTCGTCTATGCCTTCGCTGATGCCTTGGACGATGAGCTGCAGGGCATTGTGTCCTTGACCGACGATGTCTTGACGGTGAACACCAAGGAGGCCATTGAATTCGATGTTGTCGTGAAGGCCACCCAGTGCGGCAAGACGCAGTACGTCAAACTGCATGTGGTGAAGTCCGACACGACCGGTATCACCGATGTGGAAGCAACAGAAAATGGCGGAAGCAAGACTTACTACAACCTCAGCGGTCAGAAGGTTGAGAAACCCGTGAAGGGCGGTCTCTACATTGTTAATGGCCGCAAGGTGTTTGTGAAGTAAGGCAATTGGCTTTTGGTGAAAGAAGACGGGCAGCTCGGTAAGGGCTGCTCGTTTACTTTTACCTCTGCGGCGGTGGCTCAGTGGAGCGGCGTCAGGGGATAAACCAAGTTTACGATAAAGATGTTGGCGGCGAGGATGATGATGTTCATCGGCAGGCCGACACGCATGAAGTCACTGAAGCGGTAGCCGCCGGGGCCGTAGACCAGCATGTGGGTGGGCGAACCGATGGGTGTGGCGAAGCTGCTGCTGACGGCAATCATCAGGGCCACCAGGAAGGGGAACGGGTCGTAGCCCATTTTCTCGGCGCTGTCATACACGATGGGGAAGAACATGGCGCCCGCCGCCGTATTGGAGATGAATTCGGTGGCGAAGGTGGCGACAAAGCATACGGCAATCATCACCGTGAGCGGATTGTTGCCGCAGGCGTGCAGGATGCTGTTGGCCATCGATTCTGCGATGCCTGTCTTTTGTATGGCGAGGCCCAAGACGGCGCTGCCGGCGAACACCATCAGGATGTCCCAATTGATGGCTTTCATGGCCTGATCCATGCTGCAGCAGCGGCAGATCATCATTCCGGCGGCGGCCAGGAAGGCGCATTGCAGCAGCGGCATCACACCGCATGCCGACAGCACCACCATGGCTATCATGATGGCCGTGGAGATCAGGGTGCCGTAGCCGAAGTTGGGTACTTCATCGGAGTCGAAGAAGTGCAGGAGTTTGTCCAGGGACGAAGTGCTCGGCTTGAAGTGCTTCTGGCAGATCAGTAACAGGGTGTCGCCGGCCTGCAGCACCACATCGCGCGGCGCTTCCTTGATACGCTC
>ONSH01000126.1 GCA_900320435.1 uncultured Prevotellaceae bacterium
CCCTGCACCAGCATCAGCAGATCGGCGGCCTTGCGGTGGGCCTCGTCGTCAGCCTCGAAGTAGTAGTCGGGATTGGCAATGTAGCCGCGGAGGTCGCTGCCCAAAAGCATCCAGGTGCGGATGTTGCCGCTGCGGCCGTTGACGGCAGAGGCGGCGTCGGTGGCCGAGAGCGAGAGTGAGGTGTAGGGTGCGGCGGTGATGTCCACCGTCACGCGCCCGCAGGGCGTCAGCGCCTTGTTGGCGGTCTTCACCTCAACGGGGGTGTCGCTCTTGGGCGGGATGAAGAGGAAGCGCTCGGAGAGGATGCGGCCCTCGCTGTCGAGCAGCGTTATCTGAGAGACACCCTCCGGCATGGCCCCGCGGGAGAGCGACACGCTGTAGCGGCCGGAGGTGGTGAAACTCTGACAGCCGATGACCGTGCCCTCGTGCATCAGGGCCCAGGCCAGTGTGCGGCCGTTGAGCGAGGACGTGTTGAAGACGTCGAGCACGACGCTGTCGTGCATCAGGGCCCAGGCCAGTGTGCGGCCGTTGAGCGAGGACGTGTTGAAGACGTCGAGCACGACGCTGTCGGCGCGGGTGGTCTCCAGGCGGAGGACGCAGCCCTCTTCCTGGGGCTCGGGCAGGACGGCTTCACGTTTGCGGCCGTTCACCTCGATGCTGACCTGGCGCAGGTCCGTCATGCGCTCGATGTTGAGGATGCCCCGTTGGCCCTGACAGTCCCACGCCACACGGGCGGGGAGCCCCTTCACGAGATAGCCGCCTTCGGGGAAAAAGCGTACGGCCTTGGTCTGATCGTCGGTGCGCTCCAGCAGGCGCGAGTCGCCCGTCATCTTGGGGTTGCTGTAGTCGCCCTCTTTCTCGGGCTTGTCGAAGATGGGGATGATGCGCGAGAAGCAGCTGTTCTCGCCCCAGTTCATCATGTAGCGGGTGTAGGCCCGGATTTCGTAAAAACCGGAGGGCAGCACGTCGTTGTCGAGGTCGATGCTGCCGGCGGCGATGCCGTGTGTGACGAAGAGCTTGCGGCGGGCCACCACGTTGCCGTCGGGCGAGATGAGATCCACGTAAAGCACGCTGGAGAGATTGCCTCGACGCTGGGTGTCCGTGCGCGTGAGGTAGGCCTTCATCCAAACGGTCTCACCCTTGAAGTAGCCCGTGTTGTCGAGATGGAGATAGACCTTCTCCTGCGGCATGGACTTGGCCCAAGCGGCCGCGCGGGTCAGGATCGGGCGGAAGGTTTCGAGCGTGTTGTCGGCTGCGATGCAGAGCGTGCCGCAAAGAGCGATGAGCGTGAAGAGAATGTGTTTCATAGCTGTTGTGTGTTGGTTATTGTCCTGTGATGAAATGTCCGTCTTTTGTAATGCCTTCTGCAGAGAAGATCATGTCGGTGCAGGAGGAGTTGTTCCAGAACTCTATGTGTGCCTTGCCGTCGGCGTCGGTCCAAAGGTTCGGCGCCCAAAAGAGCGTGCGCCGGAAGTCCGGCATGGGCGGGATGTCGCTGTAGTCCTCGGTCTTGAACTCCGACGGCGGACTGTAGCCGTAGTAGTGGGTGTAGCGCGTCTGACGGTTGGTCTTCGGGGGCTTTGACCATTTGCTTGTGTCGTGTTCGTAACTGTAGGCATAGACGGCGACGTTCCCTTCGTTGTGCCCGTGAGAATCGCTGATATAAACGGACTGGTATTCGTCAAGGAGAACAGGGCAGGGATACCAGATGCCGCCCACCGGTTGGTTGTCGACATACCACAGGACATGGCGCCCGTTCCACGTCGGAAAGTGCTTGATTTTCGCGGCCTCTTCTCCCGGGTCTTTGCTGTAGTTGGGACCCTGCCCGTAACTGTCTTCACGGTAGCGGCCGGCAGTCTGTACCAACCATGCTGTCAGTTCCGGAATTTCCTCACCGCGGTCGGCAATATCCTCCGCGGCCTCTTCGCAATCGAAATAGATTTCGGAGAAATGTTCCGCATCCTCGGTGTTGGTGAAGGCGTTGTAGTCGTAGTGGTCCAACTTGCGTTTGCCCTTTACGTTGACTTCCTTCATGACGGTGGCGTTCTTCTCATACATATTCTGCCACTCCTGCTCGTCTTGCGGTGCTATCTGCCAGCGGTGGATGCGCGCGGTGTCCACCGGGATCTGCCTCACTTCGCTGTCCTCGAGGGGGCGCAGGGGCGGGGCGAAATGCCGGTCAACGGTGATGCGGTATTCCGCTTCCTTACCTTTGACCTGCGGAGAGAGTTGCATGTTCCAAATGCCTTCAATGTCGGGCAGGATGATGGCATACGCTCCGGTGCTGTCCGTCTTTACCGAGCCGAACATGCGTTCTGTCGTGCCCCTGAATGTAGCCGAGACGGTAACGCTGTCAAGGGGCATGCTTTTTTCTTTGGGTATAACTTTGCCGAAGAGATAAAGCCGGTCTTCTATCACCTGACTGCCGTCCCAGGGGGTGATGCCCGCCATCGTGTTCCAGTCGTAGCGATGCCAGTTCTCACTCTTTCGGAGCATCCACTCGCGGATGTCCTCCTGAAATCCGTTGCAGACGGTGGCAGCATCGATGGCGGAGAACGAGAACGCCGTGTGGGGCGGCCCCTGAATGTCCAGACTTATGCGTCCGCAGGGACGGATGCCTGCGGTGTGCACCATGATTTTGAGTTCCCTGTCTGCTTTGGGCACGATGACGATGTCGCGATGCGTGATTTCCTTTCCCGCTTCATCGAAGAGCACCATCTGCCAGAGGCCCTCCTTCATCTTCTGCCGGGCCAGGGACAGGCGTACGTGCTCTCCCTCCCTTATGGTATTTCCGGCGATGATGTTGCTGCCGTGAAGCAATGCCCAACCGCATCCCTTGTCCGCCTCAAAGCAGACGCTGTCCGGGAGCTCGGTGATGCGGATATCGCGGTTAACGTCTTCTGATTCAGGAGTGGAGGCGCGTCGCTCGTCGGGTTGGCGTGTCACATCATACGGTTCAAGCGACATGCGGCTGTAGTCTCCCTCTGCGCGCGGCTTGTCGAATACGGGAAAGACGCGGGAGAAGAAATTCCTTTTGCCCCAGTTTGTCATGTAGCGTGTGTAGGCCCGGATTTCATAGTAGCCGGCTTTGAGTATCCTTTTGGTCAGTTTGATGTCGCCCCAGGCCAGTCCGTCCGTCACCTGCAGTTTGCGCCGTTGAGTTCCACGTACAGCACGCGCGAGATGTTGCTCCTGTTCTCTGTGTCGGAGCGTGTCACATAGGCCTTCATCCAGATGGTCTCACCCAGGAAATAGGCGGTGTTGTCCAGATGCAGATATACTTTCTCCTGAGGATAGAGCCTGTTCCACTGTGCAGCCTTGAGGATGTGCCCGGCCGCCTCCGAGGTCTGTGCCGGCAGGGCGGAGGCCAGAGACATCATGCAGGAGAGAAGCAGGACCCATCTCATCTTATCCCGGTTGTGTCACCCGAGCGCTCAGAGCTCCACAAGTTTGTAAGCCTTCCGGCCCATGCCGATCTTCTCGGCGTGGTCGATGATGTGGCCGCCGTGCTGCTTCTCGATGCGCTTGATGAGCGGGGTGGGGTTGTTGTTCTGGTCGGGCTGTATGCCGTAGACTTTGTCCAGGCAGGCTTTGTCGAGTGCGACGGGATCGGTGGAGGCCAGAATGCCGATGTCCTGTACCTCGGGCGCTTTGGGATGGGCGTCGCAGTCGCAGTCGATGCTGATGTTGTTCATCACGTTGATGTAGACGATGTTGCCCTTGCCCATGTACTGCTCGACAGCATCGGCGGCAGCGGCCATCGATTCGAGGAAGGCGTCCTGGGGCTGGGTGTGCTGCCAGCACTGGGGCGTCTGGTCCGTCACGCCGTGACTGTG
>ONSH01000087.1 GCA_900320435.1 uncultured Prevotellaceae bacterium
ATAGTAGCGACGCGCCTCGCAGGCCCAGTCGGCCAGAGTGCCGTCGGCGTTGTATTCCTCCTTGCAGATGGCGCCGAATTTGCCGAATCCGTCGGCGGCGAAGAGCACGCGCTCCTCACTCTCGTAGCTCATCATCACCTCGGGCCAATGCACCATCGGCGCTGCCACAAAATGCAGCGTGTGGTGGCCAAGCTCCAGAGTATCACCCTCTTTCACCAGAAGCAGACGCTCGCCGAAGCTGACGCCGTCGAAGAAGTTGGGCAGCATCTTGGCAGCGGCGGCGGAGCACACGAGCGTCATCTGGGGATAAAGGCCCATCACCTCACCGATGAGTCCGGCGTGGTCGGGCTCCATGTGGTGGCAGACGAGATAGTCGGGCTGACGGCCTGCGAGGGTCTCGGAAAGCTGACGCTTCCACGGCGCTGCTACACGGGCGTCGGCCGTATCCATCACGGCGATCTTGTCGTCGAGGATGACGTAGCTGTTGTAACTCATGCCTTCGGGCACCACATACTGGCTCTCGAAGAGGTCGATGTCGAGATCGTCGGCACCGATATAGCGGATTTTGCTCGTAATTTCCATTTTCAGCAGTTGTTTTTCTTGTGATTTCGTGCGCAAAGATACAAAAAAAATGCCATTTCAAAAGGAAAACTCAAACTATTTTCATACCTTTGTCGGGAAAAGAAGTGAATTTCGCAATGAATATTGCGTCAATCAAGGCCAAACTGCCCGAAGGCATGAGATTCGTGAGCGCCGGAACGCCCTCACGGGTAGCCTATGTGGGTATCGCCGTGAAGGCCGGCACACGCGACGAGCTGGACAGCGAAAGCGGCATGGCGCACTTCCTGGAGCACCTCTCCTTCAAAGGTACCGAACGCCGCAACGCCACCGCCATCATCCGCCGCATGGAGAGCGTCGGGGGCGAGCTCAACGCCTTCACGGGGAAGGAGGAGACAGTCTTCTACTGCGCCTGCGAAGCCCAATACGTGGGGCGCGCCGCAGAACTGCTGCTCGACATCGTCTTCCACAGCACCTATCCCGAAGAGGAGATGCGCCACGAGGTGGAAGTGGTGCTTGATGAAATCGAGAGCTACAACGACTCGCCCGCAGAGCTCATCTACGACGACTTCGAAGCCCTGATCTTCGAGGGACAACCCCTCGGACGCAGCATTCTGGGCAAAGCAGAAGCGCTGAAGAAGTACCGCAGCGACGACGTGAAAGCCTTCGCCCGACGGATGTATAAACCCGAAAACGCCCTGATGTTCGTTTATGGCGCGTGAAGTCATCATAGAGAAGCACACCCATCAGGCCCACGTGATGATGGGTCATGCGGCCTACGGCGGCAAAGACCGCCGGCATTTGGCCCTCGTGCTGCTCAACAACATCCTGGGCGGACCGGCGATGTCGAGCCGCCTGAACATGGCGCTCCGCGAAAAGGCCGGACTGGTCTACACCGTGCAGAGCTCCCTGACGACCTACACCGACACCGGCGTGTGGAGCATCTACTTCGGCTGCGACCAGAAGGACGTGAAGCGCTGTCGCCGCCTGGTAACCAAGGAGTTGGAGCGACTCACCGCCGCACCTTTGAGCGAGCGCGCCCTTAATGCCGCCAAAAGGCAGCTGAAGGGACAGGTGATGCTCTCCTACGAAAATCGTGAAGAAGTGGCGCTCGGCATGGGCAAACGCATGCTCCACTACGGGCACTACCGCACCCCCGAAGAACTCATCAGCGCCATCGACCTGCTCACGGCCCAAGAGCTCTACGAAGTGGCCCGCGAGGTGATGATGCCAGAAGATCTCACCACACTCATCTACCGTTAACAGCCAACAACACGAAACGCTATGAAATACCAGCTCGTTCTCCACGATGACCTCTCCGAAATCGACCGTCTGGCCGAGTTCATGGAGACTCTTGCCGAAGCAGAAAGTCTGGATCCGGCAGCCGGATTCAATCTGCATCTGGCCCTCGAAGAAGCCTGCTCCAACGTCATCCGCTACGCCTATCCCGGAGAGACCGGCAAGGAGTTCCGTCTCGACGTCGTCGCCGACGAGCATCAGATACAATTCATTCTCACCGATGAGGGCATTCCCTTCAACCCGCTGGAAAATGCACCCGAAGTGGACATCACGTTGTCGGCCGAAGACCGCGAAATTGGCGGCCTCGGCATCTTCCTCATCAAACAATGCATGAGCGATGTCAACTACGAGCGCCGTGAAGGCTGCAACATCCTCACCATGACCTATTCCCGAACTTCATGAACCTTTCCGAACTCCCGCTACAACAATCCGCCCGCATCGTTGCTGTCGGCGGCGACGGCGCCCTGCGGCAACATCTTTTGGATATGGGCGTCATTCCCGGCGTGCGCGTCACGCTCGTCAAGCACGCTCCGATGGGCGATCCCATCGAGGTGCGCATCCACGGCTACGAGCTGACCATGCGCAAGGCGGATGCTGCCAAAATCACCATCGACACCGACCTGTCGCTTTCCGCACCGGAAGACGATCCCGACGAGAAGGCCTACGTCGCCAACACTCAGGAGATTCCCCATCCCGGTTTGGGTGAAGGCGGACGCTACCACGAAGAACAGAGTGCCCTTCTGCCCTCGAAGCCTCAAGGCGCTGCTCCCGGATCTCCCGTACGTCTGGCGCTGGTGGGTAATCAGAACTGCGGCAAGACCACCCTTTTCAACACCCTCACGGGCAGCAACCAGCACGTGGGCAATTTCCCCGGCGTCACCGTGGAGCGCAAGGACGGCACCGTGAAGGGCCACCCCGAAGTGACCATCACCGATCTGCCGGGCATCTACTCCCTCTCGCCCTACACGAACGAGGAAGTGGTCTCACGCCGCTTCGTGCTGGAGCAGAAGCCCGACGCCATCATCAACATCATCGACACCACCTGCATCGAGCGCAGCCTCTACCTCACCATGCAGCTCATGGAACTGGGGCGCCCGATGGTGCTGGCCCTCAACTTCATCGACGAACTGGAGAGTCAGGGCGGCGCCGTACGCGTCAACGAGCTGGAGCATCTGCTCGGCATCCCCGTGGTGCCCATTCGCGCCGTCGACGGAGAAGGCGTGGACGAGCTCATCGACCACGTGCTCCATGTGGCGCGCTATCAGGAAGGACCGGCCCGACAGGACTTCTGCCCCTCTTCGGGCATCCGCTCCGCCGTCCACCGTTCGCTCCACGCCATCATGCATCTGGTGGAGGATCACGCTGAGAGAGCCGGCATCCCCCTACGCTTTGCCGCCAACAAACTCATTGAGGGCGACACGCTCACACGCGATGCACTCGACCTCTCGCAGAACGAGCGCGAGACGGTGGAACACCTGCTCGCCCAGATGGAAGAGGAGCGCGGGCTCGACCGTCAGGCCGCTATGGCCGATATGCGCTACGCCTTCATCCTGAACGTCACGGCCCGCACGGTGGTGCATCCCAAAGAGAGTCGCGAACACCGGCG
This sequence comes from uncultured Prevotellaceae bacterium, assembly GCA_900320435.1. GTDB lineage: Bacteria > Bacteroidota > Bacteroidia > Bacteroidales > Bacteroidaceae > Physcousia. The sequence continues at coordinate 3,464 of ONSH01000087.1, forward strand.
CAGCCATCGCATCGACAACATTCTGACCGGACGCTGGACCGCCCTGCCCGCCTTCATCGGCATCATGGCGCTCGTCTTCTGGTTCACCTTCAACAGCGTGGGGGCTTGGCTTCAGGAGCTCTTCGAAGAAGGCATCGACGCCTCCACCGCGTGGATCGACGACCTGCTCTCTTCGTGGGACATCGCCCCGACGGTGCACTCGCTCGTCACCGACGGCATTCTGGCCGGTGTGGGCTCCGTGCTCTCTTTCCTGCCCGTCATCGTCTGCCTCTTCTTCTGCCTCTCCATGCTGGAAGACAGCGGCTACATGGCCCGCATCGCCTTCGTGATGGACCGTCCGTTGCGCCGTTTGGGCCTGTCGGGACGCAGCATCGTGCCGCTGCTGATGGGCTTCGGCTGCTCCGTGCCCAGCATCATGGCTTCACGCACACTGCCCAGTGAGCGCGACCGCAAGATGACCATCCTGCTCACGCCCTTCATGTCGTGCACCGCCAAGATTCCCATCTACGCCTTCTTCGTGGCGGCCTTCTTCCCCGGCAACGGCGCGTGGGTGATGACTTCGATGTATCTTATCGGCATCCTCACGGGCATCCTTGTGGCCATCGTCCTCAAGCACACCGCCTTCCGCGGAGAAGCCGTACCCTTCGTCATGGAGCTTCCCAACTACCGCATGCCCGTTGCCCGCAATGTGGGGCATCTGCTGTGGGACAAGGCCAAAGACTTCCTGGAGCGCGCCTTCACCGTCATTTTCCTGGCGAGCATCGTCATCTGGGTGTTCCAGACGTTCGACTTCCGCCTCGACACCGTAACGAGCAACCACGACAGCATGCTGGCTCAGATTGCCGCTCCCGTTGCCGTACTCTTCGAGCCCCTCGGACTCGGCGACTGGCGCATCGTCACCGCCCTCATCTGCGGCTTCCTGGCCAAGGAGAGCGTCGTGAGCACCCTGGGCGGACTCTTCACGCCCGAGAGCCTGCAGGCCACCCTGACGGCCACCACCTGCTACACGCTGATGGTCTTCTGCCTGCTCTACACCCCCTGCGTCGCCGCCATCGCCACCGTGCGTCGCGAGTTGGGCAGCCGCTGGGCACTCATCATCGTCATCACCCAATGTCTGGTGGCCTGGCTGGTAGCCTGGCTCGTCTCCATGATGCTATGAACATACAGAGTTGGATTGTGCTCCTGGCGGTAGTGGCGCTTTTCATCGCCGTCTTCCGCTTCTACATGAAAAAGCAACGCCGCAACAAAGGCTGCGGCGGATGCTCCTGCGGATGCAATGATTGCGAGCACTGCGGCCTTTGAGCCGACGTCGCCCTTAAACCTTATAATAATCCCTCCAGCACAAGGTTCGGGCACACCTCGACCTCGCTCTCAAGCGCCAGCGGCAGTCCTCCGGTGTAGAACACCTTCACCCCGCTCCTCTTCTTGCGGGCCTCGCGGATATAGCCCTCTATCTCGAAACGCAGTCCGTTCATCGCGCCGCCCCGCATGGCCTCATCCGTAGTGAACGCCCACAGAGGCGCCTCACCTTCACAGGAGACCTGCGGCAGCGCGGCCGTGTGTTCGTGCATACTCTCCAGGCGCAGCCTCAGTCCCGGCGAGATGATGCCGCCAAGATGCTGTCCGTCGCTGCTGATAAGGTCGGTGGTGAGACAGGTGCCGCAATCCACGATGAGCACATCGCGCCCGGGCGCTCTTCTGCGCGCGCCCAAAATGGCGGCGCAGCGGTCTTCACCCAAACCCTCGGGAAACAGCGTCGGATGCGGCGCCAACTCACGCACGCGCCGTACCTTAATATTTCGCTCTGCTGCCAGATGGAACAAAACGTCCGGCTGCGGCCCCACACACGAGAGATGCACTTCGTCCGCCCCGTCAAGCCACCGGGCCCAATCCGCTTCGTCATAACTCCTGCGCGCCACCTCGCCCAAGGCATTGCCTTCCGAGCGCGCCAGCTTCACACAGGTGTTGCCTATGTCCGCCAGCAGTATCATCGCTTCAGACGCAGCACACGGTAGGAATAGGGCGGCAGGACGACGGAAGCGGGCACACTGCCCATCTCCTCCTTCACGGGAGCCTCAACCTCTCTGTCTGTAACGCTGTGACCCGTCAGCGTCGTCACGATGGCACGCGTCCAAGCGCCGCCGCCGTTAATGGTCAGAGGCATCACAGTGGATTGGGGCAAAGCGTTCACCAGCTTGATGATGAGATCGCCCGTCTCCTTGTCGAGCGTCACGGAGTGGGACACGCGCAGCGCCGCATCGGCTGTTTCACGTCCCTTCGCCGTAAACTTGCTTTCGGCGTAGACATATTCGTCACCGGCATTCTGTCCGGCCATCATCTGCACGTAATAGTTGGGCGTGGGC
>ONSH01000088.1 GCA_900320435.1 uncultured Prevotellaceae bacterium
CAGCGTCTGGCTATATCCTGGTACGATTTCATATCAAACTCTTAATGACGCTCTCCAAATCGTTGAGGTAGAGCATATTCGGCCCGTCGGAGAGGGCGTTGTCGGGATCGGGGTGAGTCTCGAAGAAATATCCGGTGGCGCCGAAGGCTTTGGCCGCGAGCGCCATCATCGGCACGTATTCGCGGTTGCCGCCCGTCTTGCCGCCGGCGGCTCCAGGACGCTGCACGCTGTGGGTGCAGTCCATCACCACGCGAGGCGTGAAGCGCAGCATGTCGGGGATGTTGCGGAAGTCCACCGCCAGATTGTTGTATCCGTAAACGTTGCCTCGCTCCGTGAGCCACACCTCCTGTCCGCCGGCATCGTGCACCTTCTCCACGGGGTATTGCATATCGACACCCGAGAGAAACTGTGCCTTCTTGATGTTGACCACGCGTCCCGTGTAGGCCGCAGCCACCAGCAGGTCAGTCTGCCGGCAGAGGAAGGCCGGTATCTGCAACACGTCCACCACCTCTCCGGCGGGAGCTGCCTGAGCGCTCTCGTGGATGTCCGTCAGCAGGGGCAGTCCGAACTCCTCCTTGATGTCACCCAGCATCTGCAATCCTTTCTTCAGTCCGGGTCCGCGGAAGGAGGTGATACTCGTGCGGTTGGCTTTGTCGAACGAGGCCTTGAAGTAGATGTCCAGCTTGTAGAGGTCTTTCAGACGCTTCACCTCGCGGGCCACTTCCCGGAGGCAGTCCATCGATTCGATGACGCAGGGGCCGGCTATGAATACGGGTTTCATTTGAAGAAATAGATGAAGGTGGCGTCGGCCTCCAGAGCCTTCTTTTCGGTCTCCTTGATCACCATCGTCACGTGGATGGTGGTCTTGATGGCGCCTCTGAGGTTCTGGCAGTCCACCATTTTTGTCTTCATATAGATGCTCTGACCGGAGAGCACGGGCTGAGCGTATTTCAGCTTGTCGAGCCCGTAGTTCATCATGCGCTCGAGGTTGTGCACCTCCACGATCTGGTTCCACAGATAAGGCAACACGGCCAGCGAGAGATATCCGTGAGCGATGGTCTGTCCGAAGGGGCTCTCCGTCTTGCAGCGCTCGGGATCGGTGTGTATCCACTGATGGTCGAGCGTGGCGTCGGCAAACTTGTTGATGCGCTCCTGGTCGAAGGTGACGCATCCGCTCTGCCCCATTTCCTTACCTATCCATGAGGCCAATTCTTCGTAACTGCCAATAGTGATCATAGCTTAATACCTAAATCTTTGATGATTTGAGAAATCTGTTGCATGGTGGTCAGACGTGTGGGCACCAGGGGCAGACGCAGCTGGTTTTCGATCATGCCCATCTCCGAGAGCATCACCTTCACGCCGGCGGGATTGCCGTCCACGAAGAGCAGCTTGAAGAGCTCCGTGAACTGGTGGTGAATCTTCAGAGCCGAGTCGTATTCTCCCTTCAGGGCCAGACGCACCATCTTGGAGAACTCTCCGGGCAGCGCGTTGCCGATGACGCTTATCACACCGACGGCGCCCAGCGTAATGAGCGGGAAGGTGATGCCGTCGTCGCCCGAGATCACGTCGAAGTGCTTGGGCTTGTTCTTGATGATGTCGTCCATCTGCGAGATGTTGCCCGAGGCCTCTTTGATGGCTACGATGTTGTCGAAGTCGCGCGCCAGACGCAGCGTGGTCTCAGCCGTCATATTGACGCCGGTGCGGCCGGGCACATTGTAGAGCACCACAGGCACGGGGCTGGCCTCTGCGATGGCGGCGAAGTGCTGATAGAGACCCTCCTGCGAGGGCTTGTTGTAGTAGGGACAGACGCTCAGGATGCCGTCGATGCCGCGGAAGTCGCCCGTCTTGAGCTCCTCCACGACGGCCCTTGTGCTGTTGCCGCCCAGACCGAGCAGGATGGGCACGCGTCCGTTGACGCGCTCCACGAGCGTCTCTTTCAGCTGCTTCTTTTCCTCCGCCGTGAGCGTGGGCGTCTCCGCCGTCGTTCCCATCACGCAGAGGAAGTCGGCTCCTCCCGTCAGTTGATACTCCACCAGACGGGCCAGAGCGTCCCAGTCGATGCTGCCGTCTGTCTTGAAAGGCGTAATGAGCGCAATGCCCAAACCTTTGAATTTATTCTGTGCCATGTATTTTCATTTACACTTTCCAAGCGACAAAGATACGAAGAAAAGTTGAGAGTTGAGAGTTTAGAGTAAAAAGTTTTCGCCTTATCCGGCCGATTTTACTTTATCATGTCCAGAAACTCTTCTTCGCTGACGAGCCTCACGCCCAGCTTCTCCGCTTTTTCTCGCTTCGAGGGCCCCATGTTCTCTCCGGCCAGCACCATCGTGGTCTTGCCCGAGATACTGCCCACGTTTTTGCCGCCGTGCTGCTCGATGAGCGCCTTGTATTCGTCGCGCGAATGGTGTTGGAACACACCGCTGATGACGATGCTCTCGCCCTCCAGACGGTCGCTGTGCTGCGTCAGCTGCTCCTCGGAGAGCCGCATCTGCAGTCCGGCCCGCTCCAGGCGCTCCAACAGCCTGACGTTCTTCTCTTCGCGGAAGAATCTGAGGATGCTCTCGGCGATGGCCGCGCCGATGCCGTTCACCTCCAGCAGCTGCTCCAGCGTGGCCTTTTTGAGGGCGTCGATCGTCTTGAAGTAGCGCGCCAGCGTCTTGGCCGCAATCTCGCCCACATAGCGTATGCCGACGGCAAAGAGCACCCTTTCGAAGGGCACGCCCTTGGAGGCGGCGATGCCGTCGATGATGTTCTGTTCCAATTTGTGGGTCTGCTTGCTTCCGGCGCTCTCCGTAATGGGCATTCCGAAGAGATCCGTCTCGGGCGGACAGAGGTCGTTCATCGTCAGGTCGTAGAGATCGGCGGCGTCGCGTATGAGCCCCCTCTCGTAGAGACTCGCCACCGTCTCCGGTCCGATGGAGTCGATGGCCATCGCCCGACGCGAAACAAAATGCTCTATACGCCCCAGTATCTGCGGCTTGCAGCCCTCCTCGTTGGGGCAATACCACGAAGCCCCCTCGCCCGTTTCTCCGGCCTCTTTCTTCAGCGGCGCACCGCACACGGGGCATCGCCCGATGAAGTGCACCTCGGGCCCTCTGGGGCCGCTGATGGCGTCGTAGTCCACCGTCACCACTTTGGGGATGATCTCGCCGCCTTTCTCTATCAGCACGGGGTCGCCCTCGTGCAGGTCGAGCTGACGCATGAAGGCCTCGTTGTGGAGCGTGGCCCTCTTGACAATGGTGCCGGCCAGCAGGACGGGATCCATGTTGGCCACAGGCGTCACGACACCCGTACGTCCCACCTGATACGTCACCTCACGAAGGACGGTCGAGGCCTGCTCCGCCTGAAATTTGTAGGCGATGGCCCATCGGGGGCTCTTGGAGGTCATGCCGAGGGATTTCTGCTGCGCCAACGAGTTGACCTTCAGCACGACGCCGTCGGTGGCCACCGGCAGCGCCCTTCGCGCTTCGTCCCAGTGGTGGATGTAGTCCATCACCTCCTCCAGCGTGTCGCACAGCTTCATGTCGGCGCTCACTTTGAAGCCCCATCCTTTGGCGGCCATCATGTTGTCGTAGTGCGAATCGCCGGGAATGTCGTCGCCCAAAAGATAGTAGAGATAGGCATCCAGCCCGCGCTCGGCACACACCTTGGGGTCTTTGCTCTTGAGCGTGCCCGAGGCGGCGTTGCGGGGATTGGCAAAGAGCTCCTCTTCGCGCTCCTCGCGCTCCCGGTTGAGCCGCTCGAAGTTGGCCCAGGGCAGCAGTATCTCGCCGCGAATCTCGAACGGACGCTCCTCCGCCACCTTGAGGGGGATGCTGCGTATGGTGCGCACGTTGGCCGTCACGTCGTCGCCTTTGGTGCCGTCGCCGCGCGTCAGCGCCCGAACCAAACGTCCGCCTTTGTAGTGCAGCGCGATGCTCAGTCCGTCGTATTTCAGCTCGCAGCATATCTGGAACTTCTGCCCCTTAAGTCCTTCTTCAACGCGGCGGTAGAAATCCCTGACTTCGTCTTCGTTATACGTATTCGAGAGAGAGATCATCGGACGCTCGTGCGCCACCGTCTCGAAGCTGCCGTTGAGATCGCTGCCGACGCGCCTTGTGGGCGAATCGGGGTCGTCCATTTCGGGGTGCAGGGCCTCCAGCCGCTCGAGCTCGTGCATCAGCCCGTCAAACTCCATGTCGGAGATTGACGGGCTGCTGTCCACGTAGTAAGCTCTGTTGCACTCGTCCAACTGACGGCGCAGGCTCAGTATTCTTTCTTTCTCGTCCACTTACTTGCCGAAGTAGCGCTTAAGCAGGCCGTCGAAGCCACGTCCGTGACGGGCCTCGTCCTTGGCCATCTCGTGCACGGTGTCGTGGATGGCGTCCAGGTTCTCCTCCTTGGCACGCTTGGCGATGGCCATCTTGCCGGCGCAGGCGCCGCATTCAGCCTCGGCGCGCTTCTCCAGGTTGGTCTTGGTGTCCCACACCACGTCGCCGATGAGCTCGGCAAAGCGGCTGGCGTGATCGGCCTCTTCGAAGGCGTAACGGCGGAAGGCCTCGGAGATTTCGGGATAACCCTCGCGGTCGGCCTGACGGGCCATAGCCAGATACATGCCCACTTCGCAGCATTCGCCCTCGAAGTTGGCCTTCAGGCCGTCCATGATGTCGGCGGGGCAACCTTTGGCCACACCAATCACGTGTTCGGTGACATATTCCTTCTCGCCGTCCTTGATTTCGGAGAACTTGCTCTTGGGAGCCTTACACTGGGGGCACTGCTCGGGAGCCTCTGCACCTTCATACACATAGCCGCACACGGCGCACACGAATTTCTTCTTCATAGTTGTTTCTATTTTTAAGGTTAATAATGTTGGTTTCGCTCTCTTTCTCTAATCGTTTTTGATTATTTTCGGGGACAAATATAACAACTTTTTTGTATTTTTCAAAGAAATTCTGCATTTTTCTATGTTATTTCACCATATTTGTGTACTTTTGCACTGCAAATCACGCGATAGTGGCTCAGTTGGTAGAGCATTGGCTTCCCAAGCCGAGGGTCGCGGGTTCGAGTCCCGTCTATCGCTCTCCCTAATAATCAAATGTTTAAGAGGCTTTTCGATGGCCTCTTTTTTTATGCCTCGCACAGAAATCACGGAAATCACAGATTTTTTTATTCCTAAAACATCGAAAAACTCGAAAGGCTCTAAAATAAACCACGAATCTCACTAATCTCACGAATGCCTTGGTTGCAGATCTTAAAGAAAACCAAGAAAACCCTCTTGCCTGTATGTCGGGCTTTTAGCCCTTTGCGATGCGAGCCACATATTTTTCCTTGTATGCGAGCATCCAGATAAAAATCTATGCCTCACATCTCAGCCTCTTTACAGAGTCTCACACACAGTCAAGAGAAAAACATTAAAAACCGTAACGTGCGTATTCCCGTCAAATAGGCAGTACGAACACTGATTTGACTTGCACAACATGCAGGAATGTAAATGGCAAACGGTTAACAGCAAACTGTTTTTTATGTTTTTCTTTCATCCTGCATGAAACCCCATCGGG
>ONSH01000090.1 GCA_900320435.1 uncultured Prevotellaceae bacterium
TTTCGGGCAGAGGTCGATGCAGTTGCCGCAGACGATGCAGCGCGAGGAGTCGATGTCGTAGGTCTTGAAGTCGATACAGGCGGCCTTGCAGTTGCGCGAGCATTTACCGCAGCCGATGCACAGATCCTCGTTGAAGCGCACCTTCAGCAGAGAGGCGCGCGAGACGCAGCCCAGGGCGGTGCCCACGGGACAAATGGTGTTGCACCACGTGCGTCCGCTCCTGTAAGCCAGGACGGCGATGATGACGAGCGTGAGCGAGGTGACCATGAGGGGCGCCCATCCGTAGAATACCCAATCGGCCTCCGACACGGCATAGCTGTCCACCGCCTCCGCTCCGAGCGCCAGCAGGTTGTCGGCGCCGATCCAAAGGGGTTGGATGAGATGGGTTATGATGCGCCCGTAGGTGCTGTAGGGGGCGATAAGGGCGGCAATGCCCGTGAGTCCCGTCACCGTCAGCAGGACGAAGACGCACAGCACTGGGATTCTCAGCCACCACATGGCGCCGGAATAACTGTAGGGATTGCGCTTGCGGTTGAGACGCGCCACGAGATCCTGCATCACGCCCAAAGGGCAGATGACGGAGCAGTAGAGGCGCCCCAGCAGCAGCGTTAGGGCGAGGATGACGACCACAATCGTCAGGTTGGCCGCCAGCAGGGCCGGCAGCAGTTGCACCTTGGGCATCCAGCTCAGGTAGTGAAATAACGTGCCCGAGACGTCGAGCAGCAGCAACGTGATGCCCGCAAAGAAGAGGGCGGCGAGGATTTGTCTTGTGCGTTTAAGCATATTTTTTGGTGTGGTGTGTGATGAATATACTGAGTTCGTAGAGGGCGTATATGGGCAGACTCACGGCCAGTAGCGAGAATGGATCTCCCGTGGGGGTGACAATGGCGGCCACGACGAGCACGGCCACGATGGCATGTCGTCGGTATGTGCGCATCATCCCGGAGTTGATGAGTCCGTAGCGTGCCAGCAGCCAGCAGACGACGGGCAACTCGCACACGATTCCCATCACGAGTCCCAGTCCCAGCATTGTGTCTGTGTATGACTGCAGCGTGAGCATGTTGCCCACTTCGGGACTCACCTGGTAGGTGCCCAGGAAGCGCACTGCCAGCGGGAACACGATGAAGTAGTTGAGCAGCGTGCCCAGGATGAACATGACGTAGGCGCCGATGACAAGCCGTGCACCCAGGCGTCGCTCGTTCTCGTAAAGTCCGGGCGAAACGAAGCGGAAGAGCTCGCAGAGCACGTAGGGCGAAGCCGCCAACAGTCCGGCGTAGAGCGCCGTGCGCATGTGGGTCATGAACTGTTCCGTCAGCCCCGTATTGATGAGGTGCAGGCTGAAGTCCGTGTCGGCCCCGATCATGCGGTAGGTGCAGAAGTCGCTGTGGGTCGGCGCCAGCAGCAGGGCAAAAAGCGGCTCCTTCAGCGAGAAGGCGGCCGCCGCCAGCAGTACCACGGCGATGAGGGCGCGGATGATGACACTGCGCAGTTCGTCCAGATGGTCCCAGAATGTCACGCTTCGGTTTTTTCTTCGGCCTTTTCGCTGTCTTCTGCTTTGGGGCTTTCGGGGGCGGAGGTCTCGTTGAGTCCGTCCTTAAAGCTCTTCACGCCGCGTCCGAGTCCCTTCATCAGTTCGGGAATCTTCTTGCCGCCGAAAAGCAGCAGCACCACCAGGGCGATAATGATGATTTCCTGTAATCTCAGTCCAAACATAATCGGTATTGTTTTGATTTAAGAATTATTCCTTCGTATTTTTGCTCTCTTTGGCCGCTTTCCGTCGTAGCGCTTTCATGTCATCGCGTGTGAGGACGAAATCGTTGGAAAAAGCTTCGCGCCACCACTCGGCGTCACAGCTGCTGTGTTTTGTGCTCGCAAACTCCGGGTTGTCGGGGTTATTGGTTCGCCCGTGGTCATACCAGGGCATGAACCAGAGCCACTTGGCGCCGGCGTTCCATTGGCGGCTGATGAGCGGCACGTTGCCGCACTCGGTGAGCGCCGCAAGTTTGGAGGGTGAGGATTCCCGGAGAAAATTGTAGCAGGAGCGGAAAATGTCATTGGCATTGCTGTTGTTGTAAACGTCAATGCTCACGATGTCCACATATTCATCGCCCGGATACCATCTGTAGCCATCGCTGTAGGGCTTGCTCCAGGCCGCCGCCTGTGTCCACACCCAAATGAGATTGTCGAGCCCTTCGGATTGGAAGCGGCGATACATGATGCGCCACAATTCATTGCACGCTTCGGGATCCCGGCCCCACCAAAACCACATGCCGCCCGCCTCGTGGAGCGGTCGCCAAAGGACGGGAACGTGTTCCTCTTTCAGCAACTTCAGATATGACGCTATCTGGTCGATGTCCCGAATCATCTGTTGGTATTCCGGGCTCGAAGGCTCAAAGATTTTGCGCACGTCGAAACTTGTCTTGTCCGCTTCTTCTCCCCAGTAAAATGAGTATTTCCCGCTCTGGTTGGCCGGCACGTTCCAGTGCCACATGATGCAGACCACGCCGCCCTGACGGTTCCACGACGTGATTTCGTCGATGTCCGTGTAGTCAATCCATCCTCCTTTGGCGGAATAGGGATGGTGGATGTAGTCAAAACCGCAGAGCGCGGGCCATTTCCCGGTGTGCCGCTTCACCCATTTGGCTTCGTTCAGATTCCAGCTGACGTCGGCCATAGTGCCCGACAGCGTCTTCTTGCCGGCTACTGATTGCAGGCACTCGAGCAATTGCTCCGTCTCTGGGGAGCGACGGGGCGTTTGCTGGGCGCAGACGGTGAGAGCAACGGCTGCGATGACCGTCAAGAGGAATGTTTTTTTCGTCATTGTTCCCTATCCTCGTGGTGCATTATTCATGACTTTCGAATGCAAAGATACAAAAAATGCGGAACTAAATCGGAATTGACGCATGAAAATGTTATAATTGAGTTTATTTAACGGGTTTGACTGCTAAAAAATAATAAAATAAGAGAACCGTTTCCCTCTATGTGAAATTGTTTTTCTATTTTTGTATCGTTAAATCAGGCAAGGCCATCAGTGATCAACTCATCGGCATTTTCTTCGAGGACATCAGTCACGCTGCCGACGGCGGTCTTAACGCCGAACTCGTGCAAAACGGATCCTTCGAATATAGCCCCAACGAGCGTGACGGCTGGGGCCCCGGTACGGCGTGGAAGACCGTGCGCCACGGCCATTCTCTGGGCTACATCCAGCCTGTGAACAGCGGCCTCGGTCGCCCCACCTACATGCGTCTCCACACGGAGCGCGTGGGCCATTATTATGACTACAACGGCTGGACCGGCTTCGGCATTCAGAACGGCGGCTTCGACGGCATCAGCCTCAAGGCCGGCGCCGCCTACGACTTCTCCCTGCGCCTGCGCAACCACGACGGCGTGAAGAAGCAGATGCGCGTGGTGCTGACCGAACATCAGGGCAAGGGCAAGCCGCTCGCTGTCCTGGCCGACGACACCGTGGAAATCTCCGCCGACGCCGTATGGACGCCTTACAGCTTGCGTCTCACGGCCGCCTCTGAAGCCAAACATGCAGCCCTGCAGCTCATCATGCTCAACACGGGCGACGTGGATGTCGATGATGTGTCGCTTCTGCCCGAAGACACTTACAAGGGCCACGGCCTGCGCAAGGATCTCGTTGAGGCTCTGGCAGCACTGCATCCCTCGTTCATGCGCTTCCCCGGCGGCTGCGTCATCCACGGTGGCGGCGACGGCATGTGGGACACCTATCGCTGGAAGAACACCATCGGACCCAAGTGGACCCGTCAGGGATTGAAAAACTGCTGGGGCTACCATCAGTCGATGGCTCTGGGCTATTATGAATATTTCCAGCTCTGTGAGGATCTCAACATGGCGCCTCTGCCCATTCTGCCCTGCGGCGTGAGCTGTCAGGGCGCCGGCGGCGGATGGAACATGAAGACGCAGGCCCAGGACGCCGTGCCGATGGATCAGATGGACGAGTGGGTGCAGGACGCCCTCGACCTCATCGAGTGGGCCAACGGCGACCCCGCCACCTCCGTTTGGGCCCGAAAGCGTGCGGAGGCCGGCCATCCCGAACCTTTCGGCTTGAAGTATCTCGGCATCGGCAACGAGGAGCGCATTTCGCCCGAATTCATCGAGCGCTTCAAGTATATTTACGAGCGCGTTCAGGCGGCTCATCCAGAAATTATTATCGTGGGCACGGCCGGCCCCGGCTCTCATCCCGGCAACAAGGACTTCGAGAAGGGCTGGAAACTGGCCGAGGAGATCGGTCTGCCGATTCTTGACGAGCACTATTATGAGAAGCACGATTACTTCCTCAAGTCGCGCCAGTACGACAAATATCCCCGTGATCGCAAGACGAAGGTTTATTTGGGTGAATACGCCGCCAAGGACAAGAAGCTCATCGATGCCCTTGCCGAGGCGCTCTATCTGTTGCATGTCGAGCGCAACGGCGACGTGGTGTGTATGACGAGCTATGCGCCGCTCTTTGCCCGTAAAGGCGCCACCAACTGGAATCCCAACCTGATTTATTTTGACAACGAGCGTCCCTACCTGACCTGCAGCTACTACGTGCAGCAGATGTTCGGCCAGTCGGCCGGCCAGTACTTCTACGGCGACTGTGTCACCCTCGACGGCGACGGAAAGCTGCAGGGGCAGAGCGTCGTGCTCAATGTCGAGACGCGCCGCCTCTATGTGAAGCTGTGCAATGCAGGAAGTAAGTCGGTGAAGGCTTCCGTCGATCTCACGCGCTTCTCTCCCAAGGGGCAGGCCCTCAAGACGGTGCTCAAAGGCAAGCCCGACGACGAGAACAACTACGAGCATCAGCCCGTTGCACCCGAGACGGAGAAGGAGGATGCCGCAACGCAGTTCACGCTGAAGCTGCCGCCTTATTCTTTCACCATGCTGGAATACGAATTGTAGTTTTTTTGGAAAAAAATAGTGAAAATGTTTGTCGGTTTCGGGGAGTTTTGTTAAATTTGCATCCGAAAACGAACAAAATGAGAAAATTGTCACAATGTTTTTCTTAAAACTAAACACTATGAAAAAGAATCTTGTTTGGATGATGACCGCCATCCTCTTTTGCGGTCTGAGCGTATTTCTCACTTCCTGCGGCGATGATGATGATCCCAAGCCGGCAGACAAATCACAGGTAAGTTGTACGGTAACCATCAAGGTGAGAGCTGAGGTGGTCAACGGTCTGCCCGTCAAAGTGGGCTACTACGATGCTGATGGCAGTATTAAACAAGAGGTCCTTACCGCAAACTCTTGGGAAAAGACCATCACCTATGATTTGAATAAGACGCACAATGTTGGTTGTGTGGCTGCCCGCATGATTGACGGGGAGGCAATTTTTGTAGATGATGAGTGGTACAACATCAGTATGGAACTCAACATCCCGGCGAATATGAAGTATAGCGACGGTTCGAACAAAGATTTCCAGTTGTCTATAGGTGGCGGGTTCGCTAACAGAATGAAAGGCGAGGGCATCAAGAGACTGCTGGAAAGGGACAGAAATTACATTGGTTACAATCATGCCACGTACAAAATGGATCCTTCTACTTTCGCAACTGCCGATGCCAAGCCCATTATGGTTGCGATGGGTCTGAAGAATTGAACTGCTGACGGATGGCCGCAGCAGGCCATATTTACGGGAGCGACATTTCGGTGCCGCTCCTTTTTTATGTCAAAAAACATGCCTTTGAGGGAAAAAACGCACATTAACCCCAAATCTCTCAACTCTTAACTCTCAACTCTCAACTATTTTTCGTACTTTTGCACTCAGATTTACGGTGCGCCAGCGATGGCGGTAAAAGGGAATCGGGTGTAAGTCCCGAGCTGTCCCGCAGCTGTAAGTCCCGTTTTCACTGCGCAACACAAGCCACTGAGGCTTCGGCTTCGGGAAGGCGCGCAAGTGGGGGACAAGCCAGAAAACCTGCCGTGAAGCAGAAAGAAGACCTGACGGCCCGCGTGGATACGGGTGCTGAAGAATGAAGAGAAAAAGAGTTTTAGGCTCTGCCTTGTCCTTATTTATGGGCATGTGCGCTCCCGTGCATGCGCAGGAGGCTTCCGACGATGTGCGTCACATCGACGAGGTGGAGGTGCATGCTTCCAAGGCAGAGACGGTGATAGAGGGACAGACGCTCTCGGGCGAGCAGATGGAGGCCCTGCGCCACCACAGCGTGGCCGACGCCATGCGCTATTTCTCCGGCGTGCAGCTCAAAGACTATGGCGGCGTGGGCGGCATGAAGACCGTCAACATCCGTTCCATGGGCAGCAATCATCTGGGCGTCTTCTACGATGGTATCCAATTGGGCAACGCCCAAAACGGCATCGTTGATTTGGGCAAATACTCGATGGATAATCTGGAGGAGATTACCCTCTACAACGGTGAGAAGAGCAGTGTGTTTCAGCCGGCCAAGGACTTTGGCTCCAGCGGTACGCTCTATCTGCGCAGCCGCCGTCCGCTCTTCATGGAGGGGGAATACAACAATTTCAAATTTACAGCCCGCGGCGGCAGCTTCGGCCTTAAGAATATCTCCGGACTTTGGGAGCATAAGTGGTCGAAGAGGGTGACGAGCAGCCTGAGCGCCGAGTTCACCGATGCCACCGGCAAGTACGACTTCCGCTACCGCCGTGTCAACCAAAATGGGGAAGTGATGTGGGACACGACGGCCACGCGCAACAACGGTGACATACAGGCCGAGCGTGTGGAGGCCTATGTGCAGGGCAACATTGACGAGGGCCTTTGGAACGTGAAGGCTTATTTCTACAATTCCGAGCGCGGCATTCCCGGTGCCATTGTCAACAACGTGTGGAAGCACGCCCAGCGCCAATGGGACCGCAATTTCTTCATCCAGAGCCATTCGCAGAAGGCGTGGCTGGACGGCAGGTTGGAGAGCCAGTTCAATATCAAGTACGCCTGGGACAAGATGCGCTATCTCAATCCCGACACGACGCTGCGTTATGTGGACAACACTTTCCGTCAGCATGAAGTTTATGTCAGCTCGGCCACGCACTACATAGTTTTCGACGATACGGAGGACGACTCCGCCCGCCGTCGCGGCAAGTTGGATGTGGGCCTCAGTGTTGATTATCAGTGGAACGGGTTGAAGGGCGTCCTCCAGGGGACGGACTTCGTTTCGCGCAACACGGTGCTCCTGGCCGGTGCTGCGGGCTACCAGTGGTGGCGCCTGAAGCTGATGGCCTCGGTGATGGGCTCCTTCGTGCGCGACCGTATGACCGACAACACCAGCGAATGTACGCCTTCCGTTTTCCTCAGCATGACGCCCGTCAAAGGCAACAAAGACCTGGAACTGCGGGCTTTCTACAAGCGAATCTTCCGTATGCCGACGTTCAACGATCTCTATTACACCGACATGGGCAACAAGTATCTTGAGCCCGAATACACCACGCAATACGACGTCGGTATCACGTGGAAGCATGCCTGGGCACACAATATGCTGCGCCGTCTGGAGCTCAAGGCCGACGGCTATTTCAATCAGGTGGACAACAAAATTGTCGCCGTGCCCAAGGGCAACAGCCAGTATCGCTGGATGATGATGAACCTGGGCTATGTGGAGATTCTCGGCGCGGAGTTCCAGTTCAAGACCGACTGGCAATTTTCGCCCGACTGGCGTTTGGATTTCGGCGGTAACTACACCTATCAAAAGGCGCGTGACTACTCCGACCCGAAGGACAACGACCCTGTGGCCGGCACCTGGGGCGGACAGATTGCCTATATTCCCTGGCATTCGGCCTCGGCGATGGGCACGCTCACGTGGCTCATGAAGCGCAACATGGACCTGATGCTCAACTACAGCTTCATTTACACGGGTGAGCGCTACCACGGCTCGAGCAACATTTTGGCCAACTACGAGCAGCCCTGGTACACCCACGACCTCTCCCTTCGCTACGGCCTGCGCCTGCGCCATGTGCGACTGGCGGCCACGCTGGAGGTCAACAACGTCTTCAATCAGCAATACGACGTGGTGCTCAATTATCCCATGCCGGGACGTAATTTCAAAGGAATTATATCGTGCGAGTTCTGAACATCATATTGCTTTGCCTGTCGCTGACGCTCCTTTGGGGCTGTCGTGAGGACCAGGTGGTGATTCTCTCCGAGAGTGTGCCCGTGGCTCCGCCCGAAAAGCTCAAGGGGTTGGTCGGCTTCTATTTGCTTAACGAGGGCAACATGGGCTCCAACAAGTGCACGCTTGACTTCATGGACCTGCAGACGGGCATTTACCACCGCAACATCTACGGCGAGGCCAACCCAGAGGTGCCCAAGGAGCTGGGCGACGTGGGCAACGACATCGCCATCTACGGCGGTCGCCTTTACGCCGTCATCAACTGTTCCAACAAGGTGGAGGTGATGGACAAATGGACGGCGCGTCGCATCGGCCAGATTGACATCCCCAACTGTCGCTACATCAAGTTTGACGGCGGTAGGTTATGTGGCTAAGGTGGATACCGCCACGCTCCGTGAGGTGGCGCGTTGTGAGGTGGGCTTCCAGCCCGATGAGCTGGAAATCGTGAACGGACGCATGTATGTGGCCAACTCCGGCGGCTATATGTCGCCCAACTACGAGACCACCGTGTCGGTCATTGACATGGAGAGCTTCACGGAGGTGAAGCGCATCGAGGTGGCCGTCAACCTTCACCGCCTCAAAGCCGACCGCAACGGTCTGCTGTGGGTGAGCAGCCGCGGCGACTACGAATACACGCCTTCCCAGCTCTACATCATTGATCTGGCCGACGAAGAGGTGTGCGGCAGTGTGGACGTCGGCGTCAGCAGCATGTGTCTGGCCGGAGATTCACTCTACATCCTGGCCGACGACTATTCCTATTTGGACAACGGCTGGCGCGGTGCCGCCTACAGCATTGTCGATGTGGTGGAGCAGCAGGTCGTGTGCGACAATTTCATCAAGGACGGCACTGAGCGTGACATCAAGATGCCCTACGGCA